>DASVPW010000176.1:0-28822 GCA_036389455.1 Beijerinckiaceae bacterium
ATCGACAACTTCTTCTACCCCGCCGTGCAGACCCGCGACTGGGGCATGCTGGCGCTGAGCTTCGTCGCGGCCTCGATCGTGATCCCGCTCCTCCAGACCTTCATCGTCGTCGCCGTGAAGTGGCTCACCATGGGGGTCTACGCGCCGCTCATGAAGCCGATGTGGTCCTGGTGGGCGATGCGCACCGAGGCCGTCGCCGTGCTCTACTGGGGGCTTGGCGGCAAGGTGCTGCTCGAGCATCTCCAGGGCACGCCGTTCCTGCCCTGGTTCCTGCGCCTGTTCGGGGCCCGGATGGGCCAGGGCATCTGCATGAACACGACCGACATCACCGAGTTCGACTGCGTGACCGTCGGCGACTTCTGCACCATCAATGCCCTCTCGGCCCTGCAGACCCATCTCTACGAGGATCGCGTCATGAAGGTCGGCCGCGTGACCCTCGGCAAGGGCGTCTTCGTCGGCGCGAACGCCACGGTGCTCTACGACACCCACATCGGCGACTACGCGCGCCTGCGGCCCCTGACCGTGGTGATGAAGGGCGAGAACATCCCGGCGAACTCCGAATGGGAAGGCGCGCCGGCGGTTCCGGTGGTGCATCGGGCGGAGGAGGTCAGGGAGGCCGCGTAGCTCCACTGTCGTCCCCGGCGAGCCGGAGCGAAGCGGAGGCGAGGGAAGGGGACCCATACACCCTATGGACCGCTACGCCGTCTACATTCGGCAAGCCGCCGCAACGGCACCCTCTACATCGGCGTGACCAGCGACCCGTGAGACGGATATGACGGCCCAGGCGACAGCCTCCACCTCGCCGTTTTTCGCCGCGGAGCACGAGCTGCTCCGGGCCCAGGTGCGGCGGTTCGTGGAGGAGGAGATCAAGCCGAACGCGGCGGCTTGGGAGGTCGAGGGGTTCGTGCCGCGCCCGGTGCTGAGGCGGATGGGCGCGCTCGGCTTCTTCGGCATCCGCTATCCGGAGGAATACGGCGGGTCGGGCCTCGATACGCTCGCGACCGTCGTCCTCGCCGAGGAACTCGGGCGCTCGACCTTCTCGGGCGTCGCGATCACCGCGCTCGTGCACACCGACATGGCGTCCGTGCACCTGTTCAACGCTGGGAACGAGGAGCAGAAAGCGCGGTGGCTGCCGAAGATCGTCTCGGGCGAGGCGATCACCGCGGTCGCGGTCACCGAGCCCGACGCCGGCTCGGACGTGAAGGCCTTACGCACGACGGCGCGGCGGGTCGCCGGCGGATACGTGCTCGATGGAACGAAGCTCTACATCACGAACGGCGTCCACGCCGACCTTACGTTCGTCGCCGCGAAGACCGGCACGGCGGGTCCCGCGAGCAAGGCCGTGACCATGTTCCTGGTCGAGAAGGGCGCCGCGGGCTTCAAGGTCGCCCGCGCCCTCGACAAGCACGGCTGGCGCTCGTCGGACACCGCGGAGCTCGTGTTCGAGGATTGCTTCGTCCCGGAAGCCGGCCGGCTCGGCGCCGAGGGGCAGGGCTTCTACGCCATCATGCGGAACTTCCAGAACGAGCGCATCGTGCTGGGCGCGATGGCGATCGGCGAGGCGCAGGCGGCGCTCGACCTCACGCTCGACTATGTCCGGACCCGCAAGGCGTTCGGCGCGCCGCTCTACGAGAAGCAGGCGATCCGCCAGCGCCTCGCCATGCTTGCCGCCAAGGTCGAGGCCGGCCGCCAGCTCGTCTACGCGACGGCTTGGCGCGACGCGCGCGGCGAGGACGTCGTTCGGGAGGTCTCGATGCTGAAGGCCTACTGCGGCGAGCTCGTCAACGAGGTCATGTACGACTGCCTGCAGTTCCACGGCGGCTACGGCTACATGCACGGGACCGCGATCGAGCGCATGACGCGCGATGCCCGCGTCCAGGCGATCGGCGGCGGCGCGACCGAGGTCATGCTCGAAGAGGTCGCGAAGCGGCTTTAGGGGCTACTGTCGTCCCCGGCGAGCCGGAGCGTAGCGCAGGCGAGGGAAGGGGACCCAACCCCTCTCTCAACAGGCAGTCGGGTCGAGATCGAGCCACTCCGGGTTGGAACGCTCGATCAGCTTGATCTTCCAGGCCCTGTTCCAGCCCTTGAGCTGCTTCTCGCGGGCGATGGCTTCCACAATCGTAGGATAGCGTTCGACATAGACGAGCGTAGTCACCGCGTACTGGCGCGTGAACCCCGGCACGGCGAGCGCTTTGTGCTGCTCGATCCGCCTGACGAGGTTGCTGGTCACACCGATGTAGAGGGTACCGTTGCGGCGGCTCGCCAGGATGTAAACGGCGTAGCGGTCCATGGCAGCGTATGGGTCCCCTTCCCGAGCCGCTACGCGGCTCGCTGGGGACGACAGTGGAGCGTGCCCCGGCGCATGGGAAGAGGTGACAGCCTCAAGCTTTGCACCTAAACCCGCCCCATGTCCCACAACACTTTCGGCCACCTCTTCCGCGTCACGACCTTCGGCGAGAGCCATGGGCCGGCGCTCGGGTGCGTGGTCGATGGCTGTCCGCCGATGATCCCGCTCGAGGCCGCCGACATCCAGGCCGAGCTCGACCGGCGCCGGCCCGGGCAGTCGCGCTTCACGACCCAGCGCCGCGAGCCGGATGAGGTGAAGATCCTCTCCGGCGTGTTCCGGGACGAGCGCATGGAGCGGCAGGTCACGACCGGCACGCCGATCGCGCTCCTGATCGAGAACGTCGACCAGCGCTCGAAGGACTATTCGGACATCCGTGACAAGTACCGTCCCGGTCACGCCGATTATACGTACGACGTGAAGTACGGCCTGCGCGACTACCGCGGCGGCGGGCGCTCCTCGGCCCGCGAGACCGCGGCGCGGGTCGCCGCCGGCGCCATCGCCCGCAAGATCCTGTCAGGCGTGACGATCCGCGGAGCGCTGGTGCAGATGGGCCCGCACCCCATCGACCGGGCGAACTGGGACTGGGACGAGGTCGGGCGAAACCCCTTCTTCTGCCCGGACGCGAAGGCCGCCGCGTTCTACGAAGGCTACCTCGACGACTTGCGAAAGGACGGCTCCTCGATCGGCGCTATCATCGAGGTGGTGGCGGAGGGCGTGCCGCCGGGCTTGGGCGCCCCGGTCTACGGCAAGCTCGACGCGGAGCTCGCGGGCGCGCTGATGTCGATAAACGCGGTGAAGGGGGTCGAGATCGGCGACGGCTTCGCGGCGGCGGCGCTGAAGGGCGAGGACAACGCCGACGAGATGCGCCCCGGCAACGCCGGCGCGCCGGTGTTCCTGTCGAACCACGCCGGCGGCATCCTCGGCGGCATCTCGACCGGGCAGCCGGTGGTCGCGCGCTTTGCCGTGAAGCCGACCTCCTCGATTCTCTCACCGCGCGCGACCGTGACCCGCTACAACGAAGCGACCGAGATCGTCACCAAGGGCCGCCATGACCCCTGCGTCGGCATCCGCGCCGTTCCGGTCGGCGAGGCGATGGTCGCCTGCGTGCTCGCCGACCAGTTCCTGCGTCAGCGCGCGCAGGCCGGCGCAGGCGTGACATGGCCGTTCGAGAAGAAGCGTTGATGTCGAACCGGGTCACCGAAGCCGTCGAAGTCTTCGCCCGCGGCGAGATCGTCGTCGTGACGGACGACGACGACCGCGAAAACGAAGGCGACCTCACCGTCGCGGCCTCGCTGTGCACGCCGGAGAAGATGGCCTTCATCATCCGCCACACCTGCGGCATCGTGTGCGCGCCGCTGACGCTTGAGGAGGCGCGGCGCCTGCGCCTCGATCCGATGGTGGCCTCGAACGACGCGCCGCTCGGCACCGCCTTCACGGTCTCGGTCGACACGCGCCACGGCCTCACCACCGGCATCTCGGCCGAGCAGCGCACCAACACGGTCCGGGCGCTCGCCAACAACAACATGGGGGCGTCCGACTTCGTGCGCCCCGGGCACGTCTTCCCGCTCATCGCCAAGGACGGCGGCGTGCTCATGCGCTCGGGCCACACCGAGGCGGCGGTCGACCTCTGCCGGCTCGCGGGGCTGCCGCCGGTCGCCGCGATCTGCGAGCTCGCGAACGACGACGGCACGGTGATGAAGGGCGCGCAGATCACCGCCTTCGCCGCGGAGCACGGCCTGAAGCGCATCTCGGTCGCCGACCTCATCGCCTATCGCCAGGCGCGCGAGAAGCTCGTCGAGCGCCTCGGCACCTTCCCGGTGCGGACCGAGTTCGGCGAGCTCACCGGCTACGCCTATTCGACCCCCTTCGACCCGGTGCAGCATTTCGCCTTCGTCCACGGGCGCATCGGCGACGGCGAGAACGTCCTGGTGCGCCTGCACCGGGCGAACGTCGTCGCCGACATCTTCGAGGGTGGGCGGGGCGTCCAGGCGGCGCTCCGGCGCTTCGCCAAAGAGGGACGCGGCGTGCTGGTGTATCTCCGCGACGGCACTGCCGGCGTGCCGCTGACGAGCTACGCCGATCAGGAGGCCGGGGCCGAGGCCGCCCGCGTGCGGCAGTGGCGCGAGGTCGGCCTCGGTGCCCAGATCCTGCGCGACCTCGGAGTCGCGTCGATCCGCAATCTCGCGTCCTCGTCGCGCGCCTACGTCGGCCTCTCGGGCTTCGGCATCGCGCTCCTCGGCGAGGAGCCGCTCGAGCCCGCCTCCTGATCGGGCCGCTTCAGGCGCCCATCAGCGCCGTCACGTGGGCGGCGACGGACTTCGACAGGCCGTCGAGGTCATAGCCGCCCTCCAGCACCGAGACGATGCGCCCGTGGCAGCGCTTCCCGGCAAGATCGATCAGCTTCCGGGTCGCCCAGTCGAAGTCCGCTTCCGTCAGGTTGAGGTTGGCGAGCGGGTCGCGCCAGTGGGCGTCGAACCCGGCCGAGATCACGACGAAGTCGGGAGCGAAGTTTTCGAGCCGCGGCAGGATCGCGGTCTCGAAGGCCTCCCGGAAGACGTCGCCGCCGTCGCCGGGCCGCAAGGGTGCGTTGACGATGGTCCCGTGGTCGCCGCGCTCGGAGACCGCGCCGGTGCCCGGGTAGAGCGGCATCTGGTGCGTCGAGCAGTACATCACCGACGGGTCGCTCCAGAAGATGTCCTGCGAGCCGTTGCCGTGGTGAACGTCCCAGTCGACGATCGCGACGCGCTCCGCGCCGTGCGCTTCTTGAGCGTGCCGGGCCGCGACCGCGGCGTTGTTGAAGAAGCAGAACCCCATGGCGCGGGTGCGCTCGGCGTGGTGGCCGGGCGGGCGCATGGCGACAAAGGCGTTGCGGACGCGGCCCGCCATCACCTCGTCGACCGCATGCACGGCCGCGCCGACGCCGCGCATCACCGCCTCGAAGGTGCCTGGGGACATGGTGGTGTCGGCATCGATCGCCACCATCCCGTCCTTCGGGGCGACCTCCTGGATAGCCGTCACGTAGGCCGGCGGGTGGGCGAGCGCCGCCATCTCGGGCGTGCCGAGCGGCGCCTGCTCGCGGACAAGGGAGGCGAATCGCTCGTCCTCGAGGGTCCGCTCGATCGCTCGGATGCGGTCGGGGCGCTCCGGGTGGCCCGGGGGCGTGCGGTGCTCGAGGGTTGACGGGTGGCAGAGGTAGAGCGTCGACATGCGGGGCTCCCGGGGGCTTCGCCCCAAGTCCGCCCCATGTGCCCCCGATGTGGCCCGGATGCAACAAGCCCCGACCTTGCGACGGCGCGAGGTCCGGCATGGGTTCCGCATCGCTCCCGGCGGGCTTAACCCATGGACAGGCGTAACCGCCGATTAACCATGCGGGCCGCACAACGGCGGCAACAGGGCCGGGGCTGGATTCGATGCGCTTCCCTCTTCTCACCCTCGCGGCCGGCTTCGCCGTCGCGCTCGGCGGGTGCCAGTTCAAGGGCGTCGCCGATCCCTCGCTCACGAAGCGCGATACCGAGTGGATGGCGCTCTCGCCGCAGGCCGAGATCGACCCGATCTTCGCCCGCTACGAGGTCGACGACCCGACCGGCGAGAAGCCCGGGACCATCGTGGTCGAGACCAAGGAGCGCCAGCTCTACTACGTGCTGCCGAACAAGCGCGCGATCCGCTACGGCGTCGCGGTCGGCGACGAGGCCTTCGGCTGGACCGGCACGGCGACCGTCCAGCGCAAGGCCGAGTGGCCGGACTGGAACCCGCCGGCCGAGATGAAGAAGCGCTGGCCGCACGTCCACCCGGTGTCCGGCGGCCCGAACAGCCCGCTCGGCGCCCGCGCCCTCTACCTCTTCGAGGGCAACAAGGACACGCTCTACCGCATCCACGGCACGAACGAGCCCGAGAAGATCGGCCAGGCGGCCTCCTCCGGCTGCATCCGCATGCGCAACATCGACGTGGTCGAGCTCTACAACCGCGTCCCGGTCGGGACCAAGGTGATCGTGCGGTAGATGCCTCTCCCGCTTGCGGGAGAAGCCGAGCGGGTGAGGGGCTGGCGACGCTACCCTGCCTTCCGGCCTTTGATGGCGTTGGCCCGCGCTTCGTAGACGACGCGTCCGTCGGCGCGGGCCGGCATCCGCTCTTCGAGAGCGCTCCGCAGCCGCGCCCGGCTGTCCGGCGTCATGTCGGCGATCGCTTGGCCGACCGGCCCGACCGGGACCGTCATCGAACTCCAGAACTCCTCGAAATCGGCGAACTCCACCGCAATGGCGATCGTCCGCTCCTCGATCTGCGCCAATCCGGCGCCTTGCCACAGGTCGCGCAAGGCCGCCGACGAGGTCGCGTTCGGGCTCGGCGGAGCGGGCGCTTCAAGGCCGATCGCCTTTATGGCGGCGGCGAGCGGCGCCGTGGGAGAGCCGGCCTTCGTGTAGTCCCAGACATAGGCCGTGCCTAAGCCGCCACGCCGCAGGACCCGCGCCATCTCCCTCACCGCCTTGCCGGGATCAGGGATGAAGTGGACGACGAGCGCCATGACGGCGATGTCGAAGCTGTCGTCCGCGAAAGGCAGGTCCTGCGCGTCGCCGACGCGGAACTCCGCCCCTCTGAGCCCTGCACGGCCTTCCGCGAAGGCCAGCTGCTCCGGCGAGGGATCGATCCCGGTCACCGCAGCCGGGGCGCAATCCCGGATCACCTGCTCGGTGAAGACGCCGGTGCCGCAGCCGATGTCCAGCCAGCGAAGGTTCGGGGGCGCGCCGATCCACTGCACGAAAACATCGCCGACCCGCCGGCTCCAGCGCCCCATGAGCTGCTCGTAAGCGGCGCCGTCGGTGAACAGCTGGTTGCTGCGAAACATCCGATCTCCACTCGGCGAAAACGCCGTCAGCTCACCGTCCCGCCGTCGCCTCCAAGCTCCACTAGCACGATTTCCGGCGGCACGCCCAATCGCACCGGGGCGAGGCCGGCCGAGACCGTGCCGAGGCCGCCGGAGACGATCAGGTGACGCCCGTCCTCGACCACGTGGCCGTAGGCGTAGCGGTTGCCGTACTTCGACGGCACCACCGGCGACCAGCCGAACAGGCGCACCTGCCCGCCGTGGGTGTGGCCGGAGAGCGTCAGCGACACCCGCCGCGGCACCTTCGGGAAGATGTCGGGCTCGTGCGCGAGGAGAATCGCGGGCGCGTCGTCGGTGACCTTGGCGAGGGTGCCGGGGAGGTCGTCGATGCCCTCCTGGCGCCGGCGCGCGATGTGGAAGGCGAGCTGGTCGCCAAGCCCGAGGAGCCAGAACGGTCGGCCGTCCTTCGACAGGCGCACGGCGTCGTTCTCGAGGAGGGGAATGTCGGTCCTGGCGAAGATGCCGTGCGCGACGGTCGGCCCGCGCCGCGCCTTCTGGGCGCTCGGGTCGTCCCACCATTCATGGTTGCCGAGGATGGCGTAGCGGCCAAGCGGCGCCTTGAGCGCCGTGAGGGCCGGGATCACCTCGGACCAATCGGCCCGAATGTCGAGGAAACGGTCGGTGTTGGCATAGTCGCCGAGGAGGAGGATCAGGTCCGGCTCGAGCGCGTTCGCCACCTCGACGATGTGGCGCACGCGGTCCATCGGCATCGATGGCATGCCGGCGTGGATGTCGGCCAGCACCGCGAGGCGCAGGCGCAGGCCGGGCACCCAGCCCGGGGGCGTCAAGGCGTAGCGCTGGACGCGCAGGCGCAAGGCCGGCTCGACCGCGAAGCCGTAGCCGGCAAGCCCGAGGGCGCCGAGGGCGGAGCCGGCGGCGGTCGCAATAAAGGATCGCCGGCTCCAGAGCCGCATCGTCAGTCCGTGAAGCCGTCGCGGCGTAAGGTCGCCGGGACTTCCTGGGGCGCGGCCTTGCGCGCCCGCGCCTTGGCGCCGGCGCTCACGGCGGCTGCGACGGCCGGGATCGCGAGCGGCTTGAACCCGCCCTCATGCGGGGCGCGCTTCAGCGACGAATCGCGCCGGGTGTCGAAGTCTTGGGCTTTGCGAACCATGGCTCTCTTCTTCGTTCCCGCGACCTCTCGGGGTCGCCAGGGTTAGCGTGCCCGGCCATCGCGACCGTCCCTGGGCCCGATTGCGGCCCGTCCGCGGCCTTCGCGTGGCGCCCTCGCCATAGGCATTGACGGCGAATCTTAAGGACAGGTTAAGGGATCAGCCCCTCCGCCTTACGGAGGGGAGGGCGCCCTTCACGCCGCCAATCCCTCTCCCTGCACCCACTCATAGGTGCGGTCGAGGGCGCGGCCGAGGCGGTCGAACAGCTCGCCGATCTCCTCCTCCGAGACGATCAGCGGCGGGCACACCGCGATGCGGTCGCCGGAGAGCGAGCGCACGATCAGCCCCTCGGCTTGCGCGAAGCCGATGCATTTCGCGGCGACGCCGCGCTTCACCTCGAACTGCCGCTTCGTCGCCTTGTCGGCAACGATCTCGAGGCCGCCGATGAGGCCCAGGCCCTTCGCCTCGCCGACGAGCGGATGCTGGGCAAGCGCCGCGAGACGCCCCTCGAACAGCGGCGCCTTGGCCTTCGTCCGCTCGGCGATGCGGTCGCGCCGGTAGATCTCGATCGCCTTCATGGCGACGGCGCAGGACACCGGGTGGCCCGAATAGGTGTAGCCGTGGCCGAAGAGGCCGATCTTGCGGCTCTCGTCGAGGAGGGCCTGGTACATGGCCTCGTTCACCATCACGCCGCCGAGGGGGAGATAAGCCGAGGTCACGGCCTTGGCGAAGGAGATCGTGTCCGGGCGGATGTCGAGCTTTTCGGAGCCCCACATCGTCCCAAGCCGGCAGAAGCCGGTGATGACCTCGTCGGCGATGAACATCATGTCGTGCCGCTCGCACACCGCCTGCATCTTCGGGAAATAGCCGGCGGGCGGGATCAGCGCCCCGCCCGCGCCCATCACCGGCTCGGCGATGAAGGCAGCGACCGTGTCCGGCCCCTCCTTTTGGATCAGCTCCTCGAGTTCCTCGGCCAAGCGAGTCGAGAAATCCTCCTCGGACTCGCCGGGCTCGGCGAAGCGGTAGTGGTGCGGGCAGGAGGTGTGCAGAATATTGGCGATCGGCAGGTCGAAGTCGGTGTGGTTCGCGGGCAGCCCCGTGAGCGAGGCTGCCGCCACCGTCACCCCGTGGTAGCCCTTAAGCCGGGCGATGATCTTCTTCTTCCGCGGGCGCCCGAGCGCGTTGTTCATGTACCAGACGAGCTTGACCTGGGTGTCGTTCGCCTCCGAGCCCGACGCCGTGAAGAACACCTTCGACATCGGGACGGGCGCGATCTCCTTGAGCTTCTCGGCAAGTTCGATCGCGGGGTCGTGGCTGCGGCCGGAGAACAGGTGCGTGAACGGGAGCTTCTTGAACTGCTCCATGGCGGCGTCGATCAGCTCGGCGTTGGAGTAGCCGAGCGCCGTGCACCACAGGCCCGCCATGCCTTCGAGGTAGGGCTTGCCGTCCGAATCGAAGACCCACGCCCCCTCGCCGCGCTCGAGGATGAGCGGGCCCGTCTCGCGGAAGCTCGCGAGGTGCGTGTAGGGGTGGATCAGCGTCTCGACGTCGCGGGCGGCAAGGTTCGACAGCACGGGCGGTCTCCAGGGCGACTCAAGGGAGAAGGGTACCGAGGGAATCGCGGCGGTTCAAAGACCCGCCGTCGGCTGCCTTGCGTCCGCCACCATTTCGTGGTGCTCCCCTTCCAGGGACCATGAGAATGCTCGATCCGCAACAGTTCGCGTCGCAGCCGGCGCCGGGGAAGGACTGCGGCACCTGCACGTTGTGCTGCAAGGTGTTCGACGTGCCGTCGCTCAACAAGCCGATGGGGCAGTGGTGCCGGCATTGCCTGCCGGGCAAGGGCTGCGGCATCCATGCGACCCGGCCGGAGCACTGCCGCGCCTTCCACTGCCTGTGGATGACGGCGCCCTGGCTCGGCCCCGAGTGGAAGCCCGAGCGCTCCAAGATGGTGCTTACCGTCGACCCTGCGACGCGGTTCCTCCTGGTGCAGGTCGACCCCGGCAACGCCGCGGCGTGGAGGCGCGAGCCCTATTACGGCCAGCTCAAGCAGTGGGCGGCGGCCTCGCTTCGTGAGAAGCGCCACGTCGTCGTGTTCCTCAACAAGAGCGCGACCGTGGTGCTGCCCGACCGCGACGTGGCCCTCGGCGTCATCGAGCCCGGCGACCGCATCGTCGCCCGCGAGCGCGCGACCGCGAGCGGCACGACGGTCGAGGTCGAGAAGGTCAGGGCGGCGGCCTGATCGGCGGCGCCTCGTAGCGGCAGCCCAATTTCTCCAGCATCCCGGCGACCGCGACCGCGGTGCGGTCCTCGCCCCGTGCGGCGATGATCTGCACGCCGGTCGGCAGGCCGGCCGTCGTGCGCGTCACCGGAACGGCGGCGGCGGGGAGGTCGGCGCCGCTCGCCAGGGAGCCCCACTTGAGGAAGTCGAGGTAGGGCAGGCTCCGCCCGTCCACGTCGAGCGTGCGGGCGTGGACGTCGGGATTGTGGTCGTGCGGGATCGCTGCGACCGGGGCCAGCGGGCACAGGATCACGTCGTAGCGCTCGAAGAAGCGCGCCCACTGCCGCTCGATGCGGCGCTTGCGCAGGGTCGTCTGGTGGTAGAGCGAGGGCGTCATGCGGGCGCCCCGCGCCTGCAGCGCCCGGTGCGAGAGGTCGTTCGGGGAGGCTGAGGCCGCGCCCTGCTGCAGGCGCAGCCGGATCTTCGGCGGCAGCCCGTAGGCCACGATGAAGTGGTTGAGCAGGGAAAAGACCTCGAAGGCCTCCTCGAAGCGCACGGCGGGCCGCGCCGCCTCGTCGACGACCGCGCCGGCCTCCTCGAGGAGCCGCGCCGCGCGCCGCACGCCGGCCGTCACCTCGGCTTGAGCCGGGGCGAAGGGGTCGTCAACCCAGAGCGCGACGCGCAGGCCTTGCGGGTCGGTACGGCGCGGCGGGGCGAGGGCGGTCCGCACCGTCGGGTCGCGCGGCCCTGCCAGCACCGGCAGCACGAGATCGAGGTCGGCGGCGGAGCGGCCGAGCGGCCCCGCCACCATCACGTCGACGTTCCTGGCCGTGCGGCGCTCGGGGGGAGGGGGGACGTGCCCCCAGGTCGGCACGAGGCTCCAGGTGGTCTTGAGCCCGAAAACGCCGCAGGCATGCGCCGGCCAGCGCGCCGAGCCGCCGAGGTCGGAGGCGAGCTCGAACGCCGCCATCCCGGTCGCGACCGCCGCCGCCGCGCCGCCCGACGAGCCGCCCGGCGAGCGGGCGAGATCCCATGGATTGTTCGACGTGCCGTAGAGCGGGTTGTAGCTCTGGAAGTCGCTGACGAAGGTCGGGACGTTGCTCTTGGCCACGATGACGGCGCCGGCGGCGCGCAGCCGCGCCACCGGCGCCGCATCGGCGCTGGGCACGCGGTCCCGGTAGGCCGGCGCGCCGGCGGTCGAGCGCAGGCCGGCCACGTCGAAGGCATCCTTGATGGTGATCGAAAGCCCGTCGAGCGCACGCGCCTCGCCTGCGGCGATGCGGCGGTCCGATTCTTCGGCCGCCGCCCGCGCCAGCTCCGCCTCTATGCCGACGACCGCGTTCACGGACGGGTTCACGGCCGCGATCCGTTCGAGCGTGGCGTCGAGGAGCTCGACGGCGGAGATCTCGCGTCTCAGGAGACGGTCGCGCAGGGCGTGGGCCGGGAGGGTGAGGTCCATGGCTCTCTTCGTTGTGCCGCCACCCCGTCATGCCCGGGCTCGGCCGTGAAGTCGTGGGTGGCCGGACCGATCTTCGGATCAAGTCCGGGGACGGCCGACGACCTGCCTCTATTTGGATGCGGGCTCCGCCCCGGCCTCCGCCGCCCGGGCCTCCTCGCGCCAGGCGAGCACCACGCGCTCGAGGTCGGCGAGGTCCTGGGGCGGCAGGCGGCCGAGGGTGCGGCGCACGTAATCCTGCTGGGCCGTGATGCCCTGCTGTGCGAGATCGCGGCCCTTCTCGGTCAGGTGCAGGGCGTGCGAGCGGCGGTCGCCCTCGATCGGGCGGCGCTCGACGAGGCCAGCCTCGACGAGGCGGTCGACGAGGCCGGAGACGTTGCCCTTGGTTACGTAGAGGCGTTGCGCCAGCTCCTGCTGGGTCAGACCCTCGCGCTCAGTCAAGGTCGAGAGAAGGTCGAACTGCGGGATCGACAGCCCGATCGCCTTGAGCTCGCCCGCGATCGCGCTCGACACCCGCCGGTGCAGGCGGATGAAGCGGAACCAGACCCTTAAAGGGTCTGCCGCCTGCGGCAGCTCGGCTCTTTGCGCGGTAAGGGACATTTTTGAGAACTCCGCCGAGGAGATAGTTTATATGAGAACTATCCCTTTCGTGCCAACCTCTTCCGAACGGACGAGAGAAGTTTCGCACCTTTCCTCCTGCTGCACTCCCCTTCTATGGTGCGCCCGATAGACGGAGAAACGCCATGCAAGGCCTGATGCAGGACTGGCCCCTGCTGATCCATCGCGTCATCGACCATGCCGCCCTGCAGCACGGCGGCCGCCCGGTGGTGTCGCGGTCGGTCGAGGGGCCGGTCCACCGCGCGACCTACGCCGAGGTCCGCCGCCGGGCGCTCCGGGTCGCGAAGCGCCTCAAGCAGGACGGCGTCGGCTTCGGCGACCGGGTCGCGACGCTTGCCTGGAACACCTGGCGGCACCTCGAGGCCTGGTACGGCATCACCGGCATCGGCGCCGTCTATCACACGGTGAACCCGCGCCTCTTCGACGACCAGATCGTCTATATCGTGAACCATGCCGAGGACCGGCTCCTGTTCCTCGACCTTACCTTCGTCCCCCTGATGGAGCGCCTGCAGGACCGGCTGCCGACCGTCCGGCGCTTCGTGGTCCTGACCGACGCCGCCCACATGCCGCAAACGGGCCTGCGCGACGCCGTCCCGTACGAGGAATGGCTTGCCGAGGCTGACGACGACTTCGCCTGGGCCTCCTTCGACGAGAACACGGCGGCCGGCATGTGCTACACCTCGGGCACGACGGGCGACCCGAAGGGCGTCGTCTACTCGCACCGCTCGAACGTGCTCCATTCGATGGCGGTGCTCGCGCCCGACATGCTCGGCCTCTCCTCGCGCGACGTGGCGATGCCTGTGGTGCCCCTCTTCCACGCCAACGGCTGGTCCTTCGCCTTCTCGGCGCCGATGGCGGGGGCGGCCCTCGTGTTCCCCGGCGCGAAGCTCGACGGTCCCTCCGTCTACGAGCTCCTCGTGGGCGAGCGTGCGACGATCAGCGCCGCCGTGCCGACGGTGTGGTTCGCGCTCCTCCAGCACATGGAGAAGATCGGCGCCGAGCTCCCGGACCTCAACCGCGTCGTGATCGGCGGCTCGGCCTGCCCGCGCGCCGTGACCGAGACCTTCCGCGACCGCTACGGCGTCGAGGTCATGCACGCCTGGGGCATGACCGAGATGTCGCCCCTCGGCTCCGTCTGCTCGATGAAGCCCGAGTACGCGGGCCTCGAAGGCGACGCCTGGCTCGACGTGAAGCAACGCGTCGGCCATGCCCCGTTCACCGTCGAGATGAAGATCATGGACGACGAGGGCAAGGAGCTTCCCTGGGACGGCACCACCTTCGGCCGCCTCAAGGTGCGCGGGCCGGCGGTCGCCAAGAAGTACTTCAGGCGCGAGGAGGAGATCCTCGATCCTCAGGGCTTCTTCGACACCGGCGACGTCGCGACCATCGACCCCTCGGGCTACGTGCAGATCGTCGACCGCAATAAGGACGTGATCAAGTCGGGCGGCGAATGGATCTCCTCGATCGAGCTCGAGAACCTCGCGGTCGGCCACCCCGACGTGGCCGAGGCCGCGGTGATCGGCATCCACCACCCGAAGTGGGACGAGCGCCCGCTCCTCGTCGTCGTGCCGAAGCAGGGGCGGGAGCCGAAGAAGGACGACCTCCTCGCCTTCATGCAGGGCCGCATCGCCAAGTGGTGGATGCCCGACGACGTCGTCCTCGTGCCGGAAATCCCGCACACCGCGACCGGCAAGATCCAGAAGACGGCGCTGCGCGACATGTTCCGCGACTACCGCCTGCCGGGAACATGAGCGGCCTCAAGCGCGCGCGGCACGTCTTGGTAACCTGCGCCGGCCAGAACATGGAGCCGTCGCCCTGAAACGAGAGCCTCGACCATGACCATCGCCGTGCCGGTCCCGGCCATCACGCCGCAGATCCCGCTGCCGGACCGGACCGAGGCCGCTTTCGCTGGCGCCCCGGGCGATTTCTTCGGGCTTCTCCTCAAGGGCAGCCTGCTTCAGGTCCCGACCGCGGGCTTCTACCGCTTCTGGCTCATCACCGACATCCGCCGGCACCTGTGGGGCAACACCCGCATCGGACGCGAGACCCTCGAATACACCGGCACCGGGCGCGAGCTCCTGATCGGCTTCATGATCGCGCTTGCGGTGCTGGCGCCGGTCTACGTCGCCTATTTCGCCGCGGGCCTCGCGGCCGAGCGGCTCCAGGCCTTCGCGAGCGTGCCCCTGTTCCTGATCCTCTACGTCTTCGGCCAGTACGCGGCCTACCGGGCCCGCCGCTACCGGGCGACCCGCACCATCTTCCGCGGGGTGCGGTTCTGGATGACGGGATCGGCCTGGGCCTACGCCGGCAAGACCTTCCTGTGGGACCTCGCGACCGCGTTCTCCCTCGGGCTCGCCCTGCCGTGGCGCATCGCCGCGCTCGAGCGCTACAAGATGCGCAACACCCGCTTCGGGGACCTGCCGGGCGATTTCGTCGGCACCGGAGGCGCGCTGTTCCGGCGCGGCGTCGCGCTGTGGGGACTCGGCGTCGGGCTGCCGGTCGCCGGCCTCGTGCTGGCGCTCGCCGCGGGGCTGAGCGAGACCGGGATCGGGATCGCGCTCGGCGCCGTGGGGCTCGTCATGGTGTTCGCCCTGCCGGCCCTCTACGTGGTCTTCCGCGCGACCGTGATGCGCTGGCTGATCGAGGGCGTGCGCTTCGGCGCGGTCTCCCTCGAGAGCACCTTGCGCCGGGACACGGTGTTCGGGTGCTACCTGAAGTGGGTCTTTGCATCCATGGGCTACGGGCTCGTCTTCAGCGCGGTCGCGGGAGCCGCCGTCGCGCTGCGGGCCGGCGGGTGGCAGAACATCGGCGAGAATTTGGCCGACGACTGGACGCGCCATATCGTCGACTTCGCCGGGATCTTCGTTCTCTACCTCGTGTTCCTCCTCGGGCTCGGCGTGCTGAAGCGCTACTTCGTCGATCGCGGCCTGTGGGCCGCGATCGCGTCCTCGACGACGGTGGTCAACCTCTCGGCCGCGGACCACGTCACCGCGGCCGGCGAGCCGGCCGGGAGCCTCGGCGAAGGCCTCGCCGACGCCCTCGACGTCGGGGCGATCTGATCGATGGCCATGCCATGACCGGAGCCTCGGCGGTTTTCTACGACGGCGTCGCGGCGAGGCCGCGGGCCGTGACGCTCCGGTTCGGGCCGGACGCGCTCGAGATTGTGGAAGAGGATAAGACCGCCGCGCGCTGGGCCTATCCGGACATCAAGCGCCTGTCCGCCGGGCCCTCGCGCCTTCGAGTCAAGAGCCTCGCGGCGCCCCAGCTCGCGCGGCTCGAGGTCGAGGACGAGGCGGCGGCGGCCGAGCTCATGCGCCGCTCGCCCCAGGCGGACGAGCGCACCACCGACCGGCGCACGCTCGCCCGCATCGTCGGCTGGTCGCTCGCCGCGACTGTCTCGCTCGTCGCGACCGCGGTCTACCTCGTTCCGGTCGCCGCGGACCAGCTCGCGCCGCTCGTTCCGATCGCCCTCGAGCGCCGGATCGGCGAGGCCGTCGACAACCAGGTGCGGGGCCTGTTCGGCGAGAAGGCGTGCGCGGGCGAGCGCGGCGCCGCCGCGCTCGCGAAGCTCTCGGCTGGGCTCGTCGATCGCGCCCGGCTGCCGCTCCCTGTCGAGGTCAGGGTCCTCGACTCCGCGATTCCGAACGCGATGGCCCTGCCGGGCGGGCGCGTCTACCTGTTCGACGGCCTCCTGCGCCGGGCCGAGGACCCGGATGAGGTCGCCGGAATCCTGGCCCACGAGTTCGGCCACGTCGCCCGCCGCGACGGACTGCGAAGACTCATGCAGACGGGCGGCAGCTCGTTCCTGCTCGGCCTCCTGTTCGGCGACATCACCGGCGGCGGCACGCTGATCCTCCTCGGCCGCACCCTCGTCGACAGCTCCTATTCCCGGGACGCCGAGGCGGCGGCGGACCGATTCGCCGCGGACCTCATGATCGCCCTCGGGCGCTCGCCGCGGCCGATGGGCGCTTTCCTCGTGCGCGTCACCGGGACCCAGAAGGACATGCCGCTGCCCTTCCTGTCGAGCCACCCGATCAGCGCGGAGCGCCTCGAGGCGCTGAAGGCCCGCGAGGTCCCGGTCACGGGCCCGGCGCTTCTCGACGAGCAGGAGTGGCGCGACCTCAAAAGCATCTGTAAGCCGGGCTGACTTAAACTCCCGTCCCGAAGAGCCGATGCGCCGCCTGATCATCGAGGAACCCGTCTCGCGCGCCGCGATCTGGTCGGGCCGCGTCGCCTGGTTCGCGCTCGCCGTGACCGCGGTCGCGGCGGCGTTCATGCGCTTCCAGCTCGTCGACATCCTGCCGGGATTCGTGTCGCTCGCCGCCGGGCTCGGGCTCGCGATCGTGGCCGTGCTCCTCGCGCTTGCGGCCTTCGTGCGGATCTGGATGGAGGGGCGGCGCGGGGTCGGCCAGGCCGTGAAGGGCCTGGGGCTCGCGCTCGCGCTCTTGGCCTTGCCGGTCCTGTACGGCCTGCGGGCGCTGACGCTGCCGGCCCTCAACGACATCTCGACCGACATCGACGACCCGCCGGCCTTCTCCCGCTCCCGCGCTTCGCTCGAGGCGCGGGCCGGACGGCTCCCGCCCGACCTCCCCCGCGAGAAGCGGATCGCGCAGCGCGAGGCCTACCCGCAGGTCGCGCCGCTCACCCTCGACGTGTCGCCGGAGGAAGCCTTCGACCTCGTCCGCAAAGCGGCGGCGAACCGCGGCTGGCAGGTGATCGAGACGGTCAGGCCCGGCGGGCGCGTTGGCCTCGGGCGGATCGAGGCGGTCGACCGCACCTTCCTCCTGCGCCTTCCCGACGACGTCACGGTGCGCATCCGGCCCCGCGCCGACGGCAGTCGCATCGACGTGCGTTCGGCCTCGCGCATCGGCACCCACGACCTCGGCCAGAACGCCCGCCGCATCCGCGCCTACCTCGACGAGATCTCCAACCTCGCCCTGGCGCTGAAGTGAGGCGCGTACCCTTCGGGAAGAGACGATCAGGCCAGCCGGTACTCGCCCTGGAGCGTCGGCGGGCCCTCCGTTGCCACAACCCCGCGGGCGACGAGATCCTCGAGATGGGCGAAGACGGAGAGGCCGGCGGCACCGGTGAGCGCCGGCTTGAGGCCCTGGTAGATCGCCGGCACGATCGCCTGGACGGTGCGGTCGCCGGCGGCGAGGCGGTTAAGGATCGAGGTCTCGCGCTGGCGGCGGTGGTGGGCGAGCGCCCGCACCATGCGCTGCGGCTCCTTCACCGGGCCGCCGTGGCCCGGCCAGTAGAGCGCCTCGTCTCGGCCGCGCAGCTTGTCGAGCGACGCCATGAAGTCGCTCATCGAGCCGTCCGGCGGGCCGATGAACGAGGTCGCCCAGGCCATCACGTGGTCGGCCGAGAACAACGCGCGCTCCTGCGGCAGCGCGAAGCAGAGGTGGTTCGCCATGTGCCCGGGCGTCTCGACGGCTTCCAAGCGCCAGCCGGAGCCTTCCACCGCGTCGCCCTCGGCGAGCTCGAGGTCAGGGCGATGGTCGAGGTCGGCGCTCGCCTCGAGGACGTTGGTCTCGCCCTCGGCCAACGCCCGGGCGCTGCGGTGGACGCCGCAGCCGACGATCGGCGCGCCGGTCGCCGCCTTCACGGCCCGCGCCGCCGGGGAGTGGTCGCGGTGGGTGTGCGAGACGAGGATGTGGGTGACGGTCTCTCCCCGCACCGCATCGAGGAGCGCATCCACATGGGCGGGCAGGTCGGGACCGGGATCGACGACCGCGACCTTGCCCCGCCCGACGATGTAGCTGCACGTCCCCGTAAAGGTGTAGGGCCCAGGATTGCCCGCCACGATCCGGCGCACGAGGGGGCTCACGTCGAGGCATTCCCCGGCGTCGACCGGGAAGTCGAGGTCGAAGGTGAGATCGGTCATGCGCCCCTGTAAAGCAGGTCCGCGCCGGGCGTGAACCCCCCTTGAGCGTATTGGAGCTACAAGAGCTACTTCGCTTCCGGGAACGTCATCTCGGCGCGCCAGTCCTTGGGCGGGGTCTTGAGGGTGCCGGTCCTGGCCATGAAGTCGGCGAACTTGTCGAGGCCGAACAGCTCGGTCGTGAAGCGCACGCCGGGCTTCGACATCAGCTCGACGATTTCTTCCTTGGGGGTCTTGTCGCTCGACAGCTTGAGATAGATCTCGGCAGCTGCCGCCTTGTCCTTGTTGATGAAGTCGGTCGCCTCCTGGAGCGCGGTCAGGAAGCTCTTGTAGAGCTTCGGGTTCTCCTCCCGGAACTTGCCCGTGGTCGCGATCACGTTGAAAGACACCGGCCCGCCGAGCACCTCCTCCGACGTGAACATCTGCCGGATGCCGGGCTGCTTCTGCTGCCGGTACTGGAACGGCGAGGAGGAGAAGTTCGCGACGATCTCACCCTTGCCGCCGAGCATCATGGCGGTCGCGTCCGGGTGGGCCAGGGAGACGGTGAGGTGGTCGAGCTTGCCGAAGTTGGCGTCGCCGAACTCCTTGGCGGCGGCCATCTGCAGGATGATCGCCTGCATCGACACCTTCACGGCGGGAAGCGCGATGCGGTGCTCGTCCTTGAAGTCCTTGAGCGACTGGATCGACGGATCGCGCACGTTCAGGATCAGCGGCAGCACGTTGAGCCCGGCGACGCCGCGCACGTCGTAGTTCCCGCGCGTCTTCGACCAGATCGTGATGAGGCCGGGAAGCCCGAGGCAGGCGAAGTCGAGGTTGCGCGAGATCAGCGCGTCGTTCATCACGTCGCTCGACCGGAAGGTGCCCCAGTCCACCGTGACGTCGCCGAGGCCCGCGCTCTTCGCGTGCTTCTCGATCATCTTCTGGTCTTCCATGACCATGAACTGCAGGTAGCCGAGCCCGTACTGCTTCGCGACGCGCAGCTTGGAGGCTTCCGCGAAACCGGAAACGGTCGTCAGAAGCAGCGCGGCGGACGCGACGAGCGCTTTGAGGCGCATGTGGGCCATTGGTTCCTCCTGGGACCACCGGTCGCTGCCGGCTTCTCGGGGCACCTTAAAGGGCGAACGGCGAATAGCGAAGAGCCAATGGAATTCCCCTCGCCATTCCGGGCGGGCTCGCCGATGATGGCATCTGCCCGACCTTTTCGAGCGACGATCTTGGCCTGTCTCTTCCCGTTCCCGATCGCCGCCGCGCTCATCGCCTTGGCGGCCCCGGCGCTCGCGGCCGGGGACCGGGCCTTGGGTGAGTATCTCTCGGCCGAATGCGTCGCCTGTCACCAGCTCGGCGGGCGCCATCAGGGCATCCCGCCGATCGTCGCCTGGCCGCAAGAACCCTTCGTCGCCGCCATGAACGCGTATAAGCTGAAGGAGCGGCCGAACCCGGTCATGCAGACCATCGCGGCGCGGCTCACGGACGAGGAGGTCGCCGCGCTCGCGGCCTATTTCGGCAGCCTGCCGGCCCCGCCGGCGGCGCAATGATGCGCAGGAGACCGCGATGACCCGCATCGACCGCAGACGTTTCCTGGCCGGCACGGGCGTCCTCGCCTTCGGCCTCTCCCGCCCGGCGCTCGCGCAGGCGAAGCCGCGGGTCATCGTGATCGGCGGCGGGCCGGGAGGCGCGACCGCCGCGAAGTACGTGGCCAAGGACTCGAACGGGGCGATCGAGGTGACGCTCGTCGAGCCGCAGCGGGCGTTCACCACCTGCTTCCACTCGAACCTCTTCCTCGGCGGCTTCCGCGACTGGAACTCGATCACCCACTCCTACGACAAGCTCGCCGCGAATTACGGCGTGCGGCTCGTCCACCAGGCGGTTGCCGCGATCGACCGCGACGGGAAGCTCGTGCGCCTCGCCGACGGCTCCGACATGGCCTACGACCGGCTCGTGGTCGCGCCGGGCATCGACCTGCGCTTCGACTCGGTGCCGGGCTATTCCGAGGCCGCCTCCGAGGTCATGCCGCACGCCTGGAAGGCCGGGCCGCAGACGCAACTCCTCAAGAAGCAGCTCGATTCCTTGGGCGACGGCGCCCTGATCGTGATGGTCGCCCCGCCGAACCCCTACCGCTGCCCGCCCGGCCCCTACGAGCGCGTCTCGATGATGGCGCATGCCCTCAAGGCCAAGGGCCACAAGACGTCGCGCATCGTCGTCCTCGACCCCAAGGACTCGTTCTCGAAGCAGGGCCTGTTCCAGGAGGGCTGGGAGCGTCACTACCCGGGCCTGGTCGAGTGGCAGGACCCGAAGATGCACGGCGGCGTCAAGGGCGTCGATCCCTCGGCCATGACGGTCGCGACCGAGCTCGAGACCTACAAGGCGAACCTCGTCAACGTCATCCCGGCGCAGATGGCGGGAAAAGTCGCCCGCGACGCCGGGCTCGCGAATGGGACTGGCTGGTGCCCGATCGATCCGGCGAGCATGAGATCGACGAACGATCCCAATATCTACGTCGTCGGCGACGCCTGCATTCCGGGCGACATGCCGAAGTCGGCGTTCTCGGCAAACAGCCAGGCTAAGGTCGCCGCGATGACGATCCGGGGCGAGCTCGCGCAAGCCCGCACCTTCCCGGCCCGCTACACGAACACCTGCTGGAGCCTGATCGAGACCGACGACACCGTGAAGGTCGGCGGACGCTATGAGCCGAAGGACGGCAAGATCGCCGCCGTCGAGACCTTCATCTCCCAGAAAGGCGAGACGCCGGAGGTCCGCCGGCAGACGCAAGCCGAGAACATGGGCTGGTACGCAGGCTTCACGGCCGACGTGTTCGGGTGAGGCCGGCGTCAATCTCTCCGTCCGGGAGAGGCGGCGCGATCAGCCGGTCGCGGTCGCGCAGCTCCGGGAACAGCCGCCCCCATGAGGCCGCGACCGCGACGGTCGCCAGCCCGCCGATCACCACCGCCGGCACGGCGCCGAGGAGCGCCGCGAGCGTGCCCGACTCGAACTCGCCGAGCTCGTTCGAGGCGCCGATGAAGATCGAGTTCACAGCGGCGACGCGGCCCCGCATGGCGTCGGGGGTCTCGGTCTGGACCAGGGTCTGGCGCACGTAGACGTTGACCATGTCGGCGGCGCCGGCGACGAACAGGCAGGCCATCGAGAGGACGAGGTTCGTGGACAGGCCGAAGCCGATGGTGGCGAGGCCGAACAGGGCGACGGCCTGCAGCATCCGCCGCCCGGCCCGGCGCGCCACCGGGCGGTGCGCCAGGGTGAAGGCCATCGCGAGCGCGCCAACCACCGGCGCGCTGCGCAGGAGGCCGAGGCCCCACGGGCCGACATGCAGGACGTCCTGGGCAAAGATCGGCAGCAGCGCGGTCGCGCCGCCGAGGAACACCGCGACGAGGTCGAGGCTGATCGCGCCGAGGATGACGCCGCGCGCGCGGATGAAGGACAAGCCGGCCAGAAGAGTCGTCCAGCTCACCTTCTCGCCCGGGCGGTCCGGGCGGCGCGGCGCGATCGCGGCGGCGAGGAGAGCCGCGGCCGTAAAGCATGCCGCGACGGCCGCGAACACGACGGCGGGTCCGAGGAGATAAAGCACGCCCCCAACCGCCGGACCGGAGATCGTGGCGGTCTGGTTGACCGAGGAGTTCCAGGCGACCGCGTTGCCGAAGTCCTCGCGCGGCACGAGGAGCGGCAGCAACGCCTGCTGGGCCGGCAGGCCGAAGGCCCGCGCCGTGCCGGCGAGCGCGACGAGGGCGTAGACCGGCCAGGCCTCGGCCCCGCCCGTCCACGCGAACGCGAGGAGCCCCGCCGCCGAGAGCGCCGTCACGACGTGCGCGATGAGCATGACCAGGCGGCGGTCGACCACGTCGGCGACGTGCCCGGTCACGAGCACGAGGGAGAGCGCCGGCACGAAGGCCGCGAGGCCCACGAGCCCGAGGGCGAAGGCCGAGCGGGTGAGGTCGTAGACGAGCCAGCCCACCGCCACGTTCTGCATCTGCAGCGCGAGGATCGACAGGAACCGCGAGGCGCTGAACAGGCGGAAGTCGCCGGAGCGGAACGCAGCATAGCCCGGGCGGCGTTCACGCGAGTGGGGAGAGAGCGTCGCCATGGGACGGGCGGCTCGTAACACGCCGCCCGTGCCTGCACCACCGCGGCCGCCGGCCAGTCCGATGACCACCCCGCCGGCTGAGCAGAGGGCGCCGCGCCGACGGCGGACGGGTGATTCACCGCGCCGAAAAATCCGATTGCTAACAACTGCCCAATCTCTTAAACTTGCAAATCATTCGCAATTGCAGGACACCCTCATGGATGCCCGCGTCGCCGAAGTGCAGGTTCCGGCCACGACCCTGACGAACTGGCGGCGGGAGCGGGGAGACCCTTCGCTCTCCGATGTGCACCGCTCGATCGCGGTCGCGGCGAGCGGCCCGGCATGGCGCAAGGCCGCGGCCTTCCTCGGGCCCGGCTACCTCGTCGCTGTCGGCTACATGGACCCGGGCAACTGGGCGACGGCCCTCGCCGGCGGCTCGAAGTTCGGGTACGCGCTGCTCTTCATCGCCCTGTTGTCCAACATCATGGCGATCGTCCTGCAGCACCTGTGCGCCCGCATGGCGGTGGCGACGGGGCGCGACCTCGCTCAAGGGTGCCGCGACGCCTTCCCGCGCACGCTCTCCTATCCACTCTGGGCGCTGGCCGAGGTCGCGATCTGCGCCACCGACCTCGCCGAGGTGATCGGCACCGCGATCGGGCTCAACCTCCTGTTCGGCATCCCCCTCGAGATCGGCGTGATCATCACGGCCCTCGACGTCTTCCTGATCCTCTACTTGCAGAACAAAGGCTTCCGCTGGATCGAGGCCTTCATCATCACGCTCCTCGGCGTGATCGCGGTCTGCTTCCTGGTGCAGATCGCCATGGCAGACCCGGAGTGGGGCGCGGTCGTGCGCGGCTTCGCGCCGACGACGCAGATCGTCACGAACCCCGACATGCTCTACCTCGCGCTCGGCATCATTGGGGCGACGGTGATGCCGCACAACCTCTACCTGCACTCCGGCATCGTGCAGACCCGGGCCTACGGCGAGACCCTGCCGGAGAAGCGCGAGGCGGTGCGCTACGCGACCTTCGACTCGACCGTCGCGCTCATGTTCGCGCTCACCATCAACGCCTCGATCCTGATCCTCGCGGCGGCGGCTTTCCACAAGGCGGGCCACACCGGCATCGAGGAGCTCGAGAAGGCGCACACGCTCCTCTCGCCGCTCCTCGGCTCGGCCATCGCCCCGACCCTCTTCGCCGTCGCACTCCTGTGCTGCGGCCTGAACTCGACGGTGACCGCCACCATGGCCGGGCAGATCGTCATGGAGGGCTTTCTCGACATCCGCCTCGCCCCGTGGCTCAGGCGTCTCGTGACCCGCCTCGTCGCGATCGTGCCGGCCGCCGCCGTCACCATCGCCTACGGCGAGAGCGGCACCGCGAAGCTCCTGATCCTGAGCCAGGTGATCCTCAGCCTCCAGCTCCCCTTCGCCATCGTGCCGCTGATCATGATCACGGCGTCGCGGGACAAGATGGGGGCGCTCGTCGCCCCGCGCTGGCTCACGGCGCTGGCGGCCGCGATCGCCGCGACCGTCATCGCGCTGAACCTGAAGGTGATCGCCGACTTCGTGACCGGATGAAGCGTCCGTCGGGATGCGTGACCGGCTTGTTCAGCCGTGACGGACCGGCGCAGGATGGGCGGATCACCCGGAGCGACCCCATGCCCAAGATCCCTGCTCATGTTCTCTCTGTCGCTGTCTCGGTCTCCTCCCTGATCGGCGCGTCCGAAGCGTGGGCGCAGAGCTGCGGCCAGCTCTGGTATGAGCGCAACAGCATCTACAAGGCCGCCGGCTACTGCTTCCGGACCCCGCGCGCCATCGGCGTCTTCGGCAATGCCGGCTGCCGCTACGACAGCGAGTACGACGTGCCGCTGTCCGCGCGGCAGCGCCGGCGGGTCGAGGACATCAGGGCTATGGAGCGGGAGCTCGGTTGTCCACGATAGCCGGCCGATGGCGACCTGGCCGCCTTCAGTGCCGCGTGCCCGTCGCGAGCATCGGCTCGCCCGCTTCCTGCCGGCGCGGCAGGCCGATGACGCGGCCGATGTCCTTGGGCGGCGGCAGGCGGGTGTGGGCGGCCTTCATGACGGCGAGATTCGCCTGGATGTCGGGCGGGAAGGCTGAGACCTTCTTCGTCTCCATGTCGACGTGGAGCGACAGCACCTCGCAGGTCGCCGCGACCCAGCCCTCGGTCGCGTGGCGGATCTCCTCGTAGAAGTGCAGGCGCTTCTCGTCGAAGCCGATGAGCTGGAGCGTCACCCGCACCGGGTCGTGCACCTTCAATTCGCGCTTGTAGAGGGTGTGGACCTCGGCCGTGAAGTAGGACGCGTTGCGCTCGGCCACGTAGTCGGGCCCGAGCCCCACGACCTCGAAGGCCTCGTCCACGGCCCTGTCGAAGAGCACGTGGTAGTAGGCCATGTTCATGTGGCCGTTGTAGTCGATCCACGAGGGCTCGACCGTCATGGTCGAGGAGACGAAGGGCGCAAAGAAGAAGATCGGCGCGGTGCGCTCATCGGCCATCGGCGAAACCCCGTTCGTCGGTGTCCAAACCACACGTTTTTGAGCCCCCGAAGGGCCTCTAACACGATTTGTACGGCGCCGCACCCCTGAATTCGCGGAATCTGCCGCTCCTCGGCAGGGTGTCGCGCCCGGGGCAGGTTTGCTATGGGGGCGCGAGATCTCGGAACCGTCCCCATGAACGTCCCGCATCCGCCGCCCCGCCTGCGTCCCGACGAAGCCGTCATCGCGGCGGTCACGGCCGAACTGCACAAGCGCTACGGCAACCGGGTGGTGACGAGCCGCGCCGTGCGCGAGCAGCACGGCCACACCACGACCTGGGTGCCGAACGAGCCGCCCGACGTCGTGGTCTACCCGCAGTCGACCGAGGAGGTGGCCGAGATCGTCCGGCTGTGCGCCGGATACAAGGTCCCGGTCGTGGCGTTCGGCACCGGCACGTCCCTCGAGGGCCACGTCAATGCCCCTTACGGCGGCGTCTCCGTCGATACGAGCCAGATGAAGCGCGTCGTCGCAGTCCACGCCGAGGACCTCGACTGCGTCGTCGAGCCCGGCGTCACCCGCAAGGAGCTGAACGAGCACCTGCGCGACCAGGGCCTGTTCTTCCCCATCGACCCCGGCGCGGATGCCTCGATCGGCGGCATGACGGCGACGCGGGCGTCGGGCACGAACGCGGTGCGCTACGGCACCATGAAGGACAACGTGCTTGCGCTGACCGTCGTCCTGCCGAACGGCGAGGTGATCCGCACGGCGAGGCGCGCGAAGAAAAGCTCCGCCGGCTACGACCTCACCCGACTCTTCGTCGGCTCCGAGGGCACGCTCGGCATCGTGACCGAGATCACGCTCAAGCTGCACGGCATCCCGGAGGCGATCTCGGCCGGCGTATGCCCGTTCCCGACGGTCGGGGCCGCCTGCGAGGCCGTGATTGCGACGATCCAATCCGGCATCCCGGTCGCCCGCATCGAGCTTCTCGATGAGCTGCAGGTCAGGGCCTGCAACCGGTACTCCAAGCTCGCCCTCAACGAGGCGCCGACGCTCTTCCTTGAGTTCCACGGCTCGGAGGCCGGGGTGAAGGAGCAGGCCGAGCGCTTCGGCGAGATCGCGGCCGAGTTCGGCGGCGGGCCCTTCGAGTGGGCGACGAAGCCCGAAGACCGCAACCGGCTCTGGCAGGCCCGGCATGACGTCTACTGGGCAGTGTTCACGCTCCGCCCGGGCTCGAAGGCGACCGCGACCGACGTCTGCGTGCCGATCTCGCGACTCGCCGAATGCGTCGAGGAGACGAAGCGCGACGCCGAGGCCTCCGGCCTTGTCGCCCCGATCGTCGGCCACGTCGGCGACGGCAACTTCCACGTCTCGCCGCTCATCGACATGGACGATCCCGACGAGATCGCCCGGGTCGAGGCCTTCGTCTCCCGCCTTGTCGAGCGCGCGCTCGCCATGGAAGGCACCTGCACCGGCGAGCACGGCGTCGGCCAGAACAAGATGAAGTACCTCGAGGCCGAGCACGGCACCGGGGCGCTGGACATCATGCGCACCTTGAAAAGGGCCATCGATCCTGACAACATCATGAACCCCGGCAAGATCGTCGCACTATAGGGGGTGGATCAGGGAGGGCCGTCTGTTCGGGTCATCCGGGCCCTCCTCGTGCCAAGGTGCAGGCGCTTCTCATCCGGTTCTAGTCCTCCGGCATAGCCCGAAACTATGGGCGGATCCGAATAACTTTTTACTTTTCAGCAACTTGCGCCCCCCGCCGAGCGGCATATATTCGGCGCCTCACGCCGGAAAAGCCGATGCTGCGCCGCCATCTCGTCCTCGCATTTCTTACGGTCCTGACCGCGCCACTCCAGGCGCAGGAGCGATCGATCGTCGTCGCCTCGACCACCTCGACCGAGCAGTCCGGGCTGTTCGGGCACCTCCTGCCGCGCTTCACCGCCAGGACCGGCATCGCCGTGAAGGTCGTTGCGCTCGGCACCGGGCAGGCGCTCGAGGTCGGGCGGCGCGGCGACGCGGACGTCCTCTTCGTGCACGACAAGGCGGCGGAGGAGAAGTTCGTGGCCGAAGGCTTCGCCCCGAAGCGCACCGAGGTCATGTCCAACGACTTCGTCGTCGTCGGCCCGAAGAGCGATCCGGCGAAGGCGGCGGGCAGGGACGTGCTGGAGGCCCTGCGCCGCATCGCGGCCGCGAGGGCGCCCTTCGTCTCCCGCGGCGACCGCTCCGGGACGCACGCGGCCGAGCTGCGCTACTGGAAGGAGGCCGGCCTCGACATCGATGCCGTCAAGGACGACTGGTACAAGGACGTCGGCCAGGGCATGGGGCCCGCCCTCAACACGGCCTCCGCCCAGAACGCCTACGTGCTCTGCGACCGCGGGACCTGGCTCTCTTTCCGGAACCGCGGCGGGCTCGCCGTCCTGGTCGAAGGCGACCGCCGGCTGTTCAACCAGTACGGGGTGATGCTGGTCAACCCGGCGAAGCACCCGCACGTCAAGGCGGCCGACGGACAGGCCTTCATCGACTGGCTCGTCTCGCCCGAAGGCCAGAAGGCCGTCGCCGACTACAGGATCGACGGCGAGCAGCTGTTCTTCCCGAACGCCGGCCGCAGCGGGCAGACCTGATGCGAAGAGTGAGAACGCCCGACATGACTTTTGCGATCGTCCGGTCGAGTAGGTGAATTCAAGCTGAGGCGCTGCCGGAATTCTCGCGCTCGACCCCGAAAGAGGCCATGCTCGCGCCGCGGATCGGTTTTAGGTTAGAGCGGAGTCGAGAAGGATAGGCCTGGACCTTTGCGCGACATCCTGACGGTCATTGCCGGTGTCCTGATCCTGGTGCTCGCGGCGGCGCTCGCGGTGCCGCCCTTCGTTGCCTGGGAGGCGCACCGCGAGGCGCTCGACCGCGCCCTCTCCGAGGCCGCCGGCACGCCGGCGAGGACCGAAGGCCGCATCGACGTCCGCCTCCTGCCCTCGCCCCGGGTGCGGGTGGAGCAGCTCCGCCTCGGCACCGGGCGGGCGGACGCGCCCTCGCTCTCGGCGAGCTTCGTCCGGGCCGAGGTCGCGCTGACCCCGCTCCTGCGCGGCGATGTGCGCTTCACCGAGACCCGCATCGGGCGGGCCGAGATCCGGGTGCCTACGGCGCCGGACGGCGCCTGGCGCCTGCCCCCCGAGGCCGTCTTTGGCGATGCGCTGCGCCGGGACTGGGCCTTCGAGGACCTGCGCGTCGGCCAGCTTCTCGTGACGACGGTCACGCCGACGACCGGGCGCACCGACCAGTTCTTCGCCGAGACCGTGCGCATCGAGGGCCAGACGCTCGCCGGCCCCTGGCGGGTCGACGGCATGACCGCGGGCGTGCCGTTCCGCCTCTCGACGGGCGAGCTCGCGCCCGACCGCACGGTGCAGGTGAAGCTTGCGGGTGGCGGCGGCGACCATCCCCGCTTCGACATCGACGCCAGGATCGCCCTTGCCGCGGGCGAGGGCGGCGCAACCCCCGGCGTCGCGGGCGCGGCCAAGATCCTGTTCGGCCCCCCGGCGCAGGTCGCCGCGGCCGGCATTCCGATCCCGGTTGCGATCCAGACCGCGTTCAAGACTTCGGGAGGCGCCCTGGAGCTCGACACGCTGTCCCTCGAGGCGGGGGAGGGGGGGGCGAGCCTGAGGCTTGCCGGCTCGGGCGCCATGCACCTCGACGAGCCGTCGCTGGCGCTCAAGCGCGAAGGCCGGCGGCTCGACGTCGACAGCTTCCTGCT
>DASVPW010000177.1:0-3975 GCA_036389455.1 Beijerinckiaceae bacterium
GTGCCGGACTCGAACTCGACCATCTCGCCGGCCTGGACCTGGTCGAGGCCGTAGCAGCGGGCGATGCCGTCGCCGACGGAGAGCACCTGGCCGACCTCGGTGACCTCGGCCTCGGCGCCGAAGTTCTCGATCTGCTGCTTCAGGATGGCGGAGATTTCGGCGGCTCGGATGTCCATCAGGGACCTCTTCTTCCTTGATCGTTTCGGGCGGCGACGCTTTCCGAGACCCTAGCGGGCTTCGCGCATCGCGAGACGGATGGCGTTGAGCTTGGTGCGCAAGGATGCGTCGACCATGCGGTGGCCGAGGCGCACCACGAGCCCGCCGATGAGGGCGGGATCGACCTTCACGTCGACGTCGACCTCGGCCTTGGCGACCTCGCGCAGGGCCGACTTGATGTCGCCGAGCACCCTGTCGGAGGGCGGCTCGGCGAGGCGTACCTCGGCCTCGACGATCCCCTTCGCCTGCCGGACGAGCGCCCGGAAGCTCTTGATCATGTCGGGCAGGACGAAGAGGCGGCGGTTCGAGGCGACGAGGCGGATGAAGTTGCCGGCGAGGCCCCCGATGCCGGCCGCGGCCGCGACCGCGGTCACGGCCTTCTCCTGCTCCTCGGCCGAGAACACCGGGCTCCTGATCAGGCGGCGGAGATCCGCGCTGTCGCGGACGAGCGCGTCGAAGGCGTCGAGGTCGCGGGCGACCGCGTCGACGGCCCGCTTCTCCTGCGCGAGCTCGAACAGGGCGGAGGCATAGCGGCCCGCCACGCCCGAAACGATGGTTCCTTGCGAACCGCTTTGCGCCACCGGCTTCTCTCTTTGTCTCACGGGCCACGGCAGCGCCGGAACGGCGGCTTTCCGGCCCGTCAGGTCATGGGGATTCGCGATCGCGGGAACGAGCGCCCCCGCATGGCGCGGGTGCGTTAGCATGGGCCTCAGGGGGAGGCAAGGCGATGTCCGGGCCCGGCGGGCCGCACCGCCTTAACCCCGCACGGACGGGCTTCCGCTCCCGCCCGGGCTGCCGCATGATCCCCTCCGCGGACGGCGGGGATCCGAGTCCCCGGCCACGTCCATGGCTTCGACGTTCCCGGAGGAAGTTGCGCGATGCCGGTCGTCTCGATCGAGCGGATGGACCATATCCAGATCAACGTGACGGATCTTTCCCGCGCCAGGCGCTTCTACGGCGAGGTGCTGGAGCTTGAAGAGGTGCCGCGGCCCGAGAGCTTCGACTTCGCCGGAGCGTGGTACCGGATCGGCGCGGTCGACCTCCACCTCGTGGTGCGGGCTCCGGAGCCGGACGGCGACGACCATTTCTGCCTCTGGGTCGCGGACGTGCGCGCGACCGCGGAGGCGCTCGAGGCGCGCGGTGAGGCCGTCGCCTGGCAGCAGAGGTACAAGATCCCGGGTGTCGACCGCTTCTTCATCCGCGACCCGGACGGGAACCGGATCGAGGTACAGGGGCCGGACGGGACGGGGCGGTCGCGCTGGGAGTAGCGTCGCCCTGCCGCCTGAGCGCGCGGGCTTTTCGAAACGTTAACCCTGCGGCGGCATCCTCCGGTTGCCGCGGGAAGCCCCTGGGCTTTCCGGCGGTGTCCAGGGGCTTCCATGAAACGATTCGGCGCGCTCTCGATCCGCAGCAAGCTCGTCGGCGTGCTGTCGCTGTTCATCCTGGGGCTCGTCGGCCTCGGGCTGTTCGACCTCGCCAGCATCCGGGCGATCCACGGCCTCATGGGCGAGGTGCAGCAGAACTGGATGCCGGGGGTGCGCTGGGCGACGGCCCTGAAGACCGGCGTCGGCGACGTCCGCACCGCCGTGTTCCAGCACATCCTGGCCTCCGACGAGCCCGGCATGGCCACCGCCGAGACGACGTTCTCGGAGGCGCTCGAGGCCGTGGCGGCGGCCAAGGCCGAGGTCGAAGGACGGATCTCCTCGCCGGACGAGAAGCGGCTGCTCGCCGAGTTCAACGGCAACTGGGAGCGCTACCGGGGCGCGCTGAAGGACATCTTCGTCTACTCGCGCCAATACGCCAAGGATGCGGCGGGCCTGTACTACAACGAGAAGGCGGTCGCCTTCGTGGACAGAGCGCTTGCCGCCGCGGACGGCCTCGTCGCGCTCAAGACCAGCGGCGCCGAGGCGGCGAACCGCGCCGCCGGCGGCGCGGTCGCGGACGCGATCCGCAGCGCCGTCTCCATCATCATGATGACCCTCGCGCTCGCGGCGCTCGCGGCCTGGGGGCTGATCCGCAGCATCGGCTTCGGCATCGCCTCGGTCGTGGCCCCGATGCGGGCGCTCGCGGCCGGCGACCTCGAGGTCGAGATCCCGCACCGCGGCGAGGACACCGAGGTCGGCGTGATCGCCGGCGCCGTGCAGGTGTTCAAGGACGCGCTCCGGCAGAAGAGGCGCCTCGACGAGGCCGCCGCCGAGGAAGGCGAGGCGAAGGCGCGCCGGGCGCAGCGGCTCGAGGCGATCACGCGCCGGTTCGAGAACTCGGTCGGGGCGCTGACCCAGGCGCTCTCCGCCTCCTCCGACGCCATGGAGGCGACGGCGCGCTCGCTCGCCGAGACCGCCGAGGAGACGAACCGCCAGGCCCTCGACGTCGCGGCCTCGGCCGACCAGACCTCCGCCAACGTGCAGACGGTCGCGACGGCAACGGACGAGCTCGCAGCCTCGATCCGCGAGATCACGCGCCAGATCACGGCCTCGTCGCACACCGCCTCGACGGCCGTCGAGAACGTCAAGCACACCGACGAGATCATCCAGAGCCTCGCCGCCGCGGCGCAGCGCATCGGCAACGTGGTGCAGCTCATCTCGGGCGTCGCCTCGCAGACCAATCTCTTGGCCCTCAACGCCACGATCGAGGCGGCCCGCGCCGGCGACGCCGGCAAGGGCTTCGCGGTCGTCGCCGCCGAGGTCAAGGCGCTCGCGAACCAGACCACGGCGGCGACGAACGAGATCGCGGCCCAGGTCGAGCACATCCAGGGGGCGACCGCGAGCGCGGTCGCGGCGATCCGCGAGGTCGATCAGATCATCTCGGGCATGAACGGCACCTCGGTCGCGGTCGCCGCCGCCATGGAGGAGCAGGGGGTCGCGACCCAGGAGATCGCCCGCAACGTCCAGCACGCGGCGATGGGCACCCGCCAGGTCTCGGGCAGCATGCAGACCGTCAAGGACGCGGCGGGCGACGCCGGCGAGGCCGCGAACCGCGTCCTCGAGGCGGCCCGCGGCGTCGCCGGGCACGCGAGCGACCTCAGGCGCGAGCTGCAGGCGTTCCTCGGCGACATGAAGGCGGCTTGACGAGACCCCCTCCCCCGGGAGGTGGCCGCGCCACTCCGCTTCCTCGCCAGGGAGGCGGGGCGGCGCCGGTGCCTTCCGACAGGATCATGATGGCCGCCGACATGCGCACTCTCATCATGACGGCCGCCGTCCCCCTTCGCAGGCTCGAGGGGGAGCCGCACCATCATCATGACGGGCGCCGCGCTTTTCGCGGCAGGGTGAGGCTGCTGGCGGCTCAGCTTCCTGCATTCACGCCATACCCCTCCTGTCCGGGGAGAGGTCGTTAAGCCGCCCTCTTCTTCGCCTGCAAGAGCCCGCGGTTGATCAGCGCCTCGGCGATCTGGATGGCGTTCAGCGCCGCGCCCTTCCTCAGGTTGTCGGAGACGCACCAGAACGAGAGGCCGTTCTCGACCGTGATGTCCTCGCGGATGCGGGAGACGTAGGTCGCGTCCTCGCCGGTCGCCTCGTGCGGGGTCATGTAGCCGCCGGCCTCGCGGCGATCGACCACGACGATGCCCGGCGCCTTGCGCAGGACCTCCGTCGCCTCGTCGGCCGAGATCGGGCGCTCGAACTCGACGTTGACCGCCTCCGAGTGGCTGATGAAGACCGGCACCCGCACGCAGGTCGCGGTGAGCTTGATCTTCGGGTCGAGGATCTTCTTCGTCTCGACCGTCATCTTCCACTCCTCCTTCGTGAACCCGTCCTCCATGAA
>DASVPW010000178.1:0-8852 GCA_036389455.1 Beijerinckiaceae bacterium
GCCGCGAAGGGCGGCGCCGTCGAGTTCCGCGTCGAGAAGGCCGGCATCGTCCACGCCGGCGTCGGCAAGGCCTCGTTCGACGAGGGAAAGCTCGTCGAGAACATCCGCGCCTTCGCCGACGCGGTGCAGAAGGCGAAGCCGACGGGAGCCAAGGGCACCTACATCGAAAGGATCGCGATCTCCTCGACGATGGGGCCTGGGGTGAAAGTGGATCCAGCGAGCGTGCTGGGGACGGCTTAAGCCAAGCGCCAGCGCTGACGATCATGAGGCCCGCGGCGATTGCCGCGGGCTTTTTCGTGACCGGGCGAGCGATGCTAAGCTCTGCCTATGAAAAGCACGCCCGAAGAGTCCCGCGCGGACCCGCGAACGCCCCGCGTCCGCGCGCTCCGCGGCGCGGCGACCGAAGCCGAGCGCAAGCTCTGGCGAGGCCTGCGGACCTTGCCTCTCGAAGACACGCACTGGCGCCGTCAGGCGCCGATCGGCCGGTACGTCGCGGACTTCGCCTGCCATCGCCTCCGTCTCGTCATCGAGGTTGACGGCGCCCAGCACGGGTTCGACGACGAGCGCTGCCGCGACGAGGTTCGGACGGCCGCTCTCGCCTCCGCCGGCTATCGCGTGCTCCGCTTCTGGAACCACGAGGTCCTGCACGAGACCCAATCGGTCCTCGACACCATCTACGCCGCCGCGGCCGAGCGGATGCAGCAGAAGCCGCGCTCGCGCCTCCCTCCCCCCGCTCGCGAAGCGAGTGGCGGGGAGGGGTAGGGGTGGGGGGTGGTTCCGCTTGATCGGATGTCGACGGCAGACAGAGGCGTCGATGCCAGCCCTCCATCGAGTGGGAGCCTCATCGTCGAGCGGCCGCTCGGGCCCGGCAGCCCCCCGCCCCGCTCGGCTTCGCCGAGTCGGCCCTCCCCGCCACGGGCTTCGCCCGCGGGGGGAGGGGGAGCCCTTCAAGGCCCGTATCGACCCACAGGATCAGCGCCTCCCTCCCCCCGCTCGCGAAGCGAGTGGCGGGGAGGGGTAGGGATGGGGGGTGGTTCCGCCTGGTCGGATGTCGACGGCAGACAGAGGCGTCGATGCCAGCCCTCCATCGAGTGGGAGCCTCATCGTCGAGCGGCCGCTTGGGCCCGGCAGCCCCCCGCCCCGCTCGGCTTCGCCGAGTCGGCCCTCCCCGCCACGGACTTCGCCCGCGGGGGGAGGGGGAGCCCTTCAACTGTGGCCCAACCCGACGGAGCGTAGGGACCGACGTCACGGATGCGCGAACAGGGCATCGTTGCGGGTGCGCCATGCCTCGTCCGACAGCCACTTGTAGTCCTGGTCCGGCATGAGCGGGACGGCCTTCACCTTCGCCTCCGGAATCGGCAGGAAGAAGCTGTCGCGCGCCTGCGTGACCTTGAGGGACCGGATCGGGACGACGATGCTGTCCTTTCCCGGCGTGAAGAACCCTCCCGAAGCCACGACCGCGTAGTCCCGCCGGTCCTTCGTCCCGAAGACGATGTTCCTGACCTCGCCCACGATCCGGTCGTCCGAGCTGCGGACCTGCGCCCCGATGATCTCGTCCGCCCTCAGGCCGGGAGCAAGCTCGTCGATGGCGACGAGCGGCTTGGCGTCCTTCTCGTTGCGATGGCCGAGGGCCGCGCCGCGCCGGACCTTGGGCTCCCGCGCCCCGATCTGCTTCTCGGCCTCGTCCTCGTCGTTGCCGCCCAAGGTCCCCATCGCCGGCCCGGCGACGAGCTCGCGGATGTTAGCCAGCAGACGCTCGCAATCCTCGTGACGGCCGTAGGACCAGAGGGTGAAGGCGGCGTCGCGCAGGCTGCGGAGGTCGCGCACGCTCTGGCGGTTCGCGGGCCCGCGAAGCCCGGGGTTCTGGAGAATGGCTTCCTCGAGCTTGGCGTCGGCGATCTGGCAGTCCGCCAGCGCTTCGGCCGCGCCGAGCCCGATGAGGAAAGCCACGCCGACGAGAATTCTTGCAAGTTTCATTTGAAGCCGGTCTCCGGGAAGGCATCGTTCGCAAATTGAGCACGTGCCGATTCGGATTTCGCAAATCAAGCGTGCCTTATGCTTCATCTCCATACACGTTTTCACGGGGAATAATATTAAAAACGGACAATGCAATTTCTGATGAGGAACAAAGTTCATGCGGCGGAGTTGATCGATTGGACCAAGAAATTCTTGTTTCCTGGAAAGGACTCCCCGTGAAATACATCGCTCTCACGCTTTCCCTCCTGCTGATGGGTGCGACCGCCGCGTCCGCCCAGGGCATCGAGATCCGGCCCGGCCGGTCGGACGGCGTCCGCATCGGGGTCGGGCCCGACCGCAACGACGACCGCGGGATGCGCCGCGGCCGGCACGACCGGGACGACCGCGCCGTCGTTCGGCGCCGGGACCGGGATGTCCGCTCCACCGGAAACGTCGGCTGCCGCACGACGATCGTCAAAAAGGAGGACGGCTTCGGCCGCATGACCACCAAGCGCATCAGGACCTGCAGCTAGGCGGGACCGGAACGGCCCGGGTGCCGGAGCGATCCGGCATCCGTCGAAACGGCAAGGACCGCTCGATGCGCTACTTCTTCGACGTTCACAACGGCAACGAGCTCACCCGCGACGAGGTGGGCATGGATCTCGACGGCATCAACGAAGCCAGGGACGAGGCCGCCGAAGCCCTGGCCGAGATGGCGGGCGCCGTCTCGCGGGACCCCAATCCCCGCGACTTCGCGATCGAGGTCCGCGACGAGAGCGGCCGGCGGGTGCTGAAGGCCGCGATCTCGTTCGCGGTCCAGACGGTGGCGGCCTGACCGGCTCCGGCGGCCCTGACCGGGAACGCAGCCCTGGATGGGGAGGAAGGCATGGACGTCGCCGACTATCCGGTCAGGGGCAAGCCGTACTGGGTCACCTTCATGGTCGTCGCCGCCCTCGGGATGCTCGGCCTGGTCCTGATGTTCGCCGTCCACTGAAGCGGTCCGGCCCGCACGCAAGCGGCCCGAGGATCGAAAGCACCACCACGGCGGCCAAGCCGGCCCACCACCGCGATCGCGTCCGTTGGCGAGGCGCATCGCTGCCGTATTCGCTGTGCCTGGGGCCCCTGCGTTTCATCCTTAGACATTAACACCGGCGTTCCGGCGAGGACGAGCCCGCAACCCTTGCCCGCCCCGCGCATCGCCTCCACGAGCCTCCCCGCCGGCCCCGTCTCCTTCACCGAGAGCCGCAGCGCCCAGCCGCCGCCGGGTCTCGCGTGTGTCGTGCGCTCGACGAGGCCGTGGGCGAGGAGGGTCTTGAGGTGGGCGCGGACCGTGCCTTGGCCGCAGCTTTCCTCCTCCCCCTTGTGGGGAGGTCCGACTCGGCCGAAGGCCGAGCGGGGTGGGGGTCGCCGGGCATAGGGCTCCCGGTCGATGCCGGCCACGCCGTGTCTCAGCCGCAGGGGCCAACGCCAGGCGATCCGTCCGGCCCTGCCCCTGCGGCTGATAGGGGGGTTGAACTCTTTGCCGGCCGCTGCGCTCCATGCCCGGCAACCCCCCTCAGGCTCGGCCTTCGGCCGAGTCCGCCTCCCCTACAAGGGGGGAGGAGAAACGTGAGCCTTTCGCAGAGGTCTCGCATCCGGGGAGAGGTGAGGGCGAGGGTTGCGTCCGGCGCGGGGGAGGGGCTTTTGGGCCGCGCGGCCATTCCGCTGGCGCGGGGTCGTTTTCCGCCCCCGCACCATCATCGGCGGTCTTTCGACATCGTCGGCGTCCTTTCGACATCGTCGGTGTTTTCCCGCGACATCGTCGGGTTTTTTCCGCGACATTGCCGGGGTTGGCGGGCCGTTGTGGGAAATAATATTTCGCGTTGATGAAGGCCGCGGCTCGGGGCGCTGGCCCGGCCGGCCGGCGGCGGCTCCGGCCGGGTCCGCGGCCCCTGCGACCGAATTTCCTGCCGCAAGCCCTTGGCAAACCGGGCCCGAGGCGTTATCTCGCCCGTTCCCAGTTTCCCAAACCAACCCACGGAGGTCGGCTGAACGGCCGAGCTTCCATCACGAATCCGCTTGAAGGCTCAACCCTTTGAGCGGCGACAGGCCGGCGGGCCGGCGGGCGCTCCCTCAAAGGGCGGCCGCGGGCCCCGTCCGGCCATGTCCTGTCCGAGACTGCAGGCGCCAGGCCCTCGGGCTCCCTCCGGAGCCCTTCGGTTCGGCTTAATCCACCCGGGCCTGCATAGACGGGGAAGGCCGATTCTGACGCCGCCGGGCTCGAAAACCCGGTGGAAGGGGTACGGTTCGAACCATCTCGCCCGATCCGGCCGCCTTTTTTGGCCGAATCGGGGGACAGGGCTTGCGAGAGCGTCGTCCAAGACGCCCGGCCCGCAAGCCGGGACGACTTGGGCGACAGGTGCAGCCGGCGGGACTTCAAAAATCCCGCCAACCGGAGAGAGCCCAGTGGACAGAGCCGAAAAAGCTCAGCTCGTCGCGACGCTCAACGGCGTGTTCTCGAACACGAGCGTCGTGGTCGTCGCCCACTACAAGGGCCTGACCGTCGCCGACATGCAGAAGCTGCGTTCGCAGATGAAGCAGGCCGGCGCCACGGTCAAGGTCGCCAAGAACCGCCTCGCCAAGATCGCTCTCGAAGGCACGGACGTCGCGTCCATCCAGGGCCTCCTCAGGGGGCCCACCCTGATCGCCTACTCGAGCGATCCGGTCGCGGCGCCGAAGGTCGCCGTCGACTTCGCCAAGGTGAACGACAAGCTCGTGATCCTCGGCGGGGCGATGGGCACGACCGCCCTCAACCCGGACAGCGTGCGGGCGCTCGCCACCATGCCGTCCCTCGATGAACTGCGCGCCAAGCTCGTGGGCCTCATCCAGGCGCCCGCGACGAAGCTCGCGCAGCTCGCGAACGCGCCGGCGGCGAAGCTCGCCCGCGTGTTCGGGGCCTATGCCAAAAGCGGCGAAGCGGCGTGAGCCGTTAATCTAACCCCTTCCGTTCGAACCGAAATCCAAAGGAACTGAACTTATGGCCGATCTTGCCAAAATCGTCGACGACCTGTCGTCGCTCACCGTCCTCGAGGCCGCCGAGCTGGCAAAGCTCCTCGAGGAGAAGTGGGGCGTCTCCGCCGCGGCCGCCGTCGCCGTGGCGGCGGGCCCGGCCGGCGCCGCCGCCGCCGCGCCCGCCGCCGAGGAGCAGACCGAGTTCACGGTCGTGCTCGCCGCCGTCGGCGACAAGAAGATCGAGGTCATCAAGGAGGTCCGCGCCATCACGGGCCTCGGCCTCAAGGAGGCCAAGGACCTCGTCGAAGGTGCGCCGAAGCCCGTCAAGGAGTCGGTCGCCAAGGACGAGGCCGAGAAGCTCAAGGCCCAGCTCGAGAAGGTCGGCGCCAAGGTGGAGCTGAAGTGACGCTGCGGCACGCGCCGGCGTGCCGCAGCGTCATCCCGGGCGAGCGTAGCGAGACCCGGGGATCTCGTGGGCCTTGAAGACGTGGATGGCCGGGCCAAGCCCGGCCATGACGAAAAACAGACGGTCTCAGGGCAGGTTCGCCTTGGGACCGTCATCCCGTTCAGCGGCTAGGGCCGCCGACGGCAAGGCAGGATCCGGAAAGGGCCTGCCGAACAGGGATTTGGACGACGGGTCTCGAGTCGACCCGTCACATGAGCCGACTGGGCGCCGTCGAAGGCGCCCCAAGGGCAAGAGGGCCGGTCGGCGGCGGGATGAGGAGCGAGGTCAGGATGACCAACACGCTGGTGGGCCGAAAGCGCATTCGCAAGTTCTTCGGGAAGATCAGGGAAGTCGCGCAGATGCCGAACCTCATCGAGGTTCAGAAGGCGTCGTACGACCAGTTCCTGATGGTCGAGGAGCCGAAGGGCGGACGGGGAGAAGAGGGCCTCCAGGCCGTCTTCCGGTCCGTATTCCCGATCTCGGACTTCTCGAACACGGCGCTCCTCGAGTTCGTGAAGTATACCTTCGAGCCGCCGAAGTACGACGTCGACGAGTGCCGCCAGCGTGGCATGACCTACGCGGCGCCGCTCAAGGTGACGCTGCGCCTCATCGTGTTCGACGTCGACCCGGACACCGGCGCGCGCTCGGTCAAGGACATCAAGGAGCAGGACGTCTACATGGGCGACATGCCGCTCATGACGGACAACGGCACCTTCATCGTGAACGGCACCGAGCGCGTGATCGTCTCGCAGATGCACCGCTCGCCGGGCGTCTTCTTCGACCACGACAAGGGCAAGACCCACTCCTCGGGCAAGCTCCTGTTCGCGGCCCGGATCATTCCGTACCGCGGCTCCTGGCTCGACATCGAGTTCGACGCCAAGGACATCGTCTACGCCCGCATCGACCGCAAGCGGAAGATCCCGGTCACCTCGCTGCTCTACGCGCTCGGCCTCGACGGCGAGGAGATCCTGAACACGTTCTACAACCGGATCACCTACGCCCGGGGCAAGGACGGCTGGCGCGTCCCCTTCGAGGCGGAGCGCATGAAGGGCTTCAAGGCGCCGGTCGACCTCATCGACGCGGACTCGGGCGAGGTCGTGGTCGAGGCCGGCAAGAAGCTTACCGCCCGCTCGGCCCGCCAGCTCGTCGACAACGGCCTCAGGGCCCTTCGTGCGACCGACGAGGACCTCACCGGCCAGTACGTCGCCGAGGACCTCGTCAACGCCGCGACCGGCGAGATCCACGCCGAGGCCGGCGAGGAGATCACGGACAAACTGCTCAAGGCGCTGGCCGAGGCCGGCGTCGATGAGCTGCCCGTGCTCGACATCGACCACGTCAACGTCGGCCCCTACATCCGCAACACGCTCGCGATCGACAAGGCGTCCTCACGCGAAGACGCGCTGTTCGACATCTACCGGGTGATGCGCCCGGGCGAGCCGCCGACGCTCGAGACCGCCGAGGCGATGTTCCACTCGCTGTTCTTCGATCCCGAGCGCTACGACCTCTCGGCGGTCGGGCGCGTGAAGATGAACATGCGCCTCGACCTCGACGCCGAGGACACGGTCCGCACGCTTCGCCGCGAGGACATGATCGCGGTCGTGCGCGCGCTCGTCGATCTCCGCGACGGCAAGGGCGACATCGACGACATCGACCACCTCGGCAACCGCCGGGTGCGCTCGGTCGGCGAGCTCATGGAGAACCAGTATCGCCTCGGGCTGCTCCGCATGGAGCGCGCCATCAAGGAGCGCATGTCGTCGGTCGACATCGACACCGTCATGCCGCAGGACCTGATCAACGCGAAGCCGGCGGCGGCTGCGGTGCGCGAGTTCTTCGGCTCGTCGCAGCTCTCCCAGTTCATGGACCAGACGAACCCGCTCTCCGAGGTCACGCACAAGCGCCGCCTCTCGGCGCTCGGCCCCGGCGGCCTCACCCGCGAGCGCGCCGGCTTCGAGGTCCGCGACGTGCACCCGACGCACTACGGGCGCATCTGCCCGATCGAGACGCCCGAAGGGCCGAACATCGGCCTCATCAACTCCCTCGCGACCTTCGCGCGGGTCAACAAGTACGGCTTCATCGAGACCCCGTTCCGCCGCGTGCGCGACGGCAAGGTCACCGAGGAGGTGATCTACCTCTCGGCCATGGAGGAGGCGAAGTACAACGTCGCCCAGGCGAACGCCGTCATGGACGACAAGGGGCGCCTCACCGAGGATCTCGTGGTCTGCCGCCGCGCCGGCGACGTGATCGTCGTGGCGCCGGATCGCGTCGACCTCATGGACGTGTCGCCGAAGCAGCTCGTCTCGGTCGCGGCGGCGCTGATCCCGTTCCTCGAGAACGACGACGCCAACCGCGCCCTCATGGGCTCGAACATGCAGCGCCAGGCAGTGCCGCTCGTCCAGTCGGACGCGCCGTTCGTCGGGACCGGCATGGAGGCGGTGGTCGCGCGCGACTCGGGGGCCGCCATCGCGGCCAGGCGCGCCGGCGTCGTCGACCAGGTCGACGCGACCCGCATCGTCGTGCGCGCCACCGAGGAGACCGACCCGACGCGGCCGGGCGTCGACATCTACCGCCTGCAGAAGTTCCAGCGCTCGAACCAGAACACCTGCATCACGCAGAAGCCCCTGGTGCGCGTCGGCGACGGCGTGGCGAAGGGCGACATCATCGCCGACGGCCCCTCGACGGACCTCGGCGAGCTCGCGCTCGGGCGCAACGTCCTCGTCGCCTTCATGCCGTGGAACGGCTACAACTTCGAGGACTCGATCCTGCTCTCCGAGCGGATCGTCAAGGACGACGTCTTCACCTCGATCCACATCGAGGAATTCGAGGTGATGGCCCGCGACACCAAGCTCGGGCCCGAGGAGATCACGCGCGACATCCCGAACGTCTCGGAGGAGGCGCTGAAGAACCTCGACGAGGCCGGCATCGTCTACATCGGCGCCGAAGTCCACGCCGGCGACATCCTGGTCGGCAAGATCACGCCGAAGGGCGAGAGCCCGATGACGCCGGAGGAGAAGCTCCTGCGCGCGATCTTCGGCGAGAAGGCCTCGGACGTGCGCGACACCTCGCTGCGCGTGCCGCCCGGCGTCACCGGCACGATCGTCGAGGTGCGGGTGTTCAACCGCCACGGCGTCGACAAGGACGAGCGCGCCCAGGCGATCGAGCGCGAGGAGATCGAGCGCCTCGCCAAGGACCGCGACGACGAGCAGGCGATCCTCGACCGCAACACCTACGCGCGTCTCGCCGACATCCTCGTCGGCCACAAGGCGGTCGCGGGGCCGAAGGGGTTCAAGAAGGACACGGCGGTCACGCGCGATCTCCTGAACGAGTACCCGCGCTCGCAGTGGTGGCAGTTCGCGGTCGTCGACGATCGGTTGATGACCGAGATCGAGGCGATGCAGAAGCAGTACGACGAGTCGAAGAAGCGCCTCGAGCAGCGCTTCCTCGACAAGGTCGAGAAGCTGCA
>DASVPW010000179.1:0-3813 GCA_036389455.1 Beijerinckiaceae bacterium
TTCTTCATGTTCACCTTCTTCACCGACCGCGACGGCAAGATGCAGCTCGAGAGCCTGGCGCAGTCGGGCTTCGACCCCCTGTCGCGCACCTGCCGCTTCATGCTGACGGAAGAAGCGCACCACATGTTCGTCGGCGAGACCGGCGTCGGGCGCACGCTGCAACGCACCTGCGAGGCGATGGTGGCGGCCGGGATCGAGGACCCCTCCGATGTCGCGCGGGTGCGGGCCCTCGGGGTCATCGACCTGCCGACGATCCAGAAGAAGATGAACCTGCACTTCACGCTGTCGCTCGACCTGTTCGGCTCCGAGGTCTCCACCAATGCCGCGAACTTCTACAATTCCGGCCTCAAGGGCCGCTTCCAGGAGACCAAGATCGACGACGACCATCGCCTGACGAACTCGACCTACCCGGTGTCGAAGCTGATCGACGGACAGGTCAAGCTCGTCGACGAGCCGGCGCTCACCGCCCTCAACATGCGCCTTCGCGACGACTACGTCGCCGACTGCGCCAAGGGTGTCGAGCGCTGGAACAAGATCATCGAGAAGACCGGCGTGAAGTTCCGCCTGGAGCTGCCGCACGTCGCCTTCCACCGCCACATCGGCGAGTTCAAGGACGTGAAGGTCTCGCCGCAAGGCCAAGCCATCGGCGAGGCGGAATGGGAGAAGGGCAAGGACGCCTGGCTCCCCTCGAAGGAGGACGGCGACTTCATCGAGGCGCTGATGAAGCCCGAGGCCGAGCCCGGGAAATTCGCGAGCTGGATCGCCCCGCCGAAGGTCGGCATCGACAACAAGCCCGGCGACTTCGAGTACGTGAAGATCGCGGTGTGAGGATGTGGCGAATGGCGAATAGCGAATGGCGAATGGGGCAGACGATGGCGCCTGGAGTGCGCTCCATTCGCCATTCGCCATTCGCCATTCGCGGCGCGAAGCGACACGTGCCATGAACGCCCCCCTGAAAAAACAGCACCTGATCGATCCCGAGATCTGCATCCGGTGCAACACCTGCGAGGAGACGTGCCCGATCGATGCGGTGACGCACGACGACAACAACTACGTCGTGCAGCCGGACGTTTGTAACTACTGCATGGACTGCATCGCGCCGTGCCCGACGGGGGCGATCGACAACTGGCGCATCGTCTCGCGGCCCTACACCGTCGAGGAGCAGTTTTCTTGGGGGGAGCTGCCCCCTCAAGAAGAGCTGCCCGAGGAGGAGGCCGGCGCCGTCATCGAGGCGCTCGAAGACGAGGTCGGGGCGATCCTCGCGGAGGCCCGCAAGGGGCTCGGCGGCAAGGCGGCGGCGCCCGCCTCCGCCTCGAAGCCGACCGTCAACCTCTACAACCGGGGCAAGCCCGCGCAGGCGACGGTCGTCGGCAACTTCCGCCTCACCGACAACGCGGCCGAGAACGACGTGCGCCACATCATCCTCGACTTCGGCGACGTGCCCTTCCCGGTGCTCGAAGGCCAGAGCATCGGCATCCTGCCGCCGGGCATGGACGCCGGCGGCGCGCCGCACAAGGTCCGCCTCTACTCCGTCGCGAGCCCCCGCGACGGCGAGAAGCCGAACGCCAACAGCGTCTCGCTCACCGTCAAGCGCGAGCCGCAGGGCGTGTGCTCGAACTACCTCTGCGACCTGCCGCGCGGGGCGAAGGTCGACGTCACCGGCCCCTTCGGCGCGACCTTCCTGATGCCGAACGACCCGGCGGCCAACATCGTCATGATCTGCACCGGCACCGGCTCCGCCCCCTTCCGCGCCTTCACGGAGCGCCGCCGCCGCGCCATGCCGGACGCGCCCGGAAAGCTCGTGCTGTTCTTCGGCGCGCGCCGGCCGGAGGAGCTGCCCTACTTCGGCCCGCTGCAGAAGGTGCCGGCGAGTCTCTTGACGCAGCACCTGTGCTACTCGCGGGTGCCGGGCCAGCCCAAGACCTACGTGCAGGACCGCCTGCGGGCCGAGGAGGCCGCCGTCGCGGCCCTCCTCAAGGAGCCTTCCACCCACGTCTACATCTGCGGCCTGAAAGGCATGGAGAGCGGCGTCGACGAGGCCTTCTCGGACGTCTGCCGCCACGCCGGCACCGACTGGGCGGCGCTCAAGCCCGAGATGCGCGCGAGCGGCCGCTACCACGTGGAGACCTACTGATGGATCGGGACCTGCCGAGGGGCGAGGCGCGGGTCGAGCCCGAGGCGGCCCCCCCGCTTCCCGTGCGCTCGCCGCTCCTGTCCGAGATCGGGGCGATCGTGCGGAAAGCGCGCGCCAAGCGCGGTATGACGCGCAAGGCGCTGGCCGGCCTGTCGCAGACCTCCGAGCGCTACCTCGCCCAGATCGAGGGCGGCGAGGGCAACCCGACCGTGCTGGTGCTGGAGGCCGTGGCGCAGGGGCTCGGCCTGACCCTGTTCGACCTCCTCCCCCTCGCCGAAGGGGACGGCGCCCGGGCGCGGCTCGCGCGGCGCCTGCGGCGGCTTTCCGACGTCCAGATCCAGGCGGTGGCGCGCTTCCTCGACGGCGGCGAGGCGGCCTCCGGCGCCGGCGCGCGCGGGCGCCGCATCGCCCTCGTCGGGCTTCGCGGCGCCGGCAAGACGACGCTGGGCTCGGCGCTGGCGGCGCGCTTGGGCTGCCCCTTCGTCGAGCTCGACAAGCTGATCGAGCGCGACCACGGCGCCGGCGTCGCCATGCTGTTCGAGGTCTACGGCCAGGCGACCTTCCGCCGCTACGAGCGCGAGGCCCTGGAGAAGGTGGTCGCCTCGCACGAGGCGGCGGTGATCGCGACCGCCGGCGGCATCGTCGCCGACGAGGACACCTACGCGCTTCTCCGCGCCACGACCCACGTCGTCTGGCTCAAGGCGACCCCTGCCGAGCACATGCGCCGCGTCATGGAGCAGGGCGACTTCCGCCCCATGGGCCGCAACCGCGAGGCCATGACCGACCTCATCGCCATCCTCGAGGCCCGCGAGCCCGAGTACGGCCGCGCCCACGTGGCGCTCGATACGAGCGGGCGCACGGCGGAGGCGTGCGTCGAGGAGCTGGCGCGCACGGCCGAGCGGCTGTTCGCAGGCGGTTAGTCTGTACCCGATAAGCGCTTACAAGGGGGCGGAAGGTCCGCTACCAAAGCGGACCTTCGCGCTCGCGACTTGCTGCTCTTCGTTAGATCAAGTGGAAATCAGATGCGTGGGCTTGGACCTCTGCAAGAGCGACGCTCCTCAACGTCAGCGTATCTCCGGCAATGTCGGTGATCACGACATCCGTCCCGACCTGGGCTGCGTGGTTCTGCAGCAGATCGTCGATGCTGGAAAACGTGCCCGACTGGAAGTTTATGGAGTCGTCGCCGATCGTGTAGTCGACGACGGCTGCACTTCCGAACCCGACTCGGAACACGAGAGTATCCGCACCCGCTCCTCCCGCGATTTGATTGCCGCTTCCGGAGATCGTGATGATGTCGTCCCCGGCATCACCGTTGATGTGGGCATTGGTTGCGTGGTCACCGGCGATGGTGTCGTTGCCGTCGCCGCCCAACACCTCGATGCCGACCGTGTAGTCCGACCCGAGAATGACCGTATCGTCGCCCGTGCCGGCCGTAACGACCGTCGCGACGTACGCCCCCCTGGTATCGAGGATGTCGTTGCCGTCGCCGCCGTCGATGAGGAGCCTGCTTTGGGCCGCGACGCCGGCGTCGATGGCGACGACGTATTCGATGAAGACGTGGTCGTCCCCGGAGCCGCCGTTGACCGCGACCGTTCCCGCGGCGCCCCGGTTCACCTCGTGGATCGAGATGTCGTCGTTGCCGTCGCCGCCGTCCAGCGTCGACCCGAAGACGCCGTCGC
>DASVPW010000180.1:0-11498 GCA_036389455.1 Beijerinckiaceae bacterium
GCCGAGCTTGCCCTCGATGCCGACCTCGCGGGCGACGCGGGTCACCTCGCCGGCGAAGCTGTTGAGCTGGTCCACCATGGTGTTGATGGTGTTCTTCAGCTCGAGCAGCTCGCCGCGCACGTCGACGGTGATCTTCTTCGACAGATCGCCGTTCGCGACCGCGGTCGTGACCTCGGCGATGTTGCGGACCTGGCCGGTGAGGTTCGAGGCCATCGAGTTCACGTTGTCGGTGAGGTCCTTCCAGGTCCCGCCGACGCCCTCGACCTGGGCCTGTCCGCCGAGCTTGCCTTCCGTGCCGACCTCGCGCGCGACGCGCGTCACCTCGCCGGCGAAGGAGTTGAGCTGATCCACCATGGTGTTGATGGTGAGCTTCAGCGCCAGGACCTCGCCCTTCACGTCGACGGTGATCTTCTTGGAGAGGTCGCCGCGGGCGACGGCGGTGGTGACTTCCGCGATGTTTCGCACTTGGCCGGTCAAGTTGGCGGCCATCATGTTCACGTTGTCGGTGAGATCCTTCCAGACGCCGCCGACCCCCTTCACCTGGGCCTGCCCGCCGAGCTTGCCTTCCGTGCCCACTTCCTTGGCGACGCGGGTCACCTCGCCGGCGAAGCTGTTGAGCTGGTCCACCATGGTGTTGATGGTGTTCTTCAGCTCCAGGATCTCGCCCTTCACGTCGACGGTGATCTTCTTCGAGAGATCCCCCATGGCGACCGCGGTCGTGACCTCGGCGATGTTGCGGACCTGACCGGTGAGGTTCGCGGCCATCAGGTTCACGTTGTCGGTGAGGTCCTTCCAGGTCCCGGCGACGCCCTTCACCTTGGCCTGGCCGCCGAGCTTGCCTTCGGATCCGACCTCGCGGGCGACGCGCGTCACCTCCGAGGCGAAGGAGCCGAGCTGGCCCACCATGGTGTTCACGACCTTGCCGATGCGCAGAAACTCACCCCTCAAGGGGCGTCCGTCGATCTCGAGCTGCATGGTCTGCGAAAGGTCGCCCTTGGCGACCGCGCCGATGACCCGCGCCACCTCCGTCGTCGGCTGGACGAGGTCGCCGATCATCGCGTTGACCGAGTCGATGCAGTCGGCCCAGGCGCCGGTCGCGGCCGGGAGCTTGCCGCGCTCGCCGATCTGGCCCTCCTTGCCGACGACCCGCGCGACCCGGGCGAGCTCGCGGTCGAGTCCCTGGTTCAGCTCGGCGATGTCGTTGAAGGCCTGGGCGATCTCTCCGTCGAGGCCGGTGAGATCGAGGGGCAGGCGGGCCGAAAAGTCTCCTTTTCGGAAGGCTCTGAGGGCTTTGAGGAGGGTTTTGGGATCGAGTTGAGGTACGCCGGTCTCGACCTGCTGCATGTGTCTTCCCCTTGAGACGCCCGGGCTCGTGCCTCGCCCTGTCGCGCTTTCGCTGCTGGTGAATTTGAGCCGGCTCCCCGCCGGACACACTAATAGCCTTTGGCAACGCCGCCGAGGCGCGCCGGTTCCAACATGATTCGAGCTTTCTGGGGAAGAACGTCCGGGTCTCTCGACGAGACCGGGATGGCCGGCGGCGCGGCGCAAGCCTAACGCTGTCGCAGCGTAAGCGAGACCGCGACCCCGCGCAATCGGAGCGGCGCCAATAAGCCGTGGATCGTGGCGTTTGTTGGCCCTCTCGGAGCCGCCCCGCTCAGCCGAGGGCGATCAGCGCCTTGAGGCCGTAGACCAGGGCGGCGAAGGCTGCGAGGCCTGCAAGATAGAGGCCGGCGAACCAGGCGAGGCGCCGCGCGGCGGGCTCCGGCATCAGTGATAGCCTCCGCCCGCGACCTCCTCGGCGACCTTGCCGCGGAAGACCCAGTAGGCCCAGCCGGTGTAGAGGAAGGTCAGCGGCATCACGATCGAGAAGCCGACGAGGGCGAACAGTTGCGAGGCCGGCACGTTCGCGGCCTGCCACACGGTCACGTTCGGCGGCACGATGTAAGGGAAGAGACTGATCGCGAGGCCGAGGTAGCCGAGGAGGAAGAGCGCGATCGAGAGCAGGAAAGGCGAGTAGGTCCGGCCGTCCTCGATCCCGCGCCACAGCCGCCACGCCGCAAACGCCGTGAGGAGCGGCACGGGCGACAGGATCGCGATGTTCGGCCAGGAGAACCAGCGCGCCTCGATCTCGCGCCCGAGGAACGGCACCCACAGGCTCACGACCGCCATCGCGGCGACGACGCCGATGAGGAACCGCGTAGCCATCCGCCGCGCCCAGATCTCGAGCTCTCCGGTGGTCTTCATGACGAGCCAGGTCGCCCCGATGAGCCCGTAGCCGAGGACGAGGGCGCCCCCTGTTGCGATGCTGAAGGCAGTGAGGAAGTCGAACGTCCCCCCCGTGAAGGCCCGCCCATTGTTGGAAAAACCCTGCACGAAGGCGCCGAGGACCATGCCCTGGAAGAAGGTCGCGGCGAGCGAGCCGTAGTGGAAGGCGTTGTCCCAGACGTAGCGCGAGGTCTCGGCCTTGAAGCGGAACTCGAAGGCGACGCCGCGGAAGATCAGCGCGATCAGCATCGCGAAGAGCGGCACGTAGAGGGCCGGCATCAGGATCGCGTAGGCCAGCGAGAAGACGCAGAACAGCCCGCCGCCGCCGAGGATCAGCCATGTCTCGTTGCCGTCCCAGATCGGCGCGACCGACATCATCATGCGGTCGCGCCAGTTCTCGTCGCGGGCGGCGCGGAAGAGGATGCCGACGCCGAGGTCGAAGCCGTCGGCGATCACGTACATGGCGATCGCGAAGGCGATGAACCACGCCCACACCAGGGGCAGCCAGAAGGCGAGGCCCTGGTATTCCGTGCCGAAGCCGAACATCTTTTCTCACGCCTCCTCAACCGGCCGGCTGCGCGCGCCGGCCCGGCCCGCCCTCGAGGCTCTCGTTCGGGACCGAGAACGGGCGCTTCGCCTTCTTGGCCGCACGGTCGCCGAGGTCGGTGCCCCGCACCGCCTCCTCCAGGGGCTCGGGGCCTTTGCGCAGGAGCTTCGCGAGGTAGTAGCTGCCGAAGCCGAAGATGAAAGCGTAGACGACGACGAAGGTCGCAAGCGAGGTCGCGACCGCGGCCTTCGTCACCGGCGAGACCGCGTCCGCCGTGCGCAGGAGGCCGTAGACCACGTAGGGCTGGCGCCCGATCTCGGCCGTGTACCAGCCGAAGAGGATGGCGCCGAAGCCGGAGGGCGTCATCAGCATGGCGGCGTTGAGGAACCAGCGGTTCTCGAAGAAGCCGCCCTTCCAGCGCAGCCACAGGCTCCAGGCGCTCAAGCCCAGCATGGCGAAGCCGATCGCCACCATGATGCGGAAGGAGAAGAACACGGGCCATACTGGCGGGCGCCGGTCGGGGGGCACGTCCTTAAGGCCGGGCACCACGCCGCCGGCCTCGTGGGTCAGGATGTAGCTCCCGAGCTTCGGGATCGCAACCTCGTAGCGGTTCTCCTCGGTGGCCTCGTCGGGCCAGGCGAAGAGCACGAGGGAGGCGCCGGCGCGGGTCTCCCAGTTCGCCTCGATCGCCGCGAGCTTCGTCGGCTGTTCCTTGAGGACGTTGAGGCCGTGGAGGTCGCCGAGCACGATCTGCACCGGCGCGAAGACCGCGGCGAACCACAGCGCCATGGAGAGCGAGCGGCGCGCGCCCTCGACCTTCTCGGCCGGCTCCTCGCGGGCCCTCAGGATCATCCAGGCCGACATCCCCGCGACCGCGAAGGCGGTCGTGAGGTAACAGGCCATGACCATGTGGGCGAAGCGGTTCGGAAACGACGGGTTGAAGACGATCCGCCACCAATCCACCGGCACGGCGATTCCGTTCTCGATCGCGTGCCCGGCCGGCGTCTGCATCCAGGAGTTCGCGGAGAGGATCCAGAAGGCCGAGAACAGCGTGCCGAGGGCCACCATGCAGGTCGCGAGGAAGTGCAGCCGGTCGCCGACCTTCTCCCAGCCGAACAGCATGATGCCGAGGAAGGCGGCCTCGAGGAAGAACGCGGTGATGACCTCGTACGCGATGAGCGGGCCGACCACGTTGCCGGCGAATTCCGAGAAGCGCGACCAGTTCGTCCCGAACTGGTAGCTCATCACGATGCCGGACACGACGCCGAGCCCGAACGACACGGCGAAGACCTTGACCCAGAAGCGGTAGAGGTTGCGCCAGATCGGGTTGCCGGTGCGCAGCCAGTTGAACTCGAGCGCCGCAAGCCAACTCGCGAGGCCGATCGTGAACGACGGGAAGATGATGTGGAACGAGATCGTGAACGCGAACTGGACCCGCGACAGGAACAGCGCGTCGAGCTCCATCACGTCCTCCTCGGGCCGTGTTTCGCGGCACGGCCGCGACGGAGCTTAAGGGGAAGCGGCGCGCCCGTCACGAGACACGCGGTCGCGCGACTCCGAACGTCCGGCGCTGCCGCGCGTCGGCAGGCTCGATGCGATGTTGAGGTCGCGCAAAGCCTCGAACTCGACCGGGTCGTGGGTGCAGAACACGGCGATGGGCTGGCGCGGGTCTTGATAGAGCTCGCGCAGGCGGGCCTGGTTCTCAAGGTGCAGGCCGTAGTCGGCCGCCATCATGCGCTGGTAGCCGCGGGTCGCGGGCGGGCACTCGCGCTCGGGCCGGTCCATCTCGTGGCGGTGGAAGTAGGCGTCGCCGGCGTGCAGCAGCCAGCCCTCGCCGAGGTCGATCGCGACGCCGGCGTGGCCCTCCGTGTGGCCCGGCAGGGCGACCAGGAGAATCTCGGGCGGAAGGCCGTTGAGCTCGCGCACGGCCTCGAAGCCGAACCAGCGTCCACCGCCGGTCTCATAAGTCTCCCAGCGGCGCACGTCGTCGAGCTGCGCCTTGGAGTAGCGCCGGCTCTCCCGCGGGCCCTGGCGGCGCGTCGCGACCTCGAGCTCGCGACGGCTCACGTGCACGGTCGCCCAGGGGAAGTCGCTTAAGCCTCCGGCGTGGTCGAAGTCGAGGTGGGTCATGACGACGTGGCGCACGTCGCGGAGGGAGAACCCGAGCGCCTCGACCTGGGCGAGGGCGGTGAGCTCCGGGTCGAGCTGGATGTTGTCGAGCCAGACGAAGAACGGGCTGATGCGCTCGTCCGGCGCCGCCATGTCCTTCGTGCCGAAGCCGGTGTCGACGAGGACGAGGCCCTCGTCCGTCTCGACGAGGAGGCAGTGGCAGGTGAGCCGCGCCGTCAGCCCCGCGCTCACGCCGTCGAACAGCGCTCCGCCGGGCGGCCGCATGAGCCCGCAGTTGAGATGATGGACGCGCATCGGTGCCCTCCTGATGCGATCAGGCAGAACGCAGGCCCGAGAGGAAAGTTGCCACGAACATGACGCTCATCCTCCCCTGGAGGAGAGGGATCGGCGCCGGCTTCTGGGGAAGGGGTCAGGCGCGGGCTTCGATCTGTGCAGTGGAGCGGCCCTTGCGCGACGGGCTCTTGCGTTTCCGGCCCGGAGCCTTCCCGGCCTTGCCGTCGAGAAGCGCGACGCTGTCGCGGAGCTTGTCCGCGAGGGTACGCTTGAGGCGGGCCTCGAGGAGGGTCAGCACGGCGGCCTCCTCGGGCTTGAGGTGCGGCAGCTCCTCGCGCAGCTCCTCCTCGACCTCTTGCCTGACCTCGAGGAGCAGCTGGCCCTCCACGTAGGAGGTCAGAACCTCCGGGTGGACGTAGCACTTGCGGCAGATGGTCGGGGTGTTGCCGAGGCGCGAGGCGACGCGCTCGATCGCGGCCTTGATGTTCTTCTTGGCCAGGGCCTGCGTGTCGAAACCCTGGAACTCCTGCAGCGCCATCGCGGCCATGACGGTGCCGTGCCAGGTCCTGAAATCCTTGGCCGTCACGTCACGCCCGGTGATCTCCTTTAAATAGGCGTTGACGTCCGACGAGGTCACGTCCCGGCGCTCGCCGTCGTCGTCGAGGTATTGGAAAAGCTCCTGGCCGGGCAGGTCCTGGCAGGCGCGCACGATTCGGGCGATGCGGCGGTCCTTCACCTTGAGGCGCCAGGTCTTGCCGCTCTTGCCCTTGAACTCGAAGCGCAGCTCCGCGCCGTCGACCTCGACGTGCCGGTTCTTGAGGGTGGTGAGGCCGTAGCTCTTGTTCTCCTTGGCGTAGTCGTCGTTGCCGACCCGGATCAGCGTGGTCTCCAAGAGGTGGACGACGGTGGCGAGCACCTTCTCCCGCGGCAGGCCTTTCAGGGCCATGTGCTCGTCGATCTTCGCCCGCACGGCCGGGAGCGCCTTCGCGAACTCCATCATGTGCTCGTACTTGGTGCTCTCGCGGACCTCCCGGAACGTCGGATGGTAGCGGTACTGCTTGCGGCCCTTGGCGTCGCGGCCGGTCGCCTGGATGTGGCCGTTCGCCTTGGTGCAGATCCAGACGTCCGTGTAGGCCGGCGGGATCGCGAGCTTGCGGATGCGCTTCAGCGTCGCCTCGTCCTCGACCTTGCCCCCGCCGGGGCGCACGTAGGCGAAGCCCTTGCCGGCTTTCTTCCTCCGGATGCCGGGCTCCTCGTCCGAGACGTAGGTCAGCCCCGCGCTCTCGGCGGCGTCGCGGGGATCGACGATGATTTCGGACGACAGTGTATCGAGCAGCATGGGCAGGGGCGCCTCGGGATCAAGCCGCAGGTCAACCGGCCCGCGACCATCGCGGTTCCCTGCGCGCTGTGACGCGGGCGCTCCATCCGGGTCCGGCCGGACCCTTTACCCGGCCGGCTTCGCCGGCTCGCCTTCTCCCTGCCGGTGAGGCGGGGGGCGCGGCGCCGTCGCGATCGCGTCGGCGATGTGGTCGAGGGCGTCGCGCACCGGCTCGAGGCCCTGGACGCTCATCACCCCCGGCCCGAGGGGCGGCATGATCTTCTCCTCGTTGAGGCACCGGAACAGCGCGAAGTTGATCTCGCTCTGGACCGACTGCTGGACGTTCACGTCGGTGACGTAGGCGATAAGCTCGAACTCGAGCCAGGTGTCGCCGATCTTCCTGAACACCACCCGGGGCGGAGGGCTCTTCAGCACGTCCGGATGACGGTCGGCGCAGGCCGCGAGGAGCTCGGCCGCGCGCACCGGATCCTGGTTGCGCAGGACGTTGACCGCGATCACGACCCGGCCGGTGCGGTCGACCCTGACCCGGTTCTTGACCACGCCGGAGATCAGGTTCGAGTTCGGCACGATCAGCATCGAGCGGTCGAAGGTCTCGATCTCAGTCGACCGCACGCTGATGCGGCGGACATGGCCCTCGCCGTCGCCCACGACCACGAGGTCGCCGACCCGGATCGGGCGCTCCCACAGGAGGATCAGCCCCGAGACGAAGTTGTTGACAATCGACTGCAGGCCGAAGCCGATGCCGACCGAGAGCGCGCCGGCCACGATCGCGATCCGGTCGAGGCTGAGGCCGAGGTAGGAGAAGGCGAGCGCCGCCGCGACGAAGAAGCCGAGATAGCCGAAGGCGGTGCGGATCGAGTTGCGGATGCCGGCGTCGAGGTCGGTCGCCGGCAGGAAGGTCGTGTCGAGCCAGCCCTGGACGACGCGGGTCGCCGCGAAGCCGAGCGCGAAGATCAGGAGGGCGAGCGCGAGGGTCGAGAGCGAGACCGTGACCTCGCCGACCTTGAAGCCGAAGAAGGCCGCCCGGACCGAGCCGAGGAGGTCGGCGGAATCGACCCCCCAGGGCGCAAGCGCCAGCATGACGGCGGCCAGCATCAGGACCACGCGGCCGATGCCGTTCGCCAGGATCCCGACCTGCTGGATCGAGCGCCGGCGCAGGCCCGTGTTGGCCTGGAGGATGGTCGAGACCCGGGTCTCGCCGGAAAGCGCCCCGGTGGTGAACTCGTCGCCGAAGGCCATGGCGAGGAGGAGGGCCGCGAGGATGAGGGCGATCCAGACGAGCTGGTCGACGAGGAAGGTCGCAAACGCGACGTAGCCGAGGACGACGCCCGCCGTCACGGCCGCGACCGCGCCCCAGCCGAGGATGCGCACCGGCCAGCCCACGTCCGCCTCGGTCGGGATGTAGGGGCCGAAGCACTCCTCCTCGTCGCTGCCGGTCGCGGCGAAGCGGCGCAGGAGCTCGCCGAGGGCGAGCGCCGCGAGGAGCGCGAACACCCCCTTCGTCGCGATCGAGAGCGGCAGGGCGGCGGCGATCGCCTGGTTCAAGGCCTCTACGACCTTCCCGAGCGCGATGATCGCGGCGATCGCCACGACGAAGGTGGCGGTGCGCTCGGCCGGCCGGTCGGAGAGCCGCACGAGCCGCCAGCTCGGGCGCCCCGGCGCCAGGATCGCCTCGGCGAGGGCCCGCGCGAGGGCCACGAAGGCGAGCCCGCCGAGGAGCCCGGCGATGACCGGGGCGATCCGGGGCAGCATCAGCCCCGTCGCGTCGAGCACCGCATAGACGAGGTAGCTGCCGCCGGCCGCCGGCAGGGCGCCGACGGCGAGCACCGCGAGCGCGGCGAGGAGCCGACTCATCCGGGTCGGCTCGGCGGCCGGATCGCGGTGGATCACCCGGGGGGCGATGTAGCGTCGGCCGGCATAGAGGGCGATCGCGGCGCCGATCGCGAGGCCGAGGAGGACGAGGACGCCGGGGGTGGCGCGGCCCTCGATGCGGTCCCACCAAGTCCCGAACAGGAGCTTCAGCGCCGCCCAGTCCCGCGGCAGCGAGGCTCCGACCGCGGACCACAGGTCGGGGCTGAGGACCCCCGAGGTGCGCCGCATCAGCGAGCGCGTGAAGGCGGAGCGGCGCCGGTCGCTGATCCGGGTCGTGATCTGCTCGGCGTGGACGGCAAGCGCCCGGGCCAGGCGCTGGGTCTCGTCGAGCTCGGCGGCGGCGGCTTCGCGTCCGGCCCGCTCGCGCTGGACGTCGGCGCTCTCCGGCGCGGCGTCCTCTTTCGGGCGCGGCCCGAGCTCGGCGAGCTGGGCGCGGGCGGCATCGAGGCGCGGCTGGAGCCGGTTGATGATGCGGTTGAGCTCCTGCGAAACGGGCTCGACCTCCTGACGCAGCCGCTGCAGGTCGGCGTCGGAGAGGTCGCGGCGGGCGAGCGTCGCGTCCTTCTGGTCGAGGTCGAGCTTGAGCGCGTCGAGCTTTCCCCGCGTTTCCCTGGCGGCGGCCGAGACCTCGGGGGGCGTGGCCTCGTCGGACGGCTTCGCCGGCGCTGCTCCTTGCGGGGCGGGCCCGGACTGCGGCGTCGCAGGAAGAGGTGCGGGCGCCTGCCCGAAGGCCGCCGCCGGGACGAGGAGGCCCGCCGTCAGCGCGAGCCGAAAAAGCAAGCTGCGCATCGTTCTAGCCCCGCATGGGTTGCCCGGTCCTCCCCCGACTAATGGGATGGCTCGCCAGTGTAGCCCGGCCGTCAAGGCCGGAACGCAGCGCCCGGAACGCCCTCCACAACGAAAAGGCGGCCGCGGCGGCCGAGCGTCGAGGCATGATGGTGGCGATCGGAGATCGAGCGGCCGAACCTGATCTCGAGTCAGGCCGGGGCGCAGGAGACGGCAGCCGGCGAGGTGGCAGGCCGGCGAGCCCGTGGACGATCGGTCCCTTAAACGGAAGACGAATTAACCGCCCTTCGGGGAGCGTCGGGCTCGCCCGCAGGTATGCGCCAGCCCTTCGGGCGCGAACTCTTTCATCGATGCCGAGCCCCGTGCGGGCCCGTCACTTCTTGGCGAAGCTCATCCCGCCGAAGCGCGTGTTGAAGCGAGAGAGACGCCCGCCGCGGTCGAGGAGCTGCTGCTGGCCGCCGGTCCAGGCCGGATGGGTCCTGGGATCGATGTCGAGGTGGAGGACGTCGCCTTCCTTGCCCCAGGTCGAGCGGGTCGTGTACTCGGTGCCGTCGGTCATCATCACCTTGATGAAGTGGTAGTCCGGATGGTCGGTTGCCTGCTTGGCCATCATAGTTCCTCGCGCCGCGGCCCTTGGGGGTCCGCGACATCCGTTCGAGCCTGTTCCTGAAGAAGGCGGGCCTATAGCTCACCCGGGCGCCGGAAACAAGCCGGCGCCGCAAAGGTCCCGATCCGAGACGCCATGGCGAGCGAACCCCTCCCGAACCGCCCCAGGGCCACGCTCCGCCCGCTCGGGCCGCTCGTTCCTTTCGCCTTCGCCTACAAGGGGCGGATCGCCGCCGCGCTTGCGGCGCTCGCCGTCGCATCGGCCGCGACGCTCGTCGTCCCGATCGCGGTGCGCCGGGTCGTCGACCATGGCTTTTCCGAGGGCAGCGGCGCGCTCATCGACGCCTATTTCGGGGTGCTGATCCTCGTCGTCGGCGTGCTGGCGGCCGCGAGCGCGCTGCGGTACTACCTCGTCATCACCCTCGGCGAGCGGGTGGTGGCGGACCTGCGCGCCGCGGTCTTCCGCCACCTCACCGCCCTCGACCCCGCCTTCTTCGACCAGACGAAGAGCGGCGAGATCGTCTCCCGCCTCACCGCCGACACGACGCAGGTGAAGTCGGCCTTCGGGGCGAGCGTCTCGATCGCGCTCCGCAACCTCTTCCTCTTCGCCGGCGCGATCGCGCTGATGGTGTGGACGAGCCCGAAGCTCTCGGCCCTCGTGGTCCTCGCCATCCCGGTTATCGTCCTGCCGCTCGTGCTGTCGGGCCGGGGCGTGCGGCGCCGCGCGCGGGCGGCGCAGGACCGGCTCGCCGACGCCTCCGCCTTCGCGGCCGAGGCCGTGGGCGCGGTCAGGACCATGCTGGCCTTCGGCATGGAGCGCGAGACCGCCCGGCGCTTCGCGGCGGCGGCCGAGGAGGCCTTCGAGGCCGCGCGGGTGTCGACCAAGGCGCGGGCGGTCCTAACCGGGACAGGCATCTTCCTCGTCTCGGCGAGCGTCGTCGGCGTCCTGTGGTACGGCGCCCAAGGGGTGCTGGCCGGGGAGATGACGGCCGGGCGCCTGTCGCAGTTCGTGCTCTACGCCGTCTTCGCGGCAAGCTCGCTTGGGCAGCTCTCCGAGGTCTACGGCGAGCTCGCCCAGGCGGCGGGCGCCGCCGAGCGCCTCGGCGAAATCCTTGCCGCGAAGCCCGCGGTCGCGGCGCCGGCCAATCCGCGCGCCCTGCCCGAGCCGCCGATCGGCACGATCGCCTTCTCCGACGTGCACTTCTCCTATCCGACGCGCACGGAGCACGCGGCGCTTCACGGCCTGACCTTCCAGGTCCGCCCGGGCGAGCGGGTCGCCCTCGTCGGGCCGTCGGGCGCCGGCAAGAGCACGGTGCTCCAGCTCCTCCTGCGCTTCTACGACCCGCAGCGGGGCATGATCCTCGTCGATGGCCTGCCCGTGACCGACGTCGACCCGGCGGCGCTGCGGCGCCGCATGGCCCTGGTGCCGCAGGAGCCCGCGATCTTCGCCGGAAGCATCCTCGACAACATCCGCTACGGATGCCCGCAGGCCACGCCCGAGGATGTCCGCCGCGCCGCGGCCCTCGCCCACGTGGACGGGTTCGTCGAGGCCCTGCCCAGTGGCTACCTCACCGAGATCGGCGAGCGGGGCGTGACCCTTTCGGGCGGCCAGCGCCAGCGCATCGCCATCGCCCGCGCGATCCTCAAGGACTCACCCGTCCTCCTCCTCGACGAGGCGAC
>DASVPW010000181.1:0-8650 GCA_036389455.1 Beijerinckiaceae bacterium
CCCCCCCAGCACATCCCCCCCCCCGTCCGGGGAGGGCCGACACGGCCGCAAGGCGGATCGGGGTAGGGGTCGAATGGCCGGAACGCGATGTCAGCCGCATTGGCACCCGCCCGAAGCAAGCGCCCTGCTCTCCACCACCGGGCTCTATGCCCGCGACCCCCACCCCGCTCGGCGCTTCGCCCCGAGTCGGCCCTCCCCGCAAGGGGGAGGGAAGGTGCGCTCGCGGGCCCCGCCTGCACCAAGCGAGATGTGTGAATGCCGTAGCCCGTTCGGGAGAGGGGTTCGCCCGCTCGACCCTCCGACCGGCGGCGCCTATCATGCCGGCGCATCCGCGGGCCGTTGCCCGTGGCCTTCGGAGAGCCCGCTTGAAGCGCATCCTGCGCCGCCTCAACCGCTTCGGCATGGGCCGGGCGGTCGCGCTCGTGCTGCTCCTCGACCTCGTGCTGGTGCGGGTCTGGGACCCGCTGCCGGTCGAGGCGCTCAGGCTTCGCGTGTTCGACCTCTACCAGGTCATGGCGCCGCGCGAGGCGAAGGAGCGCCCGGTCGTCATCGTCGACATCGACGAGGACAGCCTGAGGAGCCTCGGCCAGTGGCCGTGGCCGCGCACCGTCGTCGCCGACATCGTCGACCGGGTGACGCGGGCGGGCGCCGCCGCGATCGCCTTCGACGTGGTCTTCTCCGAGCCCGACCGCAGCTCGCCGGCGCTCGCCGCCGAGAGCTTCCGCGGCCTCGACGACGAGACGAGGGCGAAGCTCAAGAGCCTGCCGTCGAACGACGCCGTGCTGGCCGAGGCGGTCGCCCGCTCCCGGGTGATCCTCGGCCAGACCGCGGTCCAGAAGCCCTCGGCCGCGCCCGAAGGCGAGCCGCCGCCGCAGACCCCCTTCGGGGTGCTGGGTCCGACCGAGGCGCCGCCCCTCGTCGCCTTCCCGGGCCTCCTGCGCAACGTGCCCGAGCTCGAGCGCGCGGCGGCCGGCCGAGGCCTCTTCACGATCAGGCCCGAGCCCGACGGCATCGTGCGCCGGGTGCCGATCGTCATGCGGGCCGGGGGCCAGACGGTGCCCTCGCTGACGCTCGAGATGCTGCGGGTGGTCTCCGCTTCGCCCGCGATCCTCCTCAAGACGGACGCGCACGGCCTGCAGATGGAAAGCGTGCGCCTGCGCGGCTTCGAGATCCCGACCGACGGCCTCGGCCAGCTCTGGATCCACTTCGGCCGCCACGACCGCGCGCGCTTCGTGCCGGCCGCGGACGTGCTCGCCGGGCGGGTGGACCCCGACCGCTTCCGCCAGCGGCTCGTGCTGTTCGGCACCTCGGCGGTCGGCCTCCTCGACCTCAAGACCACGCCGACCGAGCCCGCGATGCCGGGCGTCGAGGTCCACGCCCAGGTGCTCGAGAGCATGCTGTCGAGGACGGTGCTCTCGGCGCCGTTCTACGGCACCCTCGCCGAGATCGCGCTCGCCGCGCTGGTGGGGCTCGCCGTCATCGCCTTCGCGCCGGCGCTCGGGGCCTGGGCCCTGTTCTGGATCGGCGGGATCATGGCGGCGCTCATCGCCGGCGTGTCCTGGTACTACTTCGCGCGCCTCAACCTCCTCATCGACGCGACCTATCCCCTCGCCTCGAGCTTCCTCGTCTACCTCACCCTCGTGTTCACCAATTACCTGCGCGCCCACTCGGAGCGGCGCCAGATCCGCTCGGCCTTCGGCCAGTACCTCTCGCCGGTGCTGGTCGAGGAGCTCGCCCGCTCGCCCGAGAAGCTGACCCTCGGCGGCGAGGAGCGGGTCATGACCGTGATGTTCTCGGACGTGCGCGGCTTCACCACGATCTCGGAGCAGTACAAGGACGACCCGCAGGGCCTGACCCACCTGATGAACCGGCTCCTGACGCCGCTCACCAACGCCATCGTCGGCCACAAGGGCACCATCGACAAGTACATCGGCGACGCCATCATGGCGTTCTGGAACGCCCCCCTCGACGATCCCGACCAGGAGGCGAACGCCTGCGCGGCGGCGCTCGACATGCTCGCCGCGATCGAGCGGCTCAACGCCGAGCGCCGCGCCGAGGCGGAAGCCGCGGGGACGCCGTTCCTGCCGATGCGGGTCGGCATCGGCATCAACACCGGCCCCTGCGTCGTCGGCAACATGGGCTCGGACCTGCACTTCAACTACTCGGTCCTCGGCGACGCCGTGAACCTCGCCGCGCGCCTCGAATCGCAGACGAAGAGCTACGGCGTCTCGGTGCTGATCGGCGCCCGCACCGCCGCGAAGGTCGCCGATGAATTCGCGGTGCTCGAGCTCGACCTCCTCCAGGTCAAGGGCAAGACCGAGCCCGAGCGCATCTACACCGTGCTCGGGCGCAAGGACGGCGCGCTCGGCGCCTGCTTCGCGGCCCTCGCCGAGCTCAACCCGCAGATGCTGTCGCACTACCGCGGCCGCGACTGGCAGCAGTGCCTCGAGGTGATCCTGCGCTGCCGCGAGATCGGCCGCGAGGCGGGCCTCGAGGAGTTCTACAACCTCTACGTCGAGCGCGTCCGCCGCCTCATCGAGGCCCCGCCCGAGCCCGGCTGGGACGGCGTGTGGGTGGCCGAGCGGAAGTAGGAAGGGCGAATGGCGAATGGCGAGTGGCGCTGCGGTCTCTCAACCATTCGCCACTCGCCATTCGCCAGTCGCAATGGTGACGCCGCCGTCCGATGTCCTATAAGGAGCCCAACCAACACCAAAGGGAGGACGGCTTGGCAGCGCCGCATCTGCTCGTTCACGACAGGAAGGACACGGTCGGGGTCGTGGTCGTGGAAGGCCTCAAGGCCGGGACCGACATGCTCGGCGTCGTGACCGCCGACAACTCGGACTTCCGGCTCACCGCGAAGCACGACATCCCGATCGGCCACAAGGTCGCGCTCAAGGACATCAAGAGCGGCGACACGATCTGGAAGTACGGCCAGGACATCGGCCGCGCCGTCGCCGACATCGGCCGCGGCGAGCACGTGCACGTCCACAACGTGAAGACCAAGCGGTGGTGAGTGGGCGAATGGCGAGTGGCGAATGGCGAATGGAGGAGCCGGAGCGGGAAGCCCCCATCAGCTCATACCGAGACCTGCGCGTATGGCAGGAAGCCATGTCGCTCGCCGAGCGCTGCTATTCCCTCACAAGAGAGTTTCCGCGAGAGGAGATGTTCGGCCAGACCTCCCAGATTCGTCGCGCCGCCGTGTCAGTCGCCGCGAATATCGCCGAGGGACACGGCCGCGAGGGAGCCGCTCCTTTCATCCAATTCTTGCGCATCGCGCAAGGGTCATTGAAGGAGCTCGAGACTCATCTTGTTCTCTCGTCTCGCGTGGGTTTGACAGGGCACGACCAAGTGACGCCGCTGCTCGAGGCAGGCGAACTCCTCGGCAAGCGATTACGACTGCTCATCAGAACGCTTCAGCGCAAGCAGGAGTATTCGAAAGCCTAGGCACATCCGCCATTCGCCATTCGCCATTCGCTATTCGCGAATGACCAGGAGGAACGCCCTATGGGCCAAAAGAACGGACACTCGAACCTGAAGTTCTGGGGCTACCGGCGCGAGAACGGGCGGGTCGGCGTGAGGAACCACGTCGTGATCCTGCCCCTCGACGACCTCTCGAACGCGGCCTGCGAGGCGGTCGCGAACAACATCAAGGGCACCATGGCCCTGCCGCACGCCTACGGGCGGCTGCAGTTCGGCGAGGACCTCGACCTGCATTTCCGCACCCTCATCGGCACGGGGTCGAACCCGAACGTCGCCGCCGTCGTCGTCATCGGCATCGAGGACCAGTGGACGAACCGCGTCGTCGAGGGCATCGCGAAAACGGGCAAGCCCGTGACCGGCTTCGGCATCGAGGGCACCGGCGACATCGGCACCATCGCCAAGGCCTCCCGCGTCGCGAAGGATTTCCTCCAGAAGGCCTCGGAGCTGCAACGCGAGGAGTGCGACATCGCCGAGCTGTGGGTCTCGACGAAATGCGGCGAGTCCGACACCACGACCGGCCTCGCCTCCTGTCCGACCGTCGGCAACATGTACGACAAGCTGATCCCGGTGGGCATCTACGGCTGCTTCGGCGAGACCTCCGAGATCACCGGCGCCGAGCACCTCGCGAAGGAGCGCGCGGCGACGCCCGAGGTCGGCGAGAAGTGGTACCGCATGTGGAAGGCCTATCAGGACGACGTGATCGAGGCGCACAAGACCGACGACCTCTCGGACTCGCAGCCGACCAAGGGCAACATCGCCGGCGGCCTCACGACGATCGAGGAGAAGGCGCTCGGCAATCTCGAGAAGATCGGGCGCGAGTGCCGCTACATCGACGCGCTGGAGCCCGCCGAGGCCCCGGCCAAGGGGCCGGGCCTCTACTACATGGACACCTCCTCGGCGGCGGCCGAGTGCGTGACCCTCATGGCGGCGGCGGGCTACGCGGTCCATACCTTCCCGACCGGCCAGGGCAACGTGATCGGCAACCCGATCGTCCCGGTCATCAAGATCTCGGGGAACCCGCGCACGGTCCGGACCATGCCGGAGCACATCGACGTCGACGTCTCCGGGGTGCTGCGCCGGGACATGACCATCCCGGAGGCCGGCGACGCCCTGATCGAGATGGTGGTCCGCACCGCCAACGGCCGCCTCACCGCGGCCGAGGCGCTGGGCCACCGCGAGTTCGTGATGACGAAGCTGTACCGGAGCGCGTGAGCGCTCCCTCCTTGCGGGGAGGCCGGCTCGGCCGCGGGCCGGGCGGGGTAGGGGTCGCGGGGCCGGGTTCGTTGCCGGGGTCTTGAACCGAGACGCTGTTACAAGGCGCTTTTCCATTGCTCCAGCGCTCCACGCCCGCGACCCCCACCCCCTCCCCGCAAGGAGGAGGGGAGGCGCGCGTCCCGGCCGCCGAAGCCCGGCCCGGATCGCTCCGGAACGATCTGTGGATTCTCGCTCCCGGCATCGCCCTCGCGGCCGCCGTCGCGGTCGCCGCCGTCCTCGCGGCACCGGTCGTCGCCCGCGCCTTCCCGGTCCCGGCGATGGTGATCGCGCTGCTTGCCGGGATCGCGCTCAACCGTCTCGCCACGCGCCCCGCCTTCCAGCCCGGCCTCGCCTTCGCGGTCAAGAAGCTCCTGCGCTGGGCCGTCGCCCTCCTCGGCCTTCGCATCGCGCTCGGCGATGTCGCGGCGCTCGGGCCCGGCGCCGCCGCCGTCGTCGTCGCCGGCATGGCCGCGACGGTGCTGGCGGGGTTCTGGTTCGCCCGCCTCTTCGGCCAGAACGAGCCCTACGGGGCGCTCGCCGGCGCCGCGACCGCGGGCTGCGGCGCCTCCGCGACGCTCGCGACCGCGACCGTCGTGCCGGCCTACTACGGCAAGGAGGCCGACATCGCCTTCGTGGTCGTCGCCGTGAACGCGCTCTCGACCGCCGCCATGGTGCTCTATCCCCCGCTCTGCGCCGCGCTCGGCCTCGACGAGCGCACAACCGGCATCATGCTCGGCGCGACGATCCACGACGTCGCCCAGGTGGTCGGCGCCGGCTACGCGGTGTCGGAGCCCGTCGGCAACACCGCCGTGGTGGTGAAACTTTTCAGGGTGTTCCTGCTCCTGCCGGTGGTGCTCGCCGTGGGATGGTGGTTCACTCGGAAAGGCGTCGAGCACGGGGAGGCCAGGGTGCCGGTGCCGGTCTTCGCCCTCGTGTTCCTCGCGCTCTGCCTCCTCAACAGCGCCGCGCCCTACGCGCCGGCGCTGGCGCCGCTGTATGTCCCTGCGAAGGCCGCCCTCGTCGAGGCCTCGACCTGGGGGCTCCTCGTCGCCATCGCGGCGCTGGGCCTCGGCACCTCCGTGACCGCGGTCGCGAGGCTCGGCTGGCGCCACGTCGCGACGGTCACGGCGACGACCCTCGTCATCCTCGTGGCCGCGACCGGCGGCCTCATGCTGGTGCGCTGAACGAGCCGAATGCCCATGGCCGACATCGTCATCCCCGAGTTCATGGACGAGGCCGCGGTCCGCGAGGGCCTGAAGGAGTTCGACGTGCTCTACGACCCGGCCCTCGGCGACCGGCCCGCGGACCTCGCCGCGGCGCTCCGGGAGGCGCGCGCCCTCGTGGTGCGGAACCGGACCCTGGTGACCGCCGGACTGCTGGACCATGCCCCGCGCCTCGCCTGCATCGGCCGCCTCGGCGTCGGCCTCGACAACATCGACCTCGAGGCCTGCAAGGCGCGGGGCGTCGCCGTCTATCCGGCGAGCGGCGCGAACGACGTGTCCGTCGCCGAGTACGTGATCGCCGCCGCCCTGATGCTCCTGCGCGGCGCCTATGCGTCGACCCCGGACGTGATCGCCGGGACGTGGCCCCGCAGCCGCCTCATGGGCCGGGAACTGTCCGGCAAGCGCCTCGGCCTCGTCGGTTTCGGCTCGATCGCCCGCGAGACCGCGAAGCGCGCCGCCGCCCTCGACATGGCCGTGACCGCGACCGACCCCTTCGTCCCGCCCGGGCACCCGGCCTGGAGCCAGCCGTACGGCCGGGTCGTGCGCCTCGACCTCGACGAGCTGATCGCCACCGCCGACGTCGTCTCCCTCCACGTCCCCCTCACCCCCGGCACCCGCAGCCTCGTCGGCGGCGCGGCGCTCGCCCGCATGAAGCCGGGCGCCGTCCTGATCAACGCCGCCCGGGGCGGCGTCGTCGAAGAGGCCGCCGTCGCCGAGGCGCTCCGCGAAGGCCGCCTCGGCGGCGCCGCCCTCGACGTCTTCGAGGAGGAGCCCCTGTCGGCGAAGCGCGCGAAGATGTTTGCCGGCTGCCCGAACCTCATCCTCACGCCGCACGTCGCGGGGGTCACGCAGGAGGCGAACGTGCGGGTGTCCTGGGCCACCGCCGAGAACGTGCGGCGGCACTTGGGAAGCCTTTAGGATGCCGACCCTCACCGTCACGGAAGCCGAGGATCTCGTCGCGGGCGCGCTCCGGCGCTGCCGCACCGGCGAGGACAACGCGAAGAGCGTCGCCCGGGCGCTCGTGGCCGCGGAGGCCGACGGGCTGAAAGGGCACGGCCTCTCCCGGGTGCCGACCTACGCGGCGCAGGCGAAGGCCGGCAAGGTCGACGGCTTTGCCGAGCCGGCCCTCTCCCGGCCGAGGCCCGCCGTCGTCGCGGTCGATGCCGCCCACGGCTTCGCCTTCCCGGCCCTCGGCCTCGCGGTCGCGGCCCTGCCCGAGGCGGCGCGGCGGGAGGGGATCGCGGCGGCGCCGGTCCGGCGCTCGCACCACTGCGGCGCGGCGGGGCATCCGGTCGAGCGGCTCGCCGAAGGCGGCCTCGTCGCCCTCCTCTTCGCCAACACGCCCGCCGCCATCGCGCCCTGGGGCGGCTCGAAAGGGCTGTTCGGCACGAACCCGATCGCCTTCGCCTGCCCGGTGCCGCATGCTCCGCCGATCGTCGTCGACCTTTCCCTGTCGAAGGTCGCCCGCGGCAACATCCTGGCTGCAAGGCAGCGCCGTGAGCCGATCCCGGAGGGCTTAGCCCTCGACGCCGCCGGCCGTCCGACCACCGACCCGGACGCGGCCCTGAAAGGCACCATGCTGCCGCTCGGCGACGCCAAGGGCACGGCCCTCGCCCTCATGGTCGAGCTTCTCGCCGCCGGCCTCACGGGGGCGAACTACGCCGCCGAGGCCTCGTCCTTCCTCGACGCCGAAGGCGGTCCGCCCGGGACGGGCCAGCTCGTCCTGGCGCTCGATCCCGAAGCCTTCGGCCCGGATGCGCTCGTCCGCTTCGGCGCGCTCGCCCAGATGGTCGAGGCCGAGAGCGGCGCCCGCCTGCCCGGCCGCCGCCGCCTCGCCCTGCGGGAGAAGGCCGCGCGGGAGGGGCTTCAGGTCGCGGACGCGCTGTTGCGGGAGATCGAGGCGCTCTGACCGCCGTCGTTCCCGGCCACCCACGTCCGCAGCACCCGCACGTCCTCGGGCATGAAGGCGACGAGGTCGGCGCGATAGCCCGGGGCGAGGCGCCCGAGGCGGTCGGCGATCCCCAGGAACTCGGCCGGATGGCGCGAGGCCATGCGCAGGGCGTCGGGCAGGGCGGCGCCGGCAAGCGCGACCGCGTTGCGGACGGCTGAGGCCATGTCGAGGGCCGCCCCGGCGAGCGTCCCGTCGGCGCGCGCGAGGCGCCCGTTCCGGACCGCGACCGTCTCGCCGTAGAGGGTGAAGCTGTCCTTGCGCCCGCCGACCGGCGGCATGGCGTCGGTGACGAGCATGGCCCGGCCGGCGCCGCGCAGCGCGAGGCGCAGCATCGCCGGATGGACGTGGAGCCCGTCCGCGATGAGGCCGTACCAGCATCCGGGCGTCTCCAGCGCCGCCGCGATCGGGCCGGGGTCGCGGGAGGCGAGGGGGCGCATGGCGTTGAAGAGGTGCGTGAAACCGGTCATGCCGTCGCGCAGGGCCCGGACCGTCTCGCCGTAGGTCGCCATCGAATGGCCGAGGGACACGCGCACGCCGGCTTCGGCGAGACGGCGGATGAAGCCGTCCGGCACGCATTCCGGCGCGAGCGTCACGAGGGTTGAGCCCGAGCCGAGGCTCGTCAGCACGGAAAAGTCGTCCTCGGTTGGGCGGCGAATGGTGGCGCTGTCGTGCACGCCGGGGCGCTCGGGGGAGATGAACGGGCCTTCGAGGTGGATGCCGAGGATGCCCGGGTTCCCGGACA
>DASVPW010000182.1:0-6114 GCA_036389455.1 Beijerinckiaceae bacterium
AGGAGGAGGACGCCGTAGAGGAGGGCCTCGGCGGTCGGCGGGCAGCCCGGCACGTAGATGTCGACCGGCACGACGCGGTCGCAGCCGCGCACCACCGCGTAGGAGTAGTGGTAGTAGCCGCCGCCGTTGGCGCAGGAGCCCATGGAGATGACGTAGCGCGGCTCCGGCATCTGGTCGTAGACCTTGCGGAAGGCGGGCGCCATCTTGTTCGTGAGGGTCCCGGCGACGATGATCACGTCGGATTGGCGCGGGCTCGCCCGCGGCGCGAAGCCGAAGCGCTCGGCGTCGTAGCGCGGCATCGACATCTGCATCATCTCGACGGCGCAGCAGGCGAGCCCGAAGGTCATCCACATGAGCGAGCCGGTGCGCGCCCAGGTGATGAGGTCGTCCGCCGCCGTGACGAGGAAGCCCTTGTCCGAGAGCTCGTCGTTGAGCTCGAGGAAGTACGGATCGTCGGCGCCCACGAGCCGGCCCGTGTTCGGGTCGACGATGCCCCGCGGCTGCGGCGCGACGAGCGTGCCGGGCACGAGGGTACCGGGTACGGCCGGGCGCGGCTCGGGCGTCAGTCCCATTCGAGCGCCCCCTTCTTCCACTCGTAGGCGAAGCCGACGGTCAGGACCCCCAGGAAGATCATCATCGACCAGAACCCGAACCAGCCGAGCTCCCCGAAGGTGACGGCCCAAGGGAACAGGAACGCCACCTCGAGGTCGAAGATGATGAACAGGATCGCGACAAGGTAGAAGCGCACGTCGAACTTCATGCGCGCGTCGTCGAAGGCGTTGAAGCCGCACTCGTAGGCCGAGAGCTTCTCCGGGTCCGGGCTGCTGTAGGCGACGATGAACGGCGCGACGAGGAGCGCGAGCGCGATGACGAGCGCCACGCCGATGAAGATCACGAGGGGCAGGTAGTCGGCGAGGAGGCTCATGCGAGACACCTAACGGGCGCGGAACGCGGCGCGTTCCGGCCTTGACCATATGGGGTTTCGCCGCGATCCGCCCGAGGAAGTTGAACGGGGCAAAACGTCCCAACGCGCGCGCGACGCTTAGCCCACGCCCCCAGGCGTGACAAGCCTGATGCTGCCCTGCACAATCGCGTGGCGGCGCGGCGTGAGCGCGTCGGCGGAGAGTCGACTTCGAGACCGCTCTCCCCCTACCCTTCCGGCCCGGCGAATGCCGATTCGAGTCCTTGAGGAGGGCCGGATGAGAACTGCCGCAACCGTCCTCGGGCTCGCCACCGTCGCGCTCTTCTCCCTGGTGCTCCCGCCCGCCGCCGCGCAGGCTCAAGGCGCCGACGTGGCCCGCCTCACCTGCGGGCAGCTTCTCGATGCGCGGGCCGGCGAGCCCGAGCGGCTCCTCCTCTGGCTGCACGGCTACTATGCCGGCGCCGCCCAGCGCGCGGTCCTCGAGCCGCGCCAGGCCGAGGAGGCGGTCGCCGCCATGCGCCAGGCCTGCGAGGGCGACCGCGCCCTGCCCCTCATCGGGGCGCGGGCGCGCGCGATCTTCTTGAGCGCCACCCCTCTCGCCGAGGTGAAGCCGGCGCAACCGGCGCCCAGCGCCGCCCCGCCTACGGGCGGGGCATTGGGCTCCGCCCGCCCGACGCCGGTGCGGTAGCGCGTCCACCTCTCCCGCCGAGGGAGTGGACGCCCGCGAAATCCCTCTGGCGCGGCGGCTTGCGGCGAGTCTAGGCTGGCGTATTGGCCTGCCATTTCAAGGGGGAGCACGATGGCGGACGACGACAACGACCGGAGCATCTTGGACACGCTGTCGGGCACCTTCGACTCTCCGGACTCGACGTCGGAGACCACGTCGGAATCGTCCTCGGACACCAGCCTGGACGGCGACACCGTCACCGAGGTCACCGAGAAGAGCTGGCTCCAGCGCCTCATGGACGCGGTCGTCGGCGTGCTGATCGGGCTCGTCCTCGTCGTCGCAACCTGCGCCGGCCTGTTCTGGAACGAGGGCCGCGCCGTCCAGACCGCCCGCTCGCTCGCCGAGGGCGGGAGCCTCGTCGTGGACGTCGACGCCGCGCGGATCGATCCGGGGAACGAAGGCAAGCTCGTCCACGTCCAGGGCGAGCTCAAGGTCACGGCTCCCCTCGCCGATCCGGACCTCCTGGTGCAGGCCCAAGGCGCCCGGCTCGTGCGCACGGTCGAGATGTACCAGTGGAAGGAGGACAAGCGCACCGAGACCCGCAAGAAGCTCGGCGGCGGCGAGGAGACGGTCACGACCTATTCCTACAGCCGCGTCTGGTCCGACCGGCGCAACGATTCGTCGAGCTTCCACAACCGGAGCGGCCACGAGAACCCGCAGATGCGCTACGCGAGGTTCGAGACCGAGGCGCGGGACGCGACGCTCGGCGCCTGGCGCCCGGGCCCGGCGGCGCTTCGCCATCTGCCCGCCCGGGAGGAGCTTCGCGTCGAGCCCGCCGCGGCCGAGGCCGCGCGCGCGAAGCTCGGCGGCACGCCGGTCCACGCCAGCGACGGCAGGCTCTACCTCGGGGCCGACCCGGGCAGCCCGCGCGTCGGCGACCTGCGCATCGCCTATCACGTCGCCCCGGCGGGCCCGGCGAGCTTCATCGGGCGCCAGGCCGGAGCCGACCTCGGGGAGTACCAGACCAAGGCCGGCGACAGGCTCCTCATGGCGTCCTCCGGTTTCGTGCCGGCGGCCGACATGGTCAAGCAGGCCGAGGACGAGAACCGGATCATCACCTGGCTGCTCCGGGCGGTGTTCGCGGTCTTCCTGTGGTGCGGCTGGTACCTGATGATCCGGCCGATCGCGGTCGTCGGCGACCTCGTGCCGATCATCGGCTCGATCCTCGATACCGGCGCCGGCATCGCCGCGTTCCTCCTCACCGTCGTGATCGCGCCGGCGGTCATCGCCATCGCCTGGCTATGGTACCGGCCGCTCGTCTCGCTCGGCGTGCTGGCGGGGGGCGCGGCGGTGGCGCTGGGGGTGCGCTATCTCGCGAGGAGCCGAGCCCGGACGCGGCCCGCGGCGGCGGCGGGTCCAGCGGCAGTGTCCTCGGCGTCTGCCTGAGGGGCGGGCCGGCCGCAGCGGTCCGGAACGCTTCGGCGACGGCCGAAGCTTTGCGGCCCCGTTCGAATCGCCGATGCCGTAAGACCGTCGCAGCGGCGGCCCCGCCACCGGGGCTGCGCCGGACCGGAGATCGAGGACATGGCCGCCTTGCCCGAAACCGACGCGAGGGCGGCCCCCTTCTTCGGGCGGCGCGTCGTCTGGGCGGCGTTCGGGCTCGCGGCCCTCGGCTGGGGCGTCGGCTTCTACGGGCCGCCGGTCTATCTCCATGCCGTCATCGCGCGCACGGGATGGTCGCTCGAGTTCGTCTCGGGCATGGTGACCGTCCACTTCGTCTTCGGCGCGCTCGTCGTCGCGAACCTTCCGGCCCTGTACGGGCGCTTCGGCCTGCCGGCGGTCACGAGCGTCGGCTCGCTGGCGCTGGCGGTCGGCGTCCTCGGCTGGTCCCTTGCGGCGCAACCATGGCAGCTCGGCCTTGCCGCGCTCCTGACGGGGGCCGGCTGGGTCACCATGGGGGCCGCCGCGCTGAACGCGATCGTCTCGCCCTGGTTCGTCCGGACGCGGTCGGCCGCCCTCTCGACGGCCTACAACGGCGCCAGCATCGGCGGCGTGGTCTTCTCGCCGCTCTGGGCCGCCCTCATCGCCAAGCTGTCTTTCCCCGCCGCCGCCGCGATCGTCGGCGTCGCGACGGTCTGCATCGTCTGGACGATGTCGGGCCTCGTCTTCTCGAGGACGCCGGGGGACCTCGGCCAATCGCCCGACGGCGACGCGCCCGGAAGCCCCGCATCCCCGCTCGCGTCCACCGGCGCGCGTCCCCTCCCGGGACGGCTGCTGTGGCGCGACCGGACGTTCCTGACCCTCGCGGCGGGCATGGCGCTCGGCCTCTTCGCGCAGATCGGCCTCATCGCGCATCTGTATTCGGTGCTCGTCCCCGTCGTCGGCGGTCAGGTCGCAGGCTTCGCGATGGCGCTCGCCACCGCCTGCGCGATCGCCGGCCGGATCGTCGTCGGACGCGCCATGCCGGTCGGCGCCGCCCGCCGCCTCGTCAGCTGCCTCGCCTACGGCGTCCAACTCGCCGGCTCGCTCGTCCTCCTCGCGGCCGGCGGCAACGTGGCGCTGCTCGTCCTCGGGATCGTCCTGTTCGGATCGGGGATCGGGAACGCGACGTCCCTGCCTCCGCTCATCGCCCAGCAGGAGTTCGCGAAGGAGGACGTCCAGCGCGTCGTCTCGACGGTCGTGGCAACCGGGCAAGCGACCTACGCCTTCGCGCCGGCGGCGTTCGGTCTCCTTCGCGTCTTCGCTCCCGAAGCCCTCGCTCTCGCGCCGGACAGCGTGGCCCCGCTGTTCGCCGCCGCGGCCGTCATCCAAGCCCTGGCGATCCTGATGTTCCTGCTCGGACGGAACCCCTGAGGCCGACGAGAGAACCATAGGCTCTCGCCAGATGCCGAAAGACCAACTGTGTCAAGGGCTTGAAGTGGCGCGGGCGACGGGGCTCGAACCCGCGACCTCCGGCGTGACAGGCCGGCACTCTAACCAACTGAGCTACGCCCGCGCGATCGTCGCCGGCGAGCGGCGATGTGCCGGTGACTTAAGAGCGGGCCTTTGGAGTGTCAAGCACGCCGGGCGCGGTCAGGCCGGCGGCTTCTCGTCGTCCCACCGGGCCGTCGCCAGGACCGCGAGCGGCCACGCGAGCACGAGGATCGTGAAGAACATCGCGAGGAACACCAGCAGGCTCGCCGCCGGCCACCGGGCTTCCACGAAAAGGCCGATCTGCCACGCGATCGCGTTGCCGACGACAACGAAGAAGACGTAGACGCCCATCAGGATGATGCCGCTGTTCATGGGGCCCCGTCCTCCGTCTGCGCCGAACCGCAGCAGGGCAGCAGGACGCCGGCCTTCCGCATCGTCAACCGGTCATAAAGGCCAAGGCGCCGCCTGCTGCGCCACCCTGACGCGGGGGGCGCGCGGCACAAACGATGGTCCGAGGGTGCGCTGGTGGGCGGTGACGGGCTCGAACCGCCGACACTCGGTGTGTAAAACCGATGCTCTACCGACTGAGCTAACCGCCCCTGCCCTTCCAGATAAAAAGATAACCCCGGCGGCGCAAGCATTCGGCCGGAGAGCCGGCCTCACCAGCCCCTTCGCGTCACCGCATGCAAAAGGCCCCCGGGCGGACCGGGGGCCTTCAAGGCTTCGCGGCGGAAGCCGGGTGTCAGTGCGCGACGAGGCCCGTTCCTTCGTCCTCGGCGGCGGCCGGAGCCGGCTTGTCGGCCGGCCAGGGCTCGTCCCAGGTGATGGGCTCGGGCTGGCGGACGAGGGCGTGCTGCAGCACCTGGTCCATGCGCGACACCGGCACGATCTCCATGCCGTTCTTCACGGAGGCCGGGATGTCGACGAGGTCCTTGGCGTTCTCCTCCGGGATCAGCACCTTCTTGATGCCGCCCCTGAGCGCCGCGAGGAGCTTCTCCTTGAGGCCGCCGATCGGCAGGATGCGCCCGCGTAAGGTGACCTCGCCGGTCATGGCGAGGTCGCGGCGCACCGGGATGCCGGTCATGACCGAGACGATCGCGGTCGCCATGGCGATGCCGGCCGATGGCCCGTCCTTCGGGGTCGCCCCCTCGGGCACGTGGACGTGGATGTCGCGGCGCTCGAACAGCGGCGGCTCGATGCCGAAGTCGATCGCCCGCGAGCGCACGTAGGACGCCGCCGCCGAGATCGATTCCTTCATCACGTCCTTGAGGTTGCCGGTGACCGTCATCTTGCCCTTGCCGGGCATGAGGACGCCCTCGATCGTGAGAAGCTCGCCGCCGACCTCGGTCCAGGCAAGCCCCGTGACGACGCCGGTCTGGTCGGCGTCCTCGACCTCGCCGTAGCGGAACTTCGGCACGCCGAGGAAGTCCTGGAGGTTCTCCGGCGTCACCGTCACCGACTTCGCCTTCGTGATCAGGATCTCCTTCACGGCCTTGCGGATGAGGTTCGAGAGCTCGCGCTCGAGGTTGCGCACGCCGGCTTCCCGCGTGTAGCGGCGGGTGAGCGTGAGCAGGCCCTCGTCGGTGATCGACCACTCGTCGGCGGAGAGCCC
>DASVPW010000183.1:0-25232 GCA_036389455.1 Beijerinckiaceae bacterium
GCCGTTCATCAGGAAATCGCCGTCGCCGGCGAGGCAGACGACGGTGCGGTCCGGGAACATCCGCTTCGCCCCGACGGCGGCCGGCACGCCGTAGCCCATGGAGCCCGAGGTCGGGGCGAGCTGGGTGCCGTAGTGGCGGAAATGCCAGAAGCGGTGCGCCCAGACGGCGAAGTTGCCGGCGCCGTTGCAGAAGATCGTGTCGGCCGGGAGCGTGCGGCGCAGGTGCGCCATCGCCTCGTTCATGCGGAAGCGCCCCGGCGGATGCACGGTCGCCGGGTCGGTCCAGGCCAGGAAGTCGACGTGCGCCTTTCGGGTGCCCTCGGCCCAGGAAATGTCGTTCGGCGGCTGCACCCCCTCGAGGGCGGCCGTGAAGGCGGTCGGCGCGGCGTTGATGGCGAGGTGGGGGCGGTAGACGCGCCCGAGCTCCTCCGGGTCCGGGTGGACGTGCACGAGGGTCTGCCGCGGCGCCGGGATGTCGAACAGCGTGTAGCTCTGCGACGGCATCTCGGACATCCGCCCGCCGACGAGGAGGACGAGGTCGGCCTCCTTGAGGCGCGCGAGAAGCTTCGGGTTCGGGCCGATGCCGCAGTCGCCGGCATAGCAAGAATGGTCCGCCGGGAAGAGCATCTGGCGCCGGAACGAGGTCGAGACCGGCAGCGCGAAGCGCTCGGCGAAGCGGGCGAAGCGCTGCACGGCCTGCATCGACCAGCGGCTGCCGCCGAGGATCGCGACCGGGCGCTCGGCGGCCCACAGGAGCTTCTGCAGCTCCGCCATCTGGGTCAGCCCGGGGTGGGTCTCGACGGGTTCGTAGGGCGGCGCGTCGGCGACGCTCGCCTCCTCGGTGAGCATGTCCTCGGGCAGTGCGACCACGACGGGGCCGGGGCGTCCGCTCGTCGCCACGTGGAAGGCGCGGGAGATCAGCTCCGGCAGGCGCGCGGGGTCGTCCACGTCGACGACCCACTTCGCCATGGTGCCGAACACGGCCTTGTAGTCGAGCTCCTGGAACACCTCGCGCTCCTTCATCTCGCGCGCGACCTGGCCGACGAAGAGGATCAGCGGTGTGGAATCCTGCATGGCGATGTGGATTCCCGGCGAGGCGTTCGTGGCGCCCGGCCCGCGGGTCACGAAGCAGATGCCGGGCCGGCCGGTGAGCTTGCCGCAGGCCTCCGCCATCATGGCGGCGCCGCCCTCCTGCCGGCAGACCGTGACGGCGATCGAGGCGTCGTGCAGGGCGTCGAGCACGGCCAGATAGCTCTCGCCGGGCACGCAGAAGAGGTGGTCGACCCCATGCACGACGAGCTGGTCGACGAGGATCTGTCCGCCGGTGCGGGGGCGTGTTGTCATCTCATCATCCTCGTCATCCCGGCCGGAGCGAAGCGGAGAGCCGGGATCTCTGTCCGAAGAGGCGCCTGATCGTCACGAGATCCCGGCTCTCGCTGCGCTCGGCCGGGATGACGTGCATTCGGGCTTCCTACCCACCCCAGGTGGGGTCGCGCAACACTTCGTCCGTATGCGCCCCAAGCCGCGGCGAGGGTTTCTCGGCGACCATCGGCTCGCCGTCCATGACGATGGGGGAGCGGAGCGTCGGGATCGTGCCGCCCTTGGCGTCGGGGGCCGCGAGGTCGACGCGGATGCCGCGCTCGACCACTTGGCGGTCGGCGAAGACGTCGGCGACGCTGTTCACGGGTCCGGCCGGCACCTTGAGCTTCCCCAGCTTCTCCAGGAGGTCGTCGCGGCGGAATTTTTGGGTGCGCCGGCCGAGCTCGGGCACGAGGACGGCGCGGTTGCGCACCCGGCCCTCGTTCGTGGCGTAGTCCGGGTGGTCGCGCAGGTCCTCGGCGCCAAGCGCCTCGCAGAGCTTGGCGAACTGCCCGTTGTTGCCAACCGCGAGGATGACCGAGCCGTCGGCGGCCGGGAAGACGTCGTAGGGGACGATGTTCGGGTGGCCGTTGCCGAGGCGCTTCGGCACGACCCCCGACACGAAGTAGTTGATCGCCTGGTAGCCGAGCACGGCCACCTGCGAATCCATCAGGGCCATGTCGAGGGTCGCGCCCTCGCCCGTCTCGTCGCGCCGGCGCAGGGCCGCGAGGATGCCGACGGCCGCATAGAGCCCGCAGAAGATGTCGGCGGTGGCGTAGCCGGCCTTCATGGGCGGGCCGTCCGGGAAGCCGGTGAGGTCCATGACCCCGGCCATGCCCTGGATCATGAAGTCGTAGCCGGCGAGCGGCGCATAGGGGCCGCTCTGCCCGAAGCCCGTCACCGAGCAGTAGACGAGGCGGGGGTTCAGCGCCCGCAGGCTCTTGGCGTCGAGGCCGTATTTCTCGAGGCCGCCGACCTTGAAGTTCTCGACCACCACGTCGGCGTGCCGCGCGAGCCTGCGCACGAGGGCGCGCCCCTCCTCGGTCTCGAAGTCGGCCTCGACCGAGCGCTTGCCGCGGTTCGCGGAATGGTAGTAGGCGGCCGAGAGTTTCTTTCCGTCCGCGCCTTCGATGAAGGGCGGCCCCCAGCCGCGGGTGTCGTCGCCGGCGCCCGCCCGCTCGACCTTGACCACGTCCGCCCCGAGGTCGGCGAGGAGCTGCCCGATCCAGGGCCCGGCGAGGATGCGGGCGAGCTCCAGGACCTTGATGCCGTGAAGGGGCTTCATGCCTCGGCCTCGTCGCCGACAAGGACCGCGTCGAGTCCGCGCCTGAGGCCCACGAAGGAGCCGACCCGCCGGGCGGCGACGAGCGTGCCGGCGACGTAAGGGGCGGCGGAGGCGCCGGCGTCGTGGCGGATCGTCAGGCGCTCGTTGTCGGCCCCGAAGATCGCCTCGCAGGAGAGGACGTAGGACGGCATCCGCACCGAATGGACCTGCACCGGCGTCGGGCTGCCTACCGCGCCGCCGCGGGTCTCGCGCACGCCGGTGAGCTCGGCGACCGGCTTCGCCGTGCCGGCGTGGCGCACGGCCCCGAGCATTTCCGCCAGCTCGCGGGCGGTGCCGGAGGGCGTGTCGGCCTTCTTCGCCGAGGCGTAGTCGACGATCTCCACGTCCGGCACGAGCCGCGCCGCCTCGAGCGCGAAGCGGCGCATCAGCGTCGCCGTGATCGAGAAGTTGCCGGCCGCGACGACGCCGCGGCCCTTCTCCCGCGCCGCGGTGTCGATCTTGGCGTAGTCGTCGGCCGAGAGCCCCGAGGTCCCGATCACCACGTGGCAGCCGTGGGCCAGCGCCTGGAGGGCGTGGTGCTTCACGACGTCGGGCTTGGTGTAGTCGATCACCACGTCGCAGGGCGTGGCGAGCGCCTCGGCGAGCTTCGCCGAAACCTTCACCCCGAGCGCATGGATCCCCGCCGCCTCGCCGGCGTCCTTCCCGGCCGCGCTGCGCGCGACGGCGCCGACGAGCGCGAGGTCGGGCGCCTGCGCGATCGCCGCCACGAGCGCGCGCCCGACCCAACCCGTCGCGCCGGCGAGGACGATGCGGGTGGCCATGGATGATCCCCTTTGATCCTGCGGTCCGGCCCGTGCTTCAGTGGGTTTGGTGGCCTTCGTGACCGTGATCTCCCCGGGCCCTGTCGTTGTGCCAGGCGAGGAGCCCCGCGCTGACAAGCCCGCCGACGATCAGGATGAGGGAAAACACGCCCAGCAACGTAAACAGACCCATGGCTCGCCTCCTCTATCACGCCGTGGTCGGCAACGGCATATTGCTCTTGCGGCGCCGATGCCCGGTCGACGGAAGCAGGTCCAGCTCCGACGAAACAGATAAAGCCAGCGAAGCTCAGGACATCAAGGCCCTTTGAAGCGGCTCAACCGCCGCTCCAATCCGACAGACATCATCCTCCCCACAGTCGAGGTTTACAGCTCGCCTAGAAGAACGCCTGCAGCCCCGTCTGCGCCCGCCCCAGAATGAGCGCGTGGACGTCGTGCGTGCCCTCGTAGGTGTTCACGGTCTCTAGGTTCTGCGCCACGCGCATGACGTGGTATTCCTCCTGGATGCCGTTGCCGCCGTGCATGTCGCGGGCCGCGCGCGCGATGTCGAGGGCCTTGCCGCAGTTGTTGCGCTTGATCAGCGAGATCGCCTCGGGGGCAAGGCGCCCCTCGTCGAAGAGGCGGCCGGCGCGCAGCGCGCCTTGCAGGCCGAGCGCGATCTCGGTCTGCATGTCGGCGAGCTTCTTCTGCACGAGCTGCGTCTGGGCAAGCGGCCGGCCGAACTGCTTGCGGTCGAGGGTGTACTGGCGCGCCGCGTGCCAGCAGAACTCGGCGGCGCCCATGGCGCCCCAGGCGATGCCGTAGCGGGCCCGGTTGAGGCAGCCGAACGGGCCTTTGAGCCCCGATACGTTCGGCAGGAGCGCGTCCTCGCCGACCTCGACCCCGTCCATGACGATCTCGCCGGTGATCGAGGCGCGAAGCGAGAGCTTGCCGCCGATCTTCGGGGCGGAGAGGCCCTTCAAGCCCTTCTCCAGGACGAAGCCGCGGATCTGGTTGTCGTGCGCGGCGGACTTCGCCCACACCACGAAGACGTCGGCGATGGGGGCGTTCGAGATCCAGGTCTTCGAGCCGGTCAGGCGGTAGCCGCCGCCGGTCTTCTCGGCCCGGGTCTTCATGCCGCCGGGGTCGGAGCCGGCGTCGGGCTCGGTCAGGCCGAAGCAGCCGACCCACTCGCCCGAGGCGAGCTTCGGCAGGTACTTCTTGCGCTGCGTCTCGTCGCCGTAGGCGTAGATCGGGTACATGACGAGGGACGACTGCACGCTCATCATCGAGCGGTAGCCGGAATCGACCCGCTCCACCTCCCGGGCCACGAGTCCGTAGGCGACATACGACGCGCCGGCGCCGCCGTACTCCTCCGGGATGGTGACGCCGAGGAGCCCGAGCTCGCCCATCTCGTTGAAAATGGAGCGGTCGGTCTTCTCGTCGCGGTAGGCCTCGATCACCCGCGGCATGAGCCGCCCTTGCGCGTACTGCCGGGCGGCGTCGCGGATCATGCGCTCGTCGTCGGACAGCTGCTCCTCCAGCAGGAGCGGATCGTCCCACTGGAAGCGCGCCTCGATCGGCTTGTCCTTGGCCTTCGATTGCGGGAGGGCGGTCATGGTCGTCTCCTTCGGAGAGAGGCGAATGGCGAATGGCGAATGGGCGATCAGAGCTGCCGCACTATCCGCCACTTGCCATTGCGCCATTCGCCTATGCGTCGATGTCGAACTTCACGCCCTGCGCGAGCGGCAGGGTCGTGCCGTAGTTGATGGTGTTGGTCGAGCGCCGCATGTAGGCCTTCCAGGCGTCCGAGCCGGCCTCGCGGCCGCCGCCGGTCTCCTTCTCGCCCCCGAACGCGCCGCCGATCTCGGCGCCCGAGGGGCCGATGTTGACGTTGGCGATGCCGCAGTCGGAACCCGCGGCCGACAGGAAGGTTTCGGCCTCGCGCAAGTCGAGGGTGAAGATCGAGGACGAGAGCCCGGCCCCGACCGCGTTGTGGAGGCGGATCGCCTCGCCGAGGTCGCGGTAGCGCATGACGTACAGGATGGGAGCGAAGGTCTCCCGGCTCATCGGACCGATCTGAGCCGGCATCTCGACCAAGGCGGGCTGCACATAAAAACCCTCCGGGCCGCCGGGGCCGTCGATCACCCGCCCGCCGCCGTGGACGCTGCCCCCGGCCTCGATCGCATCCTCGAGGGCGCGCTCCATGGCCTCGAAGGCGGCGCGGTCGATCAGCGGGCCGACGAGCGTGCCGGAGAGGCGCGGGTCGCCGATCGGCACGCCGTCGTAGACCCGGCGCAGCCGCTCGACGAAGTTTTCGTACAGGCTCTCGTGGACGAAGAGGCGGCGCAGGGTCGTGCAGCGCTGCCCGGCCGTGCCGATCGCCGCGAAGGCGACTGCGCGGACCGCGAGATCGAGGTCGGCCGAGGGGCAGACGATGGCGGCGTTGTTGCCGCCGAGCTCCAGGATCGCGCGGGCGAAGCGCGCCGCGAGCCGCGGGCCGACGTGCCGGCCCATGGCGGTCGAGCCCGTCGCCGAGACCACCGGCACGCGCGGGTCGTCGACGAGGATCTCGCCGAGGTCGCGCCCGCCGATCAGCACCTCGGAGAGGCCGTCCGGCGCGTCGCCGAAGCGCCCGCGGGCGCGCCGCACGAGAGCCTGCACGGCGAGCGCGGTGAGCGGCGTCTTCTCGGACGGCTTCCACACCACCGGATCGCCGCACACGAGGGCGAGCGCCGCGTTCCAGGACCACACCGCCACGGGGAAGTTGAAGGCCGAGATCACGCCGCAGACCCCGAGCGGGTGCCAAGTCTCCATCATGCGGTGGTCGCGGCGCTCGGTCGCGATGGTCGCCCCATGGAGCTGGCGCGAGAGGCCGACCGCGAAGTCGCAGATGTCGATCATCTCCTGGACCTCGCCGAGGCCCTCGGAGGCGATCTTGCCGGTCTCCAGCGTCACGAGCCGCCCGAGGTCGACCTTCCGGGCGCGCAGCTCCTCCCCGAGGAGCCGGACGAGCTCGCCGCGCCGGGGCGCCGGCACGAGCCGCCAGGCCAGAAAGGCCTCGTGCGCCCGGCGGATCGCCTCCCGAGCCTCCTCGGCCGAGGTCTCGCGGACGTGGGTCACGACCTCGCCGGTGACCGGCGAGCGGGCCGGCAGGCCCCTGGCGCCGATCGCATCGCCCGGCACGCCGAGCCGCCGCAGGACCGCGAGGATCTCGTCGGCGATCGAGCTTTGGAACGCCGTGGCGGGCGCGGGCTTGTTCATCTCTGTCCCAGAGCCGTATCCGACGAAGCCATTAGACCCGTTGGCGCAACGGGGCAATCAGGACGGCGGAGCGCCGCTTTACGCGCCCGTCCCCGCGGACGTATCATTCGCACACGAACGATCTCCTCTTTCCGAGGCTCATGCCGGATGCGGCGCGTGGCGGGCATCGACGTCGGCGGCACCTTCACGGACCTCCTGGTCCACGAGGCCGGCGAAGGCGCGACGATCCGGCTCGCCAAGGTGCCGACGAGCGCCGGCAACCAGGCGAAGGGCGTCATCGACGCGCTCGAGGCGGCGGGCGTCCCGCCGGCAGAGATCGACCTCATCATCCACGGCACGACCACCACAACGAACGCGGTGCTGGAGCGCAAGGTCGCGCGGGTCGGGCTCGTCACCACGCGCGGGTTCCGCGACACCCTCGAGCTCGGGCGCCGCACCCGGCCGAAGCCCTACGGCCTCACCGGCACCTTCGAGCCCCTGATCCCGCGCGAGCTGCGCCTCGAGGTCGACGAGCGCATGAGCGCGCGGGGCGAGGTCCTCCTGGCCCTCGACGAGGGAGAGGTCGAGACGCGGGTGCGCGAGCTTCTCGCCGCCGGCTGCGAGGCGCTGGTCATCCACTTCCTGCACGCCTACGCCAACCCGGCGCACGAGCGCCGCGCGGCGGAGATCGCGCGCGAGCTTTGGCCGAACGACTACGTCACCATGGGCCACGCGCTGCTCTCCGAATACCGGGAGTACGAGCGCGGCACGACGGCCTCCGTGAACGCCGCCGTGCAGCCCGTCCTCGACCGCTACATCGCCCGCCTCCAGGGCGACCTGCGGGCCCGCGGCTTCAAGCGCGACCTCCTCGTCATGAACGGCAACGGCGGCACCGTGCCGGCCCCGGTCGTCGCGCGGGAGGCCGCCAAGACCGTGATGTCCGGCCCCGCCTCCGGCGTCATGGCGGCGGCGGTGACGCTCGCTCAAGGAGGGGTCGCCAACGCCATCACCTACGACATGGGCGGCACCTCGACCGACGTGGCGCTGATCCGCGGCGGCGTCCCGGAGGTCTCGTCCGAGCTGACGCTCGCCTACGGCCTACCGGTGCACGTGCCGATGGTCGACGTGCGCACGGTCGGTGCCGGCGGCGGCTCGATCGTCTCCGTCGACAGCGCCGGCATGCTGCGGGTAGGACCGGAGAGCGCCGGGTCCGACCCCGGGCCGATTTCTTATGGGCGCGGCGGCACGCGCCCGACCGTCACCGATGCAAACGTTCTCCTGGGCCGGCTCGACCCGGCGGGCCTCCTCGCCGTCGAGGCCCCCGTGCCGGTGGAGCGCATTCGAAGAATCTTCGCCGAGACGGTCGCCGGGCCGCTCGGGCTTTCGCCGGAGGACGCCGCGGCGGCGGCGGTCCGGCTCGCCAACACCCACATGGCGGGCGCGATCCGCATGGTGTCGCTGTCGCGCGGCTACGACCCGCGCGACTTCACGCTCTTCGCCTTCGGCGGCGCCGGTCCCCTGCACGCGGTCGCGCTCGCCCGCGAGCTCGGCCTGCCCGAGGTGCTGGTGCCTGCCCGGCCGGGGCTGACCAACGCGCTCGGCTGCCTCGTCGCGGACCTGCGCCAGGACTTCGTCAACACGATCAACGCGCCCCTCGACGCCGTCGACATGGGCGAGGTTTCCCGCGTCTTCGCCGAGCAGCGGGCGCGCGGCGAGGCCGTGAACGCCCGCGAGGCCGAGGAGATCGCGGAGACGCAGGTGCTGCATTCCGCCGACATGCAGTTTCGCGGCCAGACCCACCTCATCCGGGTGAGCTTTCCGCACGCTGAGGTGAGCCGGGCCGAAGTGCAGGCGCTGTTCGAGGAGGCGTATTTCCAGCGCTTCCGCGTGCGCCTCCCTGAGATCAGGGCCGTCGTCGTCAACCTCAACACCTCGGTCGTCGGCAAGCGCCGGGCGTTCCCGGTCGCGAGCCTGATCGACCCGAAGAAGCGCGCCGCCCGGCTCGAGGACGCCGCGGTCGGTCGGCGGAGCCTCTATCAGGACGGCGCCTGGCACGACGCCCCGGTCTACGACCGCGAGCGCCTGCCCGCCGACGTCGCGATCCCGGGGCCGGCCGTGGTCCAGCAGGCCGACGCCACGACGGTCATCGAGACCGGCAGTCTCGCGCGCGTGGATGCGGTCGGGAATCTCAGGATCGCGGTCGGCGTCAACAGTCCGGGTGAGGAAGACACCAAGGTGGCCCTCGACCCACTCACCCTCGCGGTGATCCAGGCGGGGCTGCAGCAGGTCTGCAACGAGATGGACGTGGCGTTCTCGCGCTCGGCGTTCTCGCCGGTGATCGCGGAGGCCGACGACCGCTCGGACGGCATCTACGCCGCGACGGACGGCGCGCTCATCGCGCAGGGGGAGCTCGGTCTGCCGGTGTTCGTCGGCACCATGCAGCACTCGACGCGGGAGCTGATCCGCCTCATCCGCGAGGGCAAGGTTTCTCCCCCGGAAGAGGGCGACATCTACATCGTCAACGACCCCTACCTCGGCGGCACGCACCTCATGGACGTGCGCTTCGCCCTGCCCTTCTTCCACGACGGCGCGTTGTTCTGCTGGCTCTCGAACACGGGGCATTGGCCCGACACCGGCGGCATGGTGCCGGGCGGCTTCTCCGCCCACGCGACCGAGGTCGAGCAGGAAGGCCTGCGGCTGCCGCCCGTGAAGTTGTTCAAGCGCGGCGTCATGGACCCGGAGATTTTCTCGATCATCCTGTCCAACATCCGCGTCTCGGACCAGCGCATCGGCGACATCAAGGCCCAGGAGGCGGCGCTGAAGGTCGGCGAGCGGCGCCTCTCCGAGCTTCTCGCGCGCTACGGGCGCGGGACGATCGAGGACGCCATCGCCGAGATCAAGAAGCGGGCGGCGAGCCGCATGCGGGCCGAGATCGCCGCCATCCCGGACGGGGTGTACCGGTCCGAGAGCTTCGTCGATTCCGACGGGGTCGTGAACGAGCCGTTGCGCATCGCGCTCGCTCTCACGAAGCGCGGCGAGACCCTGCATTTTGACTTTTCCGGCTCCTCGCCGCCCTGCCGCGGGCCCATGAACTCGGTCGTGGCGACGACGTATTCGGCCGTCTACCTCGCCGTGCGCCACGTCTTCCCGGACGTGCCGATCAACGCCGGCAGCTTCGACCCCATCGCGATCGTCCGCCCCGAGGGCACCTTCCTCGACGCCCGCTACCCGCGCCCGGTCTCGGGCTGCGCCGCCGAGGTTTCCCAGAGGATCGCCGAGGCGGTCTTTTTGGCGCTGGCCCAGGCGATCCCCAAAAAGCTGTGGGCGGCGCCGGCCGGCACCTCGGGCAACTTCGCGCTCGGCGGCTTTGATCCTAAGAAGGGCGCGGCCTACGTCATGTACCAGATCACCGGCGGCGGCTACGGCGGCACGGCGTTCCACGACGGGCTGACGAACGGCTGCTCGACCATCGGCATCTCGAAGACCGCGCCGGTCGAGGTGATGGAGCAGTACTATCCCGTGCTGTTCCGCCGCTTCGCGCTCCGCGAAGGCTCGGGCGGGGCGGGCGAGAGCCGCGGCGGCTTCGGCGTGCACTACGAGGTCGAGCTTCTCTCAGGTGAGGCGCGCGCCTCCTTCGTCATGGACCACGGCCGCTTCGGCCCGCCCGGCGTGCTCGGCGGCGAGGCCGGCGCCCGCAACGTCGTGCGCATCCACCGCGGGGCCGAGGTGTTCGTGCCCGAGCACCTGTCCAAGGACCAGGACATCGCGATCCGCCCCGGCGACCGGGTCGAGGTCATGACGCCGGGCGGCGGCGGCTACGGCAGTGCGTTCGCGCGCGACCCGTCCCTCGTCGCCCGCGACGTGCGGCGGGAGTATTATGCGCCGGGCGAGGCCGAGCGGCTGTTCGGCGTCGCGCTGACCCGGGAGGGCGCCGTCGACGAGGCCGCGACGGCGGCACTGCGCACTGTCGTCCCCGGCGCGCCAAAGGCGCGGGAAGGGGACCCAGAACCCAGGCGGGGCCTGGATCCCCTTCCCTCGCCTCCGCTCCGCTCCGGCTCGCCGGGGATGACAGTGGTGGAACCGGAGTCGGTGAAATGACCGCCTACTTCCGCCCCACGACCCTCGACGAGGCGCTCGCGATCCGCGCCGCGCGGGAGGTCGAGATCATGGCGGGCGGGACGGATGTCTATCCCAACAAGACCACGCGGGCCGGCTGGGGCCGCATGGCCCACAAGGACGTGCTCGACGTCACCGCGATCCCCGGCCTTAACCGTATCGAGGAGACCGAGACGCACTGGCGCTTCGGCGCCCTCGTCACCTGGACCGACATGGTCCGCTCCGGCCTCCCGCCCCTGTTCGACGGGCTCAAGGCGGCGGCCCAAGAAATCGGCGGGCAGCAGATCCAGAACCGGGGCACGCTCGCCGGCAATCTCTGCACCGCCTCGCCGGCCGGCGACGGCATGCCGAATTTTCTCGTGCTCGACGCCGAGGTGGAGGTCGCGAGCGTGCGCGGCCTGCGCATCGAGCCGGTGGAGCGGTTCCTCGACGGTTATCGACACACGACGCTCGCGCCGGACGAGATCGTGACCGCGCTGCTGATCCCGAAGCGGGCCGGGCAGGGCGCCTTCCAAAAGCTCGGGGCGCGGCGCTACCTCGTGATCTCCATCGTCATGGCGGCGGGCGTCATCGAGTCGGACGCCGGCGGCGCGATCGTGCATGCGCGCGTGGCGGTCGGCGCGTGCTCGCCCGTGGCGCGGCGCCTCCATGCCCTGGAGGAGCGCCTGCTCGGGCAACGGCTCTCCCCAACCCTCTCCGCGCTCGTGAAGCCTGAGGATCTCGCCAGCCTCAAGCCCCTCGACGACGTGCGGGCGAGCGCAGCCTACCGGCTCGCCGCCGCCGAGGCGCTCCTTGGCGACCTCCTCGCGGGCTTCGCCGCCCCGGAAGCGCGGAGGGCCGCATGACGGTGCACCAGCCCGCGCCCGGCGTTGCCGCGACGACGCTCTCGCTCACCCTCAACGGCGAGAGCCGCACCGTCGAGGCCTGTCCTTTCGAGACCCTCGCCGACGTGCTGCGCGACCGCCTTAACCTCACCGGCACCAAGATCGGCTGCAACGCCGGCGACTGCGGCGCCTGCACGGTCCTCTTGGACGGCCGGCAGGCCTGCGCCTGCCTCGTGCCGGCCGCGCAGGCGCACGGCGCCGAGGTGCACACCGTCGAGGGACCGGGCCCGGGCGGCGTCACCGAGCGCCTGCGCCGCGCCTTCCTCGTGCACGGGGCGGCGCAGTGCGGCATCTGCACCCCGGGCATGCTGATGGCCGCGGCCGATCTTCTGGTGCGCACGCCCGCGCCTTCCCGCGCCGAGGTCGAGGATGCGCTGGGCGGCGTGCTCTGCCGTTGCACGGGGTATGTGAAGATCGTCGAGGCCGTGATGGCGGCTGCAATCGCACCACTGTCGTCCCCGGCGAGCCGCAGCGAAGCGAAGGCGAGGGAAGGGGACCTATTACCGGCTCCGCCAAGTGGAGAGGATCCTGGGTCCCCTTCCCGAGCCGCTACGCGGCTCGCCGGGGACGACAGTGGATATGTCGGCACCCGCATCCCCCGCCTCGACGGCTGGGCGAAGGTCGCGGGCACGGAAAGATTCGGCGCCGACGAGACGCCCGCCGAGGCGCTGTGGCTGCGCGTCGTGCGCTCGCCGCACGCGCGCGCGGCCTTTGCCTTTGGCGATCTCGAGGCCTTCCGGGCGGAGCGGGGGCTTGCGGCCGTCGTGACCGCGGCCGACGTGCCTGGCGAGAACTCCTTCGGCATCTTCCCGGACACCAAGGACCAGCCGGTCTTCGCCGAGGACTGCGTGCGCTTCCGCGGCGAGGCCGTGCTCGGGCTCGTCGGCACCCGCGAGGCCCTCGGCGCGATCGAGGACGCGGACGTGCCGATCGTGTGGACGCCGCTGCCGCCGCTCGAAGGCATCGAGGCGGCCCTCGCCGACGGCGCGCCCGCCCTCCACGCGAGCCGCCCCGACAACGTGCTGACCCGCGGCCGCCTCGCCTGCGGCGATCCGGAGCGCGCGCACGAGAGAGCCGCCGCGACGGCGGAGGGCGCGTTCCGCACGGCTTTCGTCGAGCACGCCTATATCGAGCCGGAGGCCGGCTTCGCGGCGCCGACGGGCCCGGGCAGCATCGAAGTGACGGCCTGTACCCAGGCCCCCTACATGGACCGGGACGAGACCGCGCGGGTGCTTGGCCTCCCCCCTCAGAACGTGCGCATCCGCCCGAGCGCCTGCGGCGGCGGCTTCGGCGGCAAGCTCGACGTCTCGGTGCAGCCGCTCCTCGCGGTCACGGCCTGGAAGGTGCGCCGACCCGTGCGCATGGTCTATTCGCGCGTCGAGTCCATGGCCTCGACCACGAAGCGCCATCCGGCCGCGATCCGGGCCAGGGCCGCGGCGGACGCGGACGGCCGGCTCCTCGCCTTCACGAGCGAGGCCGACTTCAACACCGGCGCCTACGCCTCCTGGGGGCCGACGGTCGCGAACCGGGTGCCGGTCCACGCGAGCGGGCCCTACCGGGTGGCGAACGTCCGCAATCTTACCCGCGCGGTCTACACCAACGACACGCCGGCCGGCGCCTTCAGGGGCTTCGGCGTGCCGCAGGCCGCGATCGCGCACGAGTGCCTGATGGACGACCTCGCCGAAACCTTGAGGATCGACCGCTGGGCCATCCGCCGCCTCAACGCGCTGAGCCGCGGCGACCGCACGCCCTCGGGCCAGCTTCTTGCGCACTCGGCCGGCCTGCCGCAATGCCTCGACGCCCTGAAAGGGGATTGGGATGCGGCGCTCGCCCGCGCGGCGGCCCACAATTCGGGAGAGCCGCGCCACCGCCGCGGCGCCGGCATCGCCTGCATGTGGTACGGTTGCGGCAACACGGCCCTGCCAAACCCCTCGACGATGCGCATCGCGCTCGCCCGCGACGGCACGCTCGCCTTCCTCAACGGCGCCGTCGACATCGGCCAGGGCTCGACCACGGTGCTGACCCAGATCGCGGCGGACGCGCTCGGCGTCCCGCCCGAGCGATTCACCCTCGTCGTCGGCGACACCGGGCTGACGGCGGATGCCGGCAAGACCTCCGCCTCGCGCCAGACCTTCGTCTCGGGCAAGGCCGCGATGCTGGCGAGCCAGGACCTGCGCCGGAAAATCCTCGGGCTCGCCAACGTCGGCGCGGGCGCGAGCCTCGCCCTCGACGGCGCGGCGCTCGTCATCGCCGAGGGCGAGGTGCGGCGCACGATCGACCTCGCGTCGCTCCCGGCGGACCAAAACGGCGTGGTGCTCGACGGCGTCGGCACCTACGATCCGCCGACGACACCCTTAGACGCGGACGGCCAGGGCATCCCTTATGCCACCTACGGCTTCGCGGCCCAGATCGCCGAGGTCGAGGTCGACACCGTGCTCGCGACCGTGAAGGTGTTGCGCATCGCCGCCGCCCACGACGTCGGGCGCGCCGTCAACCCGACCCTCGTCGAGGGCCAGATCCACGGCGGCATCGCCCAGGGGCTCGGCCTCGCCCTGATGGAGGAGTTCGTCCCGGGCCGCACCGAGAACCTGCACGACTACCTCATCCCGACCGTCGGCGACATGCCCGACATCGTCGTGCGCCTCATCGAGGACCCGGAGCCCGAGGGCCCCTTCGGCGCCAAGGGCGTCGGCGAGCCCGCGCTCATCGCCACCGCCCCCGCCATCCTCTCAGCCATCCGCCATGCCACGGGGGTCGTGATCCGCGAGGTGCCGGTGCTGCCGCACCGGCTTTGGGCGGCGCTGCGGAGCGCAAATCCATGAACGAGATGTCGCCCGCTCCCCGCTCCCAGAAATTCGGCGCAGCCGAAGGGGACGGCATCGTGCGCTGCGACGCCTGCCCGGTGCTGTGCCGCATCCGGCCGGGGCGGGCGGGGGCGTGCAGCCGGTATGCCAACGTCGACGGGGCACTCGTGCGCACCGATCCCGTGGTGCTGATGCAGCGGGCGGTCGCGGACGGCGGGCGGGTCGTCGAGTTCGCGGGGACGGACTGGGACGGGCGGATGCTCGACCCCGCGCGCACGTTCGTCACCGGCGTCGGCGCCGGCACCACCTATCCGGACTACAAGCCGGCGCCGTTCATCGTCGCGGCCGAGCACGACGGCGTCGACACGGTGACGGTCGTGACGGAGGGCATCTTCAGCTACTGCGGCGTCAAGGTGAAGATCGACACCGACCGGCATCTCGGCCCCGAGACGGCGCCGGTGCGGGTCGAGGGAGAGCAGGTCGGGCACGTCACGACCGCCGAGTACGGCTCGCAGATGCTGTCGATCGGCGGCGTGCGCCACCTCACCGGCGGCTCGAAGAAGGAGGGCACGGTCACCTGCGACGCGCTTCTCAGGCTGTGCTCGGGCGAGCCGGTCGAGATGACGGTCGACGGCGGCCACGCCGTCGTCGTGCAGGCGGGCGCGGCGCCGATCGTCGACGGGCGGCCGGAGGAGCGCATGCGGGTCGGCTGCGGCTCGGCGACCGTCGGCATCTTCGCCCGGCAATGGGCCCCCCACGTCGACGAGGTGATCGTCGTCGACGACCACATCACCGGCGTGCTCACCGAGCACCAGGCCGGGCGCTGCCTCGACATGCGTCCGGCCGGCATCCGGGTGCGCGGGCGCAGGTCCACGCCGGGGCGCTACTTCCAGGTGGCGAGCCCGGGGCTCGGCTGGGGCGGCACCGACATCGCCGATCCGCTCGCTATCATCCAGAAGATCGATCCTTCGGTCGCCTGGCCGGGCCTGCGGCTGCTCCTCACATCCACGACCGGCGAGGACGCGCTCTACTGCGTGCTCGACGAGGGCTTGAGGCCCGTGCCGGCCCCGATTCCCGAGCCGGTGCGCGCGGTCGTCGACCGCATCGGCGAGAACTGCGAGCCGTCCTTGTGCTCGGTGCTGTTCATGGCCGGCGCCGGCGGGTCGCTCAGGGCCGGCGTCACCGAGAACCCGGTGCTGCTCACCCGCTCGGTCGCCCGCGGCGAGACGCGGGTGACGCTCGGCGGCGCGCCAACTACCTTATGGCCCGGCGGCGGCATCACCGTGATGGTCGATGTGACGCGCATGCCGAAGGGCTCGTTCGGCTACGTGCCGACGCCCGCGATCGTGGCCCCGATCGAGTTCACCCTGCCGCGCGACCTCTACCTCGCGCTCGGCGGCCACGCCGCCGACGTCGCGAGCCTCGCCGACGTGCTCGGCGCGCTCGGCGAGCCGGCGCGGGTCGATCCCTGGCGCGAGGACAACCCGTGGCCGTTCGCGCGGGCGGGAGCGGACAGAGGCTGATGGAAGCGCTCGAACCAGAGCCGGCGCCGGCCGCCGAGTCCGAGGGCCAAAAGTACGTCCTCGAGGACCAGATCGGCTTCCGCCTGCGCAAGGCCCACCAGCGCGCCTCGGAAATCTTCAACGCCGTCATGGGCGGCTTCGACGTGACGCCGACCCAGTTCGCGGCCCTCGCCAAGCTCGACGACGTCGGCCCCGTCCCGCAGAACCACCTCGGGCGGCTCGTCGCCATGGACCCGGCGACGATCTTCGGGGTCGTCGGACGGCTGACGAAGCGGGGCTACGTCCGCCAGGCGGTGGACGGAAAGGATGCCCGGGTCGTGCTGGTGGCGCTGACCGACGAAGGCAGGGCCACGGTCGTCCGCATGAAGGCGGTCGCGGCCGAGGTCTCCCGCAAGACGCTCGCGCCGCTCAGCGCCAGGGAGGCGGAGACGCTTCTCAGGCTGATCGCCAAGCTGGGATGATCCGTCGCGATGCGGCAAGCGGCCACGATCCAGCCCCTCCCCGGCGACCGCCTGCACCTCTCGCACGGCCCCATCGACGTGGTGCTGCGCGCCTGGGGCGGCAGGGCGGAGGTGCGGCGCGCCCGCGAGGCCGCGGCCATGCGGTTCGAAACCGTTCTCGGCGAGCTCGTCCAAGAGCTCGCCGAGCTGAAGCGGCCGATTGCCGACAACCCCCGGGTCGAGAGTCCGATCGCACAGCGAATGGTCGCGGCGGTGCGGCCTTTCGCGCTCGAGGAGTTCATCACGCCGATGGCGGCGGTGGCGGGCAGCGTCGCCGACGAGCTTCTGTCCGAGATGCTCGCGGCCGCCGCGCTGAGGAAGGCTTTCGTGAACGACGGCGGCGATATCGCGGTCCACGTCGCGCCAGGCGAGACTCTCGAGATCGGCATTGCCGGCGACTTCTCGCGCGGCGCCGTGCCGGGTCTCAACGGCGCCGTCCGGCTCACGCCCGAGGACCGCGTCGGCGGCATCGCGACCTCCGGCTTCAACGGCCGCTCCTTCACCTTCGGCATCGCCGACTCGGTCACCGTGCTGGCTGCCGACGCCGCCGCCGCCGACGCCGCCGCGACGCTCGTCGCGAACGCCGTCACGGTCGACAGCCCGTCGGTCGCGCGCCGCCCCGCCCGCGACCTCGATCCGGACAGCGACCTCGGGCACCGCCTCGTCACGAGCGCGGTCGGGCCGCTGTCGCCGGAGGAGATCGAAGCGGCGCTCCGGAAGGGCCAAGCCACGGCCGAGGCGCTCATGGCCCGCGGCCTGATCCGCGGCGCCGCGCTGATGCTGCGGGGACGAACCCTTCTGGCGGCCGAGCCGGCCCTCGCCGCGCTCACTCCCGGCGTGCCGACGCCCGCCTGAAACATTGTTTTGCAGCCGCGAAACAATTTTGCCGAAACCGAGACATCGCGCCGAAACGGGGCCATGCCATAGGTCGCGATCAGATCGCCCGCCCGGCGCCGCAGGATCCGTCCATGAATTCCGCCGACATCCAGCTCGTCCGAAACGGCTTCGCCGCCATCATGGCCGACCGGGACGGCTTCGCCGCCGCCTTCTACGAGCGCCTGTTCGCCCTCGACCCGAGCCTGCGCGCCCTGTTCGCGACCGACATGCGGACGCAAGGGACGAAGCTCCTCGGGGCCCTCTCCCACGTGGTGCGCAGCCTCGACAAGCTCGACGGGATCATCGCGGAGGTGCGGGCGCTCGCCCGCCGCCACGTCGCCTACGGGGTCGAGCGGGAGCACTACGATCTTGTCGGGGAGGCCCTCATGGGAGCCCTCGCCGCCCGGCTCGGGCAAGCCTTCGACGAGGGCGCCCGAACCGCCTGGAGGGCCGCCTACGCGGCGCTCGCGGGCGCCATGATCGACGCCTCCAGCTACCCGGCCCTGAAGCAGAGCGCCGCCTGAAGCCCCTCTCTCTCCCCTCCCTCCGGCTTGTCGCCGCGGCTGGCCCGACGCGGCCAAGCCGTGGAATCACGCCGAGATCATTTGTGTACGAACGATCTTGTGGTAGACTCCGCCGCGTTCGGCGAAAGGCGGGGTTCGCCCAATGGGCGTCATTCATGTGATCGATCGCGAGGGCGCGCGGCACACCCTCGAGGCGCTCGACGGCTGGCGGGTGATGGAGATCATCCGCGACTGGAACCTGCCCATCGCCGGCATCTGCGGCGGGGCGTGCGAATGCGCGACCTGCCACGTCTTCGTCGCACCCGAGTGGGTGGACCGGCTGCTCCCGCCGTCCGGCGAGGAGGAGGACAAGCTCGACATGGTGCCGCTGACGCAGGGGAACTCGCGGCTCGCCTGCCAGATCCTTTTCGGGCCGGACCTCGACGGGCTCGAGGTCGCGCTCGCGCTGGTGAGCGGCTAGGCCGCGCGATCCGCCGCGTTGCCAGGCGCGAACGGACGTGGTTTAGGCCGCGGCTTCCCTCAGGAGCATGCGATGACGGAGCGCATCGAGACCGACGTGGTGATCGTGGGCGCGGGGCCGGTCGGCCTGTTCGCGGTGTTCGAGCTCGGCCTGCTCGACATCAAGGCCCACCTCGTCGACATCCTGCCGAAGGTCGGCGGGCAGTGCGCCGAGCTCTACCCCGAGAAGCCGATCTACGACATCCCCGGGTTCCCGATCATCACCGGCCAGGGCATCGTCGACAATCTGATGCGCCAGATCGAGCCGTTCCGGCCGACCTTCCATCTCGGCGAGATGGTCGAGAGCCTGGAGACGCTCGGAACGCCGGAGGCGCCACGCTTCCGCGTGCGCACCGACGGCGGCAAGGAATTCGAGTGCAAGGCGATCGTGATCGCGGCGGGCGGCGGCTCGTTCCAGCCGAAGAAGCCGCCGATCGAGAACATCGAGGCCTACGAGAACACCGGCGTTCACTACGCCGTGCGCAAGATGGAGGCGTTCCGTGACAAGCGCATCCTGATCGTCGGCGGCGGCGACTCGGCACTCGACTGGACCGTCAATCTGCAACCGCTGGCGAAGCGTCTGACGCTCCTCCACCGCCGCGACGCCTTCCGGGCGGCGCCCGACACGGTCAACAAGATGCGCGCCTCCGTCGCCGAGGGCGCCATGGACCTCGCCCTCGGGCAGGTCGTGGCGCTGAAAGGTCCGGCGCCGACGCTCGAGGCCGTGGTCGTGCGCCGCGACGACGGCTCGACCTTCGAGGTGCCCACGGACGTGATGCTGCCGTTCTTCGGGCTCACCATGAAGCTCGGACCGATCGCCGGCTGGGGCCTGAACCTCGACGAGAACCTGATCCCGGTCGACACCGAGAAGTTCGAGACGAGCGTTCCCGGCATCTTCGCCATCGGCGACATCAACCACTACCCGGGCAAGCTCAAGCTCATCCTGTCGGGCTTCCACGAGGGCGCGCTCGCGGCCCAGAAGGTCCACCGCTACGTCTTCCCCGAGAAGAAGCTCCTGTTCCAGTACACCACCTCCTCGACGAGCCTGCAGAAGAAGCTCGGCGTCGCGCCGGAGAAGCGGAAGCAGCCGGAGCCGGCGTAGCTCAGCGATTCTGGAGCCCGTTGCGGATGCGCGAGGCGCGGATCTCCTCCCGGGTGGCAAGCGCCTCGTCCCGCATGGCCGTAAGGCCCTTGCGGATGTCGGCGCGCTCGGCCGCGAAGCGGTCCTTCGGGGTGAAGCCGTCCGGATGGGCGTCGTCCCACGCCAGCACCTCGTCGATCGTGCGGGCGAGCGCCGGGACATCGCCGAAGGCGTAGCGGTTGATCGGACCTCCGACGGCCTGCATCAGCGACGAGAACAGGGCGGGGTCGCCGCTCGGGTCGAGCTGCCCCTGCCGGGCCGCGAGATGCACCCGATAGCGGAGCTGGCCGAGATAGAACCAGAACACGGCGCGGTCGCGGTCGCCGGCGCGGAACAGCGCGGCCGCGCGCCTGAAGTGCTCGGCCGGATGCTGGCGCTCGACGGCGGCGTCCGAGCTTCGCGCAGGCGCGGGGACCGGATCGCCGGCCGCCGCAGCCGGGCCGGCGAGCGTGGCGAGGACGAGTGCGGCGAGAACGGCGATGCGCATGGGCGGGCTCCGGTGACGACCTCATCCGGTAACGTTCCTGACGGCGCTCCGACGTGCCGGAGCGCACACGGCGCGCGCACGCGTCGCGGCAGACGGCCCTTCCGCCCCGGACGTATCCGGTTTACCTCCGCACCACGAACGCCGGAGTTCACGGTGCTTGTCTGCACGGGAGGTAACGGTGGCGAGTGGGTTCCCGGCCTTTCTGTTTCTCGACGAAGCTCAGGTTGACGAGCTTTGGGTCCAATTCAAGCGGGACGGGGTTCCTCAGGAACGGGTGGAGCGAGCGACCAAGAAGCTGTCCACGCAAGTCAAGCTCGGACTTGGACATTTACTTAAAGCACTCGGGGTAGACCTAAGCGCCGGCGGCGCTCGTGCTGAAGAGAGAGAGATTACTACACGAAAAGATTTTTCAGCACCCTTTAAACTATTACTCATCTCAGAGATAATTGAAGATGTACAACATGTTAAAATTTCGGAGCCTTTAGAAAAAGAACTCAACTCAGGTGAAATTATTGAAATCCTATGTCCTAAGATATATGTATTTCCATTGCCTACCCTCGCCGGCTATGTGAGACAGTTATCATATGATTCGATACACAATGATGATGTCGACGACAATAGCGAACCACCTGCAGGAACTCAAGTTGAAATCGTGCTCAAACGAATGGAGTTAATAAAGCAAATTACTGATCTCAACCGAGCTTTAAATTTTAAACTGATGGAAGATTTCAATGAAATATTATCATCCTTTTCGTCAGATTACAAAGAGCTTCTTTTTTCGATTCTTGCTGTTTCAAACGATGATCGAATGCTTGTGCTCGCACAAGGTGAATATGGCCGAGGCAAGCTGTGGGCTGCCGCCGTGCTGAGCGAAGATAACGCGGATCGCAGCGCGATAGCACTCGCGAGCGGCAACGCCGGCCGAATCTTCGGGCGCGTGCTTGCTTGCGATCGCGATGAAAATGCGGAGCTTATTCGCCTGCTTCCGATCGCTATCCGGACAGCTTAAAAATATTATTTGCTCCCCCCGCGTGGTTAGAGGATCACTGGCGCTTAAAGCCGGAGTCAGTCATGAACCAGATCGACCTCAACGGGCACGTCGCCATCGTGACGGGCGGCGCCCAGGGCATCGGGCAGGCGATCGTCGAGCGCTTCGCGGCGAGCGGGGCGACGGTCGAGATCTGGGACCTCGACGGCGACCTCGCGGAGGAGACCGCCTCCGGCATCGGCGACATGGTGCACGCCCGCGCCGTCGACGTGACCGACGCCGAGGCCGTCATGCAGGCCGCGAAGGCCACGGAGGCCGCGCACGGGCCGATCGACATCCTGGTCACGAGCGCCGGCATCGCCGGCCCGACCATGAAGACCTGGGAGTACTCCCCCGACGTCTGGGAGCGGGTCATGAAGATCAACGTCGACGGCACCTGGAACTGCTGCCGGGCCGTGGTGCCGTCCATGATGGCTCAAGGGTACGGGCGCATCGTCACCGTCGCCTCGATCGCCGGCAAGGAGGGCAATCCCAACGCCGCCCCCTACTCAGCCTCGAAGGCGGCCGTGATCGCGCTGACGAAGTCGCTCGGCAAGGAGCTCGCCGGCCACGACATCGCCGTCAATACCATCACGCCTGCGGCGGCGCGCACCCGCATCTTCGACCAGATCTCGCAGGAGCACATCGACTTCATGCTCTCGAAGATCCCGCGCGGGCGCTTCCTCGAGGTCCGCGAGGTCGCCGCCATGGTGGCCTGGCTCTGCTCGGCCGAGAACTCCTTCACGACGGGCGCGGTGTTCGACCTCTCGGGGGGACGCGCGACGTACTGACCTCGCCGATGGCGTCTCCCTCCTCCGGCGCTCGTACGATGGCGCTCGTGGACGAGCTTGCCCGATATACGGACGAGCCCGGCCGCCTGACGCGGCTCTACCTCTCGCCGGCCCACCGGGCAACGGCGGAGGCCGCTTTGCGGATGATGCGGACCGCCGGGCTCGATGCCCGCATCGACGCCGCCGGCAATGTCGTCGGACGCTACGAAGGCCAAAAGCCCGGCGCGCCGGCGCTAATCCTCGGCTCGCACCTCGACAGCGTCGTCGACGCCGGGCGCTTCGACGGGCCGCTCGGCGTCGTGGCCGGGATCGTCGCCGTCGAAACCCTGACCCGGGAAGGCCCCCTGCCCTTCGCCGTCGAGGTCGTCGCGTTCGGGGACGAGGAGAACGTCCGCTTCCCGACGAGCCTCTCGACCTCCTCGGCGCTCGCCGGGCGCTACCGGCCGGAATGGCTCGACGGCGTCGACCAGGGCGGCGTGACGCTCCGCGACGCGCTCGTCGCCTTCGGTGGCGACCCGGACGACATCGCGGCCCTCGCCCGCCGGCCGGAGGACGTGGTCGGCTACCTCGAGGTCCACATCGAGCAGGGGCCGCTGCTCGAGGCGAAGGGCCTGGCCCTAGGCGTCGTCTCCGCCATCGCCGGCATCACCCGGGCCCGCGTCTCCGTGACCGGCGAGGCCGGGCACGCCGGCACGGTGCCGATGGCGATGCGCCGCGATGCCCTCGCCGCCGCGGCCGAAATGATCCTTGCGGTCGAGCGGATCGGCGCCCGCCGCCCCGACACCGTCGCGACGGTCGGCACTGCCAAGCCTGAGCCCGGCGCCGTCAACGTGATCGCAGGCCATGCGGGCTTCACCATCGACGCTCGCGCGCCCGAGGACGCGGTGCGCAAGATCATGGTGGAGGACATCGAAGGCGAGCTGCGGGCGATCGCCGAGCGGCGCCGCGTCGGCCTCTCGATCGAGCCCTTCATGGACTCGCCCGCGACCGTCATGGACCCGCGGCTCGTCGGTGTCCTGGAGGCAGCGGCGGGCGCGCTCGGCGTTCCGACGGTCCGGCTGCCCTCCGGCGCCGGCCACGACGCCGTCGCGATGGCGACGCTCTGTCCCGCCGCCATGCTGTTCGTGCGCTGCGCCGGCGGGATCAGCCACAACCCGGCGGAATCGGTCACGGAGGCCGACGCGGACGCGGCCGTGCGGGTCCTGGTCGAGGCGGTGAAGCGGCTCGCCGCTCAATCGAGCCGGAAGAGGTAGAAGCCGCCGAAGCCGGCCATCGTCAAGGCAAGGTCCAACAGCTTGGCGAAGACGAGCGCGCAGGAGCGCGCCCGCTCTGGCGCGCCGCCCGCCCGCCGAGCGGACGGGCACGCGCGGACCGGCCCGGACCTTCGCGCGGAGAATGCGGGTCGCGCGCCTCTCCGTCAAACCGCGGCCGCGCCGGTCGGACGGCGAAGCTCCGCGGATTTCTCGTACACCGCGCGCCGCATCCGGTTGATGCCGCCGAGCGGGCGGTGCGCGGCAAGCCCGTGCCACGGCGTGAAGACCAGGCTCTCGCACGCCTCCCGGTTGGCGCTGGTGTCCTGCGGCGGAATGGCGATCGTGGCCAAGGTCCTGAACGGATAGGTGTCCTCGTCCCACAGGGCGCAGGCGTTCTCGATGTCGTTCTCGATGGACGTGAGGCTCTCGAGCCGCCTCGGCTGGATCTGGAACTCGAACACGACGTTCTCGCCGCCGGCGGCGGCGAGACGCTTGTTCAGGGCGGTGCGGAGGTAGTTCTCGTCCTTGACGGCGTCCCCGAGCTCGCCCGAGATAGGGGCGACGGGCGTTGCGCCGAACTTCACCACCCAGCCTTCGCCGAACATGAAAGGGGCCGCGCTGAAGTAGCGGTTGTCGAGAGGGCTCAGCGGCGGCGCCTGGAACGCCGGCGCCTTCTCGTCCACCGTCGAGTTGCTCTTGATGCAGTTGACGATGCGCAGCGTCTCGGCGGCGCGCGCCCGGACCTTGGGGTCCGGGTGCTTGAGCCGCGCGAAGAACCGGGTCGGATCCTCCTTGTCCTTCAGGATGACCTCGCTCAGCGCCTCGTAGTCCTCGACGTTCGCGAAGGCGAAGACCGGCTGGTTGATCATCAGGAAGTCCTGGGTGCGCTCGTTGTCCGTCGGCACGAGCCGGGGCCCGTCGACGTCGTAGAGCTTCAAGGCCATGCCCCGGCTGCCGTGGGTGACGGTCTCGGGCGGCCCCTTCACGAGGGTCGAGTCGGGCATGACGAGGGGCGCCGCATTGGAGAAGCGGATCCTCGCGCGGAACTGCCGCCCGGGCTCGGTGAAGACCCCGACGCGGTAATCGGGCAGGATGTCGTTGCGGACCGTGAAGGTGGCGTCGACGCAGCCGTGGTCCTTGGGATGGACGCCGCGCAGGAAGCGCGGCGCCTTGGCGTAGCGGCTCCGGAGCTGCTGCTCCGTCAGGTCCACGACGTGGTCGATCCGCTTCGCTTCCTCGGGGTCGACGGCCTCGATCTGGATCGCGCCCGATGTGCTGTCGCTCGGCATCGTCGTTGCTCCTTTATGATTTCGTGAGATCACAGGGAACGCATTACATGGCCGGTGGAGGTCCAGACCGGACAAGGACTTTGAATGACGAGCGTACGGCCTCGATTCGTCTGGAGCAAGCAGCCGAAGCCGTAAGGCGCGCGCCTTATTCCAGCGCCCCGACCGCGGCCTCGACGGCGTCCGCCACGGCGCCCGAGCGCACGAAGGCGAGCGCGTCGCGCATCTCCGTCGCGTACCAGCGGTCGCCGTCGAGGGCCGGCGGGACGACGGCGCGGATCGCCTCGAAGGCCGCGCGGGTGCCCTTTCCGAGAGGGAAATCCTTCGCCAGCGGCTCGACCAGGGTGAGGGCTTGCGCCGCCATCAGGAGCTCGCCGGCGACGATCTGCTCGGCGTTCGCGACGACGGTGCGGGCCTTGCGCCCGCACCAGGTCGAGTTCGAGACGTGGTCCTCGGCGTTGCCCTTGCCGGGGATCGTGTCGACGGAGCCCGGGGTTGCGAGGCCGCGGTTCTCCATCACGAGGGCCGAGAGCGAGCACTGCACCGTGGCGTAGCCGGTGTTGAGCCCGCGCCGTCCGGCGAGCAGATTGCGGGGCAGGCCGTAGCTCATGGCGGGATCGATAAGCCGGGCGAGGCGGCGCTCGCAGATCGCGCCGAGGTCGGCCACGGCGATCGCGAGGAAATCGAGCGCCTGCGCCATGTACTGGCCATGGAAGTGGCCGCCCGAGATCGAGAGATAGCCGCCCTCGCCGTCATCGACGATGAGCGGGTTGTCGGTGGCGCTGTTGATCTCGGTGGAGAAGATGCGCTCGGCGTACTCGATCGCCTCGATCGCCGG
>DASVPW010000184.1:0-56826 GCA_036389455.1 Beijerinckiaceae bacterium
CCCGGTGACCTTCTACCTCTCGCCGATCGCGGCGGTGGCGACCATCATCTCGGCCTCGGCGATGGCGATCTTCTCGGGCGACATTCCGGGGTGCCTGCTGCGTATTCCCGGCACGCCGGCCTCGGCCGCCTACACGGACGAGGCCTATGCCATGACGCGGAAAGGCCAGGCCGAGCTCGCGCTGGGCGCCGGCCTGTGGTTCAGCGCGCTCGGCGGCATCGCCGGCACCATCTCCCTCGTCGCCATGGCGGAGCCGCTCGCCGAGCTCGCGCTCAGCTTCTCGACCTACGAGTACTTCTGGCTCGCCTTCATGGGCCTGATGTGCGCGACCCTCGTCGCGCGCTCGTCGCCGGTGAAGGCCATCGCCAGCATGCTTTTGGGGCTCCTGATCGCCTGCATCGGCATCGAGAACCCGGGCGGCATCCCGCGCTTCACCTTCGGGCTCACCGACCTCTACGGCGGCATCGAGGCGGTGCCGGCCCTCGTCGGCGTCTTCGCGGTGGCCGAGGTCATGCGCGCCATGATCAGTCCCGAGCCGCCGCCGCTGCCGAAGCGCAAGTACGGCTCGATCCTCGCCGGCCAGCTCCACCTGACGAAGAAGTACTGGTGGCCGATGACGCGGGGCAACATCGTCGGCATCATCATCGGGGTGCTGCCCGGCGCCGGCGCCGACATGGCGGCCTGGGTCAGCTACTCCTTGTCGAAGCGCTTCTCGAAGGAGCGCGAGAAGTTCGGCACCGGCCACGTCGAGGGCTTGGTCGAGGCGGGCGCGAGCAACAACGCGAGCCTCGCGTCGGGCTGGGTGCCGGCGCTCCTGTTCGGCATCCCGGGCGACACCATCACGGCGATCGCCATTGGCGTGCTCTACATGAAGGGGCTGAACCCCGGCCCGACGCTGTTCACGGAGCGGGCGTCGAGCATGTACGCGCTCTACATCATCTTCATGATCGCCAACATCATCATGATTCCCTTGGGGATCTGGATGATCCGCGCCGCCTCGACGATCTTGAGGGCGCCGCGCTCGGCGGTGCTGCCGATCATCATCGTCTGCGCCTCGGTCGGCTCGTTCGCGACCGGCAACAACCTCTTCGCGGTGCTCACCGTCGCGGCCTTCGGGATCATCGGCTACGTCATGGAGGCGAACGGCTACCCCGTCGCCGCCCTCGTGCTCGGCGTCGTGATGGGCACCATGGTCGAGCAGAACTTCGTCACCTCGCTCATCAAGTCCGACGGCTCGATCCTGCCGTTCTTCGACCGCCCGGTGTCGGCGATCCTCGCCGCCATCACCATCGCCTGCCTCGTGTGGCCGCTGTTCTACTGGGCTTGGCGCAGGTTCGCCTCGAAGCCCGTCATGATGGCGGCGCCGTGAGCACCGTTTTCATGACGGCAGCGGAGCTGCGACAGCGACGCTGCTTGATGATCGGCGCTTCCAGCCTCATCTTCATGGAGTGATCGTCCTCGCCCGCGTCCTCCTCGCCATCCTCGTCGTCTTCCTCCTGCCGCTCGCGATCCATGCGCTGTGGTGGCTGAACCGCGGCGATCTCGCGCCCGACTGGGGAAGCGCCGACTGGTCGAGCGCCAAGCTCCTGCCGCCTCCTTCGGCGAAGCCCGAGGCCGTGGTCTACGTCTACGCCGCCCGCACCGGGCGCTGGAAGGGCATCTTCGCGCACCACTCCTGGATCGTCGTGAAGGAGAGGAACGCCGCCCGCTACACCCGCTACGACAAGGTCGGCTGGGGCCGGCCGGTGCGCACCGACGGCTGGCCGCCGGACGGGCGCTGGTTCTCGCACCCGCCCGAGCTCGTGGTCGCGATCGAGGGCGAGGCGGCGGAAAGGCTCGTGCCGCGCGTGCGCGCCGCCGTCGCGCGCTATCCATGGGGCGAGTGGGGCGGCTACCGGGCCTGGCCCGGGCCGAACTCGAACACGTTCGTCGCCCACGTCATGCGCGAGGTGCCGGAGCTTTCCGCGGCGCTGCCGCCGACCGCCATCGGCAAGGACTGGCACCCGACCGGCAGCGTCGTCGGGCTGACCCCGAGCCGCACCGGCGTCGAGCTGTCGCTCGGCGGCTTCCTCGGCCTGACCGTCGCCTGGGTCGAGGGCATCGAGGTCAACTTCTTGGGGCTCATCGCCGGACTCGACCTGCGCCGCCCGGCCCTCAAGCTCCCCGGCTGGGGCCGAATCGGGCTGGGCGCGGCTTAGAGTCGCCCGGAGCGGTTCCCGCCTTCGAGAAGCAGGGTCCGCACGTCGTTCAGGACGAGCTTCGGATCGAAGAAGTCGAGGCTGTAGATGTTCCGGATCAGCCCATTGCGGTCGATCAGGAAGGCGCGGAAGACGTGATGGAGCGGCCCGCCCGGAGAAGCGGCGTCGGGCTTGCGGTCGACCGCCTGGTTGTAGGCGGCGAGCACCGGCGCGAGCGCTTCCCGGTCGGGGGCGGTCAGGAACAGCCACTCGGGGCGGGCCTGGCCAGCCGACCGCCACTGGGCCGCGTATTCGTGCATGACCTGCGGGGTGTCGTGCTCCGGGTCGAAGCTCATCGTCACGAGCCGCATCCGGCTCGAGACGCCCGGGTCCTTCGCCGCGAGGTCTTGCAGCCGGGACATGTCGAGGGTCGCCGCGGGGCAGAGATCGCCGCAGCGCGTGTAGACGAAGGCGAGCACGGTCGTTTGGCCGCGCAGGAGCCCGGCGAGGTCATGCGGGCGGCCGGCCTCGTCGACGACCCGGCCGCCGCCCGCCGGCTTAATCGGCGGCAGGCTGTAGCTGCCGGGCTTCGCGATCGGAAAGGCGTAGGACGCCGGCGCACCGGCGCCCGGAGGCGGCTTGTGGCCGTCGTGAGCGGCCGCCCCGCCCGCCGGAAGGGCGAGCAGGAGCGCCAAGACCGCCCGGGACAAAGGTGCATGGATCATGCCGGTCCCCGCCGAGGCATGAAGCGGGCGCCGTCCCGCTCCGCGCCAAGTCAGTTCGTGTAGAGAGCGGCCGACCCGAACGCCATCATGTGCGGGCGGCCGAGCTTCTCCGCCGTGAAGTCGATCTCGAAGCGGGGCGTCAGCTCCTTGCCGTCCCAGGCATAGGCTTTGAGGAACTGCTCGTTGTCGGCGCCGGTCTTGTCCCAGTTCGAGAGCACCGAGCTCGTGTAGTAGAGCCGTTTCCCGTCCCAGCTCTGGGAGACCATGTTGAGCTGGGCGCCGATCTTCTTCTCGTGGATCTGCCTCGGCTTGTGCGGATCCGACACGTCGTAGACGCGCGTCGTGCCGTCCATGAAGGTGTCGACGAAGAGCGTCTTGTCGTCGGCCGAGAGGCTGATGTCGACGGGGATCAGCCCCTTCGACGGATCGCCGATGTCGCCGACCTCCTTCGCCTTCCACTCGCCGTTCGCATCCTCGTAGACGAGCCAGATCTTCGACGTGAGCGCCGTCGAGGTGAAGGCGTAGTTGTTGTGCGGGCCCCAGGCCCAGCGCACCTCGAGCGGGACGCCCGGCACGTGGAACACCTTCTTCGGCTGCCGCGCGTGGAAATCCCACAGCACCATCGTCTGGCCGAACTTCTTCATCGCCTCGGCGTCCTTCGCCATCTCGCCGAAGGGGCGCATGTAGTTCTCGAGGCCGGTGAAGGAGGAGGTGAGCATCACGTTCTTGCGCGGCAGGACGCGTGCGTCGTAGCCGTAGCCGTCGGCGGTCTTCTCGACCTTGGCGCCTTTGGGGTCCTTGTCGGTCGGCAGCCAATGGGTCGCGATGTACGTCCCGTCATTGGAGTATTCGACGAGGGCGGCGCGGCCGTCGCGGGCCTTGTTCGACAGGCTCGGGATCAGCATCCGCCCGGGAAGCGCGTAGGCGCCGTGCGGGCCGGCGGCGCCCCCGCTCTTCTCGACGAAGTCGTCGATGGTCTTGACGAGCTTCGGGGCCGCCGGGTCGCTCGCCACGTCGAAGATGAAAATCTTGCTGTCGGACAGCCCCGCGGCCCAGAACTGGCGGCGGTCGTCGGTGAAGCCGCCGTGATGGGCCTCGTGGCGCCCGCCGACCGAAGCCGAGCGGATCGGCTTGCCGAAGGTCGGCGAACCCTTGCGCACGTCCACCGTGACGAGCTTGTCGGAGCCGTCGCCCAGGCCCTCGACGCCGAGAGCCCAGACGTAGACGTAGTCCTCCTCGCCCGTGATCTTCGCCATGTAGGGCGACTGGCAGGTCTCGTCGGCGCCGGCCGGCCCGGCCGGCGCGCCGACCGCGAGCGCCAGGACCGCGGCGCTTCCGAGCAATCCGTGAACGCGGTGCGACAGCAGTGAGCGGATTCGTTTCGACATGAGCGCCTCCCTATGGCGAGCCCTTCGCTGCGGCGCCGGCGGGCCGTCTTGCGCGTGCCGGGCCGGGATCGAGCCGATGCGCCGCGACCGCGGACGCCCGGCCGGACCTCGAATACGCTTGCGAACCATTGCCCGAGCGACGGCCGCCGGAGCCGATGTGACCTTTTCGGACACGAGGCTCGGTTAGCCGCTCGTCGCTGCCTGAAGCGACCGTCGCGAAGCCAAGCTTCGCCTCGCATGCTTTGCCTCTTCGCGAACCGTGTCAACAGAGGCGTTCGCCCCCGCGTCGGCGCTGCCCTTCGAACGCCCGCACCGGACTGCAACTGGTTTTCCGCGAAATGCCGATCGGGCAATTGCCGTTGAGAACGGGCGCAGCGCCCCTCGACGCGCGTCCCCCGCCCGGTCACAACTCCCCCATGACCCGTCCAAAGACCGAGGTGGACCTCGACAAGCTGCTCGCCGGCGACCGCGCCGCGCTCGCCCGCGCCATCACCCTCGTCGAATCGAAGCGTCCCGACCACCGCGCCGCGGCCAGGAAACTCCTCGACCGGGTCATGCCGCAAACCGGACAGGCGGTGCGGGTCGGCATCACCGGGGTGCCGGGCGTCGGCAAGTCGACGCTCATCGACGCGCTCGGCTCGAGCCTGACCGCGGACGGGCGGCGCGTCGCGGTGCTCGCGGTCGATCCGAGCTCGACCCGCACCGGCGGCTCGATCCTCGGCGACAAGACCCGCATGGCGCACCTCTCTGCCGATCCGAACGCCTTCATCCGCCCCTCCCCCTCCTCGGGCACCCTCGGCGGCGTCGCCGCGAAGACCCGGGAGACGATGCTCCTGTGCGAGGCGGCAGGCTTCGATGTGGTGCTGGTCGAGACCGTCGGGGCGGGCCAGTCCGAGACCGCGGTCGCCGACCTCACCGACTTCTTCCTGGTGCTGATGTTGCCCGGGGCCGGAGACGAGTTGCAGGGCATCAAGAAGGGCGTCGTCGAGCTCGCCGACATGATCGCGGTCAACAAGGCCGACGGGGAGAACGCGCCCCGCGCCGCCGCCGCGGCCGCCGCGTACCGCGCCGCCCTCCACATCCTCACTCCGGCCTCGGCCGCCTGGTCGCCGCCGGTCGCGACCGTGTCCGGCCTCAAGGGCGAGGGGCTCGATGCGCTCTGGGCGACGGTGCTCGACCACCGCGCCCGGCTGACCGCGACCGGGGAGCTTACGGCCAAGCGCCGCCGGCAGGACGCCCGCTGGATGTGGGCCCTCGTCGACGAGCGCCTCCGCGCGCGCCTCTCCGGCGACGCCGCCCACCGCGAGCGGATGCGGCGGATCGAGCAGGCGGTCGCCAGGGGCGCGATGTCGCCGACCGCCGGCGCGGAGGAGATCGCGCTGCTCTTGGGACTGTAGGTTCTCGGGGCCGTAGGTCGCGGCCCACAGGGACTCGCAGCGCCGCCGCGATCAGGCCATGTTCCCGGAGAAGTGGTTGAGTCGGAACCAGCCGCATGAGCCCACGATGAGTCGCCTGTCCCAGCGCCCTTTGGGGCTCCTCTTCGCCGCGGTCGCGACGCTGGGCTGGGCCCTGGCGATCGGCTTCGCCTGGGTCAACGCCTCGGCGCGCGCCGCCCACGAGCGCGAGCTTTCCCGAGCGGAGGCGGTCCAGGGCGAGCTCCGGGCGGAACTCGAGGCCCGGGCGCGCGCCGCTGGCAGCCTCGCCGAGGTCGAGCGGAAGCTCGCGGCGGCACGGGCGGACCTCGCCCGGATCGGGGGCGCCCGTGACGATGCCGAGGCGGTGCTGCATGCGGCCTCCCGGGACCTCGCGGCGAGCCGGGACGAGAAGGCGCTGACCGAGGAGCTCGCCGCAGCCGCGCAGCGGCAGCTCGGCGACACGGATCGGAAGCTCGCCGTCGCCCGGACGGCGCTCGCCGCCCTTGACCAGGCGATCGCCACCCGCACCCGGGAGCTGGCCGAGAGCCGCCGGCTCGCGGCCGACCTCGCCGAGGAGACCGCGGCCCGCAAGACAGCACTCGACGACATCGAGGCGCGCCTCGCCGCGACCCGGCTCGAATCGTCCGAGTGGCAGGCCGGGGAGGGCCGGCGCGCCGAGCGCGTAACGTTGCCGGCCGAGTTGCCCCGGCCCTGACGGGACGCGCCGCCTCGGCTTAGAACGGCGAGCGGCCCAGGAGCATCAGGATGATGAGGATCAGCAGGATCACGCCGATGATCCCGCTCGGCCCGTAACCCCAGCCGCGGCTGTAGCCCCAGTTCGGGATCGCGCCGATCAGGAGGAGGATGAGGATGATGATGAGAATGGTCGAAGCCATCGGATGATCTCCAGCCCTATGTGTCGCCCCGAAGGGGTGTCCTTGATGCCGCCGACGGTGTTCCGGACCTTGCCTTCGGCCTGATCCAGGCGGCTCGGCCTTCATCTGCTCGTCGCCGAAGCTATAACTTGGCAGTTTGCCGGTAAGTTCCCGGACGGAGCCGCAAGCCTTGAAGCCCCGCCTCCTCGTGACCGGCTTCGGTCCTTTCCCGGGCGTCGCAACCAATCCGAGCGCGGCGGTTGCGCGCCTTGTCGCGGCCTCGCCGCGCTGGCGGCGGCTCGGCGTCGAGGCGCGGGCGCTCGTTCTCGACACGGCCTACGCCTCGATCGAGGGCGTGCTCGCGCCGGCCCTCGCCGAAGGGGATTTGGACGCGGTGCTGATGATCGGCGTCGCCGGGCGGGCCAAGAACATTCGGGTCGAGCGGCGGGCCGCGAACCGGGCGAGCCTGCTTTCGCCCGACGCGCAGGGCTTCCGGCGGACGGGCCTGACCCTCGCGCCCGGCCCGGCCCACCGGTCGAGCGCCGTCGCGGCAGCGCCCGTGCTGGCGAGGCTTAGCCGGCACGGCCTCCCCTGCCGCGCGTCCCGGGATGCCGGACGCTACCTCTGCAACGCCGCCTACTTCGCGGCGCTCGGCGCGCCCGTCCCGGTGCTGTTCCTGCACATCCCGAAGCCGCCGCCGAAGAGGCCGAAGAGGCCCGGGAGGAAGCCTCCCGCGAGGCGCGCCCGCGGCGGCTGGCCCGAGCGGCTCGCGGCCGCCTTCGTCGACGTCGGGATCGACCTCCTCGCGGCGCGCCGGCGCGCGTCCGGCCGTTAGACTTTTCAAGCCGCTCCGTCGGGGGCCGCGTGGCTCAGCACGCCACCGCCCCCGTCGGGCAGGCGCGTCCGGGAGGCGGGAACATCTGCTGCTGCTGGAGCTGGTTGCGGAGCTGGTTGACCTCGAACTGGTTCTGCTGGCTGAAGCCGCGCTGCTGCTGCTGGAGGTCGAGGGCGCGGTTGTTCTCGATGAGCTGGCGCTCGGCCCGGCTCGTCGACGGCAGGCGCTCGACCTGGGCCAAGGAAACTTGGGCCGAGGCGAAGCCCGGCGCGAGCGCGGCGGCCAAACCCGCTGCAATGACGAGGGCGCGCATCGGCGTCTCCTGAAATCGGGCTCTTGAGACCCCATGTAGGGACGATGCGCCGCCCGGACGAGGGGCTTTTCCCGCGGCGCGGCGGCTGTGCATGCGGAGCCCTCCGGCCTCGACGCCGTTCGCCTTTTGGTCCAGAGCTTTATCTGCGATGACTCGACCCGACCCGATCGGCGCAAGCCCGTTCGACGACGCCCGCCCCGAGCCGAAGCCCGGGTCTCTCTCGGCGCGCGCCCGCGCGGCGGTCGCCCCTCAAGGAGGGGCCTATCTCGCCGGGCTCAACCCCGAGCAACGGGAGGCCGTCGAGGCGACGGAAGGGCCGGTGCTGGTGCTCGCCGGCGCCGGCACCGGCAAGACCCGGGTGCTGACGACCCGCATCGCCCACCTCATCGCGACCGGCAAGGCGCGGCCCTTCGACATCCTGGCCGTGACCTTCACCAACAAGGCGGCGCGGGAGATGAAGGAGCGCGTCGGGGCGCTTGTCGGCTCGGTCGCCGAAGGGATGCCCTGGCTCGGCACCTTCCACTCGATCGGCACCAAGGTGCTGCGCCGCCACGCCGAGCTCGTCGGGCTCAAGTCCGACTTCACCATCCTCGGCGTCGACGACCAGCTCCGCCTCATGAAGCAGGTCATCGAGGCCGAGAACATCGACGAGAAGCGCTGGCCGGCGCGCCAGCTCGCCGGTTACATCGACGGCTGGAAGAACCGCGGCCTCGACCCCGACCGCGTGCCCCCGGGCGAGGCCGCGGCCTTCGCCTTCGGGAAAGGCGGCGACCTCTACCGGGCCTACCAGGCGCGGCTCAAGACGCTGAACGCCGTCGACTTCGGCGACCTCCTGCTCGAATGCCTGCGCCTGTGGCGCGACAACCCCGAGATTCTCGGCATCTACCAGAACCGCTTCCGCTACATGCTGGTCGACGAGTACCAGGACACCAACGTCGCCCAGTATCTGTGGCTGCGGCTCCTCGCCCAGACCCGGAAGAACCTGTGCTGCGTCGGCGACGACGACCAGTCGATCTACGGCTGGCGCGGCGCCGAGGTCGACAACATCCTGCGCTTCGAGCACGACTTTCACGGCGCGAAGGTCGTCCGCCTCGAGCGCAACTACCGCTCGACCGGCCACATCCTCAACGCCGCCTCGACCCTCATCGCCAGGAACGAGGGCCGCCTCGGCAAGACGCTCCGCACCGAGGACGTCCCCGGCGAGAAGGTGACCGTGACGGGGGCCTGGGATAGCGAGGAGGAGGCCCGCCTCGTCGGCGAGGAGATCGAGGCGCTGCATTCGAACAAGCACGACCTCTCCGAGATCGCGATCCTCGTGCGCATCTCGGCCCAGATGCGCGAGATCGAGGACCGGCTGGTGCAGACCGGCACGCCCTACCGGGTCATCGGCGGCCCGCGCTTCTACGAGCGCGCCGAGATCCGCGACGCTCTCGCCTACCTGCGCGCGACCGCGAACCCGGCCGACGACCTCGCCTTCGAGCGCATCGTCAACGTGCCGAAGCGCGGCCTCGCCGATGCCACCCTCAACCTCCTGCACGGCCACGCCCGGCGGGCGAAGATCCCCCTGATGGAGGCGGCCCGGTTCCTCGTCGAGACCGAGGAGCTGAAGCCGAAGCCGCGCACGTCGCTGCGCGACCTTCTCGCCGCCTTCTCGCGCTGGGGAAAGCTCGTCGAGACCATGCCGCACGCCGAGGTCGCGCAGACGATCCTCGAGGAGTCCGGCTACACCGACATGTGGAGCCGCGACCGCTCCGCCGACGCCGCCGGGCGGCTCGAGAACCTGAAAGAGCTCGTGCGCTCCATGGAGGAATTCCCCGACATGGCGAGCTTCCTGGAGCACGTCTCCCTTGTCATGGAGGCGAACGACGGCGACGCCTCCGAGCGCGTGAGCCTCATGACGCTCCACGCCGCCAAGGGCCTCGAGTTCGACACCGTGTTCCTGCCGGGCTGGGAGGAAGGGCTGTTCCCGAGCCCGCGCTCCCTCGACGAGAGCGGCAAGGCAGGCCTCGAGGAAGAGCGCCGCCTCGCCCACGTCGGCCTGACGCGCGCGCGGCGGCGGGCCAAGATCTACTTCGCTTCGAACCGGCGCATCCATGGGATGTGGAACTCGACCGTGCCGAGCCGGTTCATCGACGAGTTGCCCGAGGACGCCGTCGAGGTCACGGAAGCCCCCGCGAGCTTCTCCTACGGCCCCTCCCGCTTCGACCGCATGCAGCAGCCCTTCGCCGGGTCGAGCTACGCGACGCCGGGCTGGCAGCGGGCGCAGGCAAACCGGGCGGCGATGGGCGGCGGCGGGAGCCGCGATCCGGGCTACGGCGGCGGGGGAGACGGCGGCTACGGCCGCGGCTCCGGCGACCGCAGCGGCTTCGGCGACGGCAACCGCGGCGGCTTCGAGGACGCCGGAGCCCCCTTCCCCGGCGTGCGCCGCGGCTGGGGCTCGGGGGGTTCGGGCTCCGGCCCGGGCTTCGGCCGCAACCGCGAAGGCAAGCCCCCCCGCGGCCCGGTCCTGATCGAAGGCGAGCTCGTCGCGAAGAGCACCGGCGCGGCCTCCGCCTACGCGACCGGCGCAAGAGTCTTCCACCAGAAGTTCGGCCCGGGCACCGTCGCCGCGGTCGACGGCAACAAGCTCACGGTGGACTTCGACAAGGCCGGGCGGAAGATGGTGCTGGATAGTTTCGTGCAGGGGGCGGGGTAGCGTCGGGCTGCTGCAGCGCGTTAAGACTCTGATGCCAAGCCAATCCAATATCGGAAATAAAAAGCAGGAGCTTGTCCAAGCGGTTGCCTTCGTCTTTGAGGAGTGCACTCGGCTCCAGCGTCTGCTGGAAGAGGGTATTCGAACAAAGGATGGAATTAAGCGCATTCCGCGGGAAGATGCTTTTCACACGATCCCGCATCCCACTGGTGGGGGTTCTATTCTCTGCGGGCGCGCGGCTGCAATGAAGCTTGAGAAGCTCGCTGAAGAGGCGGGCCGCAGATCTGGTCTGTCGCGTCGCGTCGAGCGTGACACGTTGCTAAGACCACTTGGTGAGTTAATTGTTCAACGATTCCTTCGTGAAAAGCGACCACTAGATGTGACGCAAGTCGAACGCGTCCTCAGTGCGGTTGGAAAACAAGCCCGTGCGAGTTGCACAGATATCGAGCATTTGGTGCCTTGCCACCTTATGCATGCAAAAGATCCTGCCGAATTGCGGGTTGGACCGGTAGTATTCCGCAATCGAAGTGTATTTCGTCGCTTTATTCTTGATAAACTCCAAGCAAAAAACTCACACGAGAACAAACGAAAGCGAAATCGCTGGGTACTCGCTAGAGCATTGAAATACTATCGCAATTTTAATTGGGTGGCCCAAGTGACAGTTAAATGCTGTGACCCGAAAACATCAGCTCGCATTGCTGAGCGTGCGGTGACATCTGCTTTGGACTGCCTCCATCTGGTACTTGGGGCACAATCTACATATAAAATGCGTGTTGCTGGCCCGGCGGTGCGAACCGATCGGCGGGGTAGTCTCACGATTTCGGCAGATGGACGCTTGCGCTCCTCCGCCTCAGTTGCATGGGCAGGCCAAGTGAATTTCGAGGCTGGGTGGTCTAAATGTCTGGACCGTCCTGAGTATCAGCGCCTTCTGGAATTGTGCGGCGTAGCCCTGGAGGCCGCAGTCGATCCAGATCTAGAGCGACCGTTAAGCCACCGATTCCTGGACGCTGCACAATGGTTCGGAGAAGCGTCACGAGATGACAGTCCTTCTACAAGCGTTGTGAAATATGTGACCGCTCTCGAAAGAATGGTCATGACTGAAGAAAAGAATGACATAGCAAAGCTTGTTTCCGAAAGGGTTGCTGCAATATGTTTTGACCCGCACGCAAATGACCGAGATGCATGGCGTGAAAAGGCCCGCACAGCTTATGATCTCCGATCTAAACTCGTCCACGGTGCTATGTCGCCGAGAGCACCTGAGGTGTGGCGCGGGCTTGGAATTGGAGCGGAGCTTGGCGAGGCAACGCTCTTGCATACCTTGAGTCATTTTGGAGAGGCGGGGCTTAGGATGGAAACAATCAGCCCAAGAAAGCTTGGCCAGTGGTTTAATCAGGTAATCGATTGGGCTGACAAGACACCTAAGCCGGTGTGACCGATTGAACAGCGATGACCCACTACATCGCCATCATCCATAAGGACCCAGCCTCCTGCTACGGCGTGTCGTTCCCCGACGTGCCGGGCGTCATCACGGCCGGGGACACGCTCGACGAGGCGATCGCGCAAGCGGCCGAGGTGCTGGCGTTCGCGGTGGAGGATTGGGAGGAGCTCACCGGCGCGCCGTTCCCCGCCCCGCGTTCCCTCGACGCGCTGCGGACGGACCCGGCGTTCCGCGCCGACGCCGCCGAGGCGGTGGCGGCGATCCCGTTCGGCGCAGGGACCCTCCGGCCGGCTGCCGAGTAGCCCGCGCCCGTCATGCCCGGGCTTGGCCCGCGCATCCACGACTTGCGCCGCCGTCATCCCGATTGAGAGTCGAGGCTCGCCCCGGCAAAGACGTGGATGGCCGGGCCAAGCCCGGCCATGGCGCGCGGGCGCCGGCGCTTAAAGCCAGCCCGGGCCGGACGGGCGTGATGCCGCCATCATGCGCTCCTAGGCGTTGGCTCGGGGTGCCCGAATCCGGGCACGGCACGGGTCGGGTCAAAGCCAACGAACGCGCATGCACCAGGACATCCTCAAGTTCCGCCAGCACGACGAGGGGCTGTGCGGGCTCTACACCATCGTCAACGCGCTCTCGGCGCTGTTCCCCGAGCGCATGAGCCGCGTCGCCGGCGCGGTGCTCGTCTCGCGGCTCGCCGAGGCGGTGCCGGGGGACATGCGCTCGGTCATCGCCGAGGGCACCGACCGGGCGCAGATGGAGGTCATGCTCCAGGCGGCGCGGGCCTGGACCGACGAGCAGGGCTGGCCGCCCTGGGCGTGCCGGCCGATGCATCCGGCGCACGGCGAGCATTCCCACGCGCTCTGGAAGGCGGTCGGCGCCGCGCTCGCGCGGAAGCGTCCGAGGAAGAAGCGCGGCCGGAGCGCCGCTCCACCCCCGGCGCTGCACCCGCCGCAGGACGCTATCGCCCTCGTCGGCTTCGGCGACTACCACAAGGAGTCGACCTACTACGAGCCGCACTGGACCTGCGTCGAGCGCGTCACGGAGCGCCTGCTGTTCCTGCGCGACAGCGACGAGTACACCCGCATCCCCCGCGCCGAGACCGGCATCCGCCCGGAGGACGGCTGGGAGATCGAGGACTGCTTCATCCTGGAGCGGTGACGCCTCAAGGCTTCAGAACGGTCTTGAGGAACCCTGTCACCGCAACCGTCGCGGCCTCGGTCGCCTCAGGGTCGTGGCCGACGAGGGGGCCGAGGCGGACGCATTCGTCGGTGTAGGCGAAGGGCGCCTTCGTGGCCTCGTTGATCAGCACGCCGTTCTCGCCCTCGCGGATGGTGCACTCGCGGACCGACTGGTCGCGCGCGGCGGCCTGGGCCGGGTTCGGGGCGAGCGGGTTGTCGAAGCCGTGCTCGGCCTTCGGGTACTCGGTGAGCTCGACGTCCGCCTTCGCGGCCTTCAGCCGCTCGACGAAGGCCTTGCAGGTCCGCACCGGATTGTAGTTGTCCGGCGTGCCGTGGAAGATGCGGATGGGCTTCGCCGCCACGCCTGTGTCGTCGCGGTAGGTCGTGGCGCAGTCGGGGTAGAACGCGACGTAGGCCGCGGGCTTCACACCGCTCTCGTTCCACAGGCCGTGGAAGCGCTCGACGGCGGCGTAGAGCACCCCCTGCCCGCCGCGGGAGAAGCCCATGAGGGCGATGCGCTCCGGGTCGACCCGGGGATGCTTCGCCAGGATGCCGAGCGCCCGGTACATGTCGACGATGAAGTTGAGGCGCCCGAGCGAGGCCTGGTTCGAGCCGACCCCGGCGAAGCCGCGCCCGGTCATGCCGTCGATCACGAAGGTCGAGATGCCCATCGCGTGGAGCTTGCGCTGCCAGTAGCCGATGTTGCCGCCCGCCCCGCCCGAGCCGTGCATGAGGACCACCACGGGCAGCCGCCCCTGCCCCTGCGCGATCGACAGCTCGCCCCCGAGGGTCGTCGCCTTGGCGCCCTCCTTGTCGCCGGCGAGGAACTGCTGGTCCGACAGGGTGAGGGTCTGGAGCGGATGCAGCTCGATGCGGACGGGCATGTCCTTCGTGGCGAGCGTGTCGGCGCGAGCGGCGAAGGAGAGGAGCGAGGCAGTGAGCATGCTAGCCATCAATCTACGCATCGTCGTTCCCTCCTGTTGGTGGGTGAAGGCTACGGATGGCGGATCGTGGCGTAAAGACCAGCGGCTCTCGTTCGGTCAGCGCCCGCTCGACGTATGCCGAAATCCGTCTGCGAGTCCGGCACTGGAATCCCGGCAGCCCTCCGCCACCATGTATGGCTCGGGCGATATAGAGCTGTCCTCGCTTCGGCGAGCTTGCCTAGAGTCGTTGAACGTGATCTACTGCATGTGTAGTTGTCTTCCCGAACAGCGCATTACTTCAGGGAGATGTAAATGCTACTTGCAGCCCGTCTGACCTTTGCCGGCTGGTTTGTTTTTGCGTGTTCTGCTACCGGGGTTTTGGCACAGAACTCAACCTTACCGCCATCGGTAGCGTCGTTGTTCACTGAACTCGACTTCTCTATCGTGGAGGATGCAAAGAAATTGGTGGAAGAAGGGCAGAAGCTGGCGCCGGACCGAACAGACCTTTCAGAGAAACCCGATCGCAGCACTAAGGCACAGAGATTGGGAAAGTTCCGCTCATTGCGCTCCAAATTGGTGAAGCGCATTCCGGAACTGAGGACATTAGCCGACGGTGTTCGCCAAATACGCGCGACGCAACGAACCAAGTTGGCCGATCGAAAAAACTACTCAGACTCTGACCTGCGAAGTTTAGAATCGAGCCTGAGAGCAGCAAAATCCCATCGAGAGGTGGTGCAGAGCGAAACAAGAGATGTCCAAGCAGAACCGGATTCACCGGAGAAAAGTCAAAAGCTCGAACGGCAGAAGCGTAGATTAGATGATGTTAACAATTTCATCAGCGTGACGGAAAGAGATATTCAAAACCAAACGAGAATTAAAGAAGATGAAAAGCGGCAAAGAGAACTGGAGATCACAAATCTTGAAGGGCAGATCAAAGAAATTGATACAATCCTTACAGATATTGTCACTCTCACCAGGCGTCTGGACGAGACGCTGGCGATCACGGATGAGGCATCCCATTTGATGTTGCAGACGGAGACCGACACAATACAATATACGAACTGGGCAACTGTTGCGTTCAGCTTCCTCGTAGGTACCGTAATTGTAGGATTCTTTTTTATCGCATTCAAATCCGAGGAGATTAAGAAGGCTATTTTCGCCGGCGATTCCGGGATTCAATTCGTCACGTTGTTCTCGCTTGTGATTGCGATCATCCTGTTCGGCATCTTGCACATCTTGGAAGGCAAGGAACTGTCGGCCCTACTGGGAGGCCTGTCAGGGTACATCTTGGGCCGTGGAACCGCCAAAGTCGCGGAACCTGTACCATCGTCCCAACCGCCCACTGTGATCCAGACGACGCCCCAATCGCCGCCCAGCCAAGTCTCATCTGCGCAGCCAGCAACGCCGTGAACCGGCGTTAATGCAGGCGAGCTCATCTACACAGTCCCCACCGGCGTCGCGGGCGAACCGACGGCGCCGGTGAGGCGGAGCGGCGGTGCCGTCAGCAAGAACCGGGAGCGGCCGTTCGCGCGCAGCCATTCCGCCAACGGCGTGAGGTGCCACAGCTCGCCGAGGTTGACGCCGAGGCGGAAGAGGCAGTGCTCGTGCAGGGGCAGCGTCGCGCAGCAGCCCTCGGCGGGAGTCGCCGGGTGGGCCTCGACGGCGTAGTTGTCGGCGATGAGGCAGGAAAGCCCTGAGTCCGCGATCCAGCGCAGGAGCTTGCTGTCGCGCCCATCGAGAACGGCGCAGGCGCTGTTGACGACCGCCGGATCGGGCCGGCCGCCCTGCTCCAGGAGGAGCGCGCCGAAGCCGGTGTGGAGGCAGACCATGTCGCCCGGCTCGACCTCGACCTTGTCGGCCTCGATCACCCGCATGAGGCGGTCGTAGCCGACCAAGACACGCTCGCGGCCCATGTGGGCGTGAAGGTCGATCATCACCCCCCTGCCCTGCATGCACCGCTCGGCCATGCGGTGCACGCCGAGCTTCTTGGCCTGCGACGAGGTCGCGGCGCCGAGGCCGTGCGGCACCCCGGCCTCGGTGCCGTCGCGCGGCCCGACCACGTCCTCGTCGGCGCGGAAGCCGTTGTAGTAGACGGCCTCCGGCCTGCCGTCCCCGTCGGCGTCGAAGAGGGAGCCGACGTGGGCGAGGCTGTCCCACTGGGTCGAGTACTGCAGGTGCATGACGACGAGGTCGTCGCAGATCACGTCGGTGGCGTCGGGCACCTCTTCGCAGAGGCGGAAGTTGAAGTTCGGCCGCGTGCCCCTGACCGTCGGGCGCACCACCGGCGGGTGGCGGCGCGGGTTGAGCACGTTGCCGCCGGGGTACTCGAGGGGGAGCGAGAGGCAGAAGGTCAGGCCCTCGCGCACCTCGGCGACGGCCCGGCGCACCGTCTCGGGGGTGAGGAGGTTGAGCCGCCCGAGCTCGTCGTCCGGGCCGAAGTCGCCCCAGGTCGATCCGTGCGGCCGGCGCTTCCAGCGGGGCGAGGTCATGCGAAGCTCTTCAAGTTGACGGGAGGGCGGGAGGGCTGGTTTACAGGGGCCAACGACAAGATGACGGAAGGAACGCCCATGCGCCAGACCGCCCTCGCGCTCGCCGCCGCGCTCACCGCGGCCCTCGCGCTTGCCGCGCCCGCCTGCGCGGCCTCCCCGGCCGACACTTATCCGAACCGCATCGTCAAGCTCATCGTGCCGTTCCCGGCCGGCGGCACGACGGACATCTTCGCCCGCCACATCGGCGACCGGCTCGCCAAGGCCTTCGGCCACAACTTCGTCATCGACAACCGCGGCGGGGCCGGCGGCAACATCGGCTCGGACGCGGTCGCGAAGGCCGATCCCGACGGCTACACCCTCCTCGTCGGGACCGTCGGCACGCACGCCATCAACACGAGCCTCTACGCGCGCATGCCCTTCGACCCGGTGAAGGACTTCGCCCCCGTCGCGTTCCTCGCGGGCGTTCCGAACATCATGGAGGTCAACCCGAAGAACGTGAAGGCGAAGACGGTCCAGGAGTTCATCGCCGAGGCCAAGGCCGCGCCGAAGAAACTGAGCTTCGCCTCGTCGGGCAACGGCACCTCGATCCACCTCTCGGGCGAGATGTTCAAGCAGATGACCGGGGTCGAGCTCGTGCACGTGCCCTACCGCGGCTCGGCGCCCGCCGTGAACGACCTCATCGCAGGCCAGGTCGACGTGATGTTCGACAACCTGCCGTCCTCGATCGAGCAGGTGCGGGGCGGGAACCTCCGGGCCATCGCCGTCACCTCGGCGAAGCGCACCTCGGCGCTGCCCGACGTGCCGACCATCGCCGAATCGGGCCTCCCCGGCTTCGACGCCTCGAGCTGGTTCGCGATCTTCGCGCCGGCCAAGACCCCGCCCGAGATCGTCGCGAAGATCAACGCCGAGGTGCTGAAGGCGCTGGCGGACCCGGAGCTGCAGAAACGCTTCGCCGACATCGGCGGCGAGATCCGCATGTACAAGCCCGACGAGCTCGGCGCCTTCGTCAAGGCCGAGATCGAGAAGTGGGCCAAGGTCGTGAAGGCCTCGGGCGCGAAGATCGATTGACACCCTCCTCTCCCCGCAAGCGGCGAGAGGAGGAACGCGCAGCGTGAAGAGGGGGAGCAAATGATCACCGCCGATCTCACCGGCAAGGCCGTCCTCGTCACCGGCGGCTCGTCGGGCATCGGGCTCGCGGCGGTCGAGATTTTTTCGCGCAACGGCGCGACCGTCGCCATGAACCATCTGCCCGAGGACAACCGCGCGCCCGAGGAGATCGCGCGGCTGACCTCATCCGGCCTCAAGGTGGTCCCGGCGCCCGGCAACGTCTCGAAGCCCGGCGACGCCGAGCGGATGGTCGGCGAGGCGATCCAAAAGCTCGGGCGCCTCGACGTCCTCGTCAACAACGCCGGCACGCCGGGCTCGCTCCAGCCGATCGACTTCGCCGACCTCGACGCCATGACCGAGGAGTTCTGGCAGCTCATCTTGTCGACGAACCTCGTCGGCCCGTTCCGCTGCGCCCACGCGGCGGCGGCGGCGCTCAAGGCCACGAAGGGCGCGATCGTCAACACGGCGTCGGTCGCAGGGCTCGGGCGGCGGGGCAGCAGCATGGCCTATGGGGCATCGAAGGCCGGGGTCATCAACCTGACGAAGGGCTTAGCGCGAGCGCTTGCGCCCGACGTGCGGGTCAACGCCGTCGCGCCCGGCCTCGTCGACACGCCGTGGACGAACCCGTGGCCCGACGAGCGCAAGCAGGCGACGATCGAGCGCACGCTCCTCGCCAAGACCGCGAAGCCCTCCGACATCGCCGAGGCCATGCTGTTTCTCGCCGTCCATGGCCACATCAACGGCGAGACCATCGTGGTCGACGGGGGATTCAATTAAAACCTCCTCATCCTGAGGTGCTCGGCCGAAGGCCGAGCCTCGAAGGACGCAGCACGTCGATGCAGCTTTGCCGGCGTGCGTGCTTCGAGGCCCGCTTCGCGGGCACCTCAGCATGAGGAGCGTGGGAGGGAACGCATGAACCGGAAAGTCGTCATCACCTGCGCCCTCACGGGCTCATTCGACACGCCGTCGAAGAACCCGGCCGTGCCGGTCACCCCTGAAGAGATCGCGAACTCGGCCCTCGACGCCGCCAAGGCCGGGGCCGCCGTCGTCCACATCCACGTGCGCGACCCGAGGACCACGAAGCCGTCGATGGAGCTTTCCCTCTACCAGGAGGTCGTCGACCGCATCCGCGACAAGAACGACGACGTGGTCCTCAACCTCACGACCGGCGCCGGCGGCCGCTTCGCCCCGGACCCGGCCGAGCCGCGCCGCGCCGGCGAAGGCACGACGCTCACGACGCCGGCGGTGCGCATGCGCCACATCGAGGCGATCCGCCCGCCGATCTGCACCCTCGACGTCGCCACCATGAACTTCGGCGAGACGATCTTCGCGAACACCCCGACGCATCTGCGCGAGATGGCGGACCGGGCGAAGGCCGTGGGCGTAAAGCCCGAGATTGAGGTCTTCGACCTCGGCCACATCGAGCTCGCGAAGCGCCTCATCGCGGACGGGCACATCGCCGAGCCGCCGCTGTTCCAGCTCTGCCTCGGGATCTCCTACGGCGCGCCAGCAACGCCCGAGACGCTGATCCAGATGCGCGACCGGCTGCCGAAGAACGCGGCCTGGTCGGCCTTCGGCATCGCCCGGGCCGAGTTCCCGATGGCGGCGGTCGCGGTCGCGGCGGGCGGCAACGTGCGCGTCGGCCTCGAGGACAACCTCTACCTCGGCAAAGGCCAGCTCGCGCCGAGCAACGCCGCCTTGGTCGAGCGCGCCGCCACCATCGTCGAATTGCTCGACGCCTCGGTCGCGACCCCGTCCGAGGCGCGTGCGATCTTCGGGCTTGCCTCCTAGCCGCCCGGCGCGACGGCGTATTGCTCGTCCGTCACGTGCTCGAGCCAGGTCACGTGGACGCCGTCCCGGTGCTCGTGCAAGGCGAGATGGACGAGAGCGGTCCCGGGCGCCGCGCCGTGCCAGTGCTTCTCGTCCGGCGGGATCCACACCGTGTCGCCGGGGCGGATCTCCTGGACCGGCCCGCCCCAGGTCTGCACCCGCCCGAGCCCGGAGACGACGTGCAGGGTCTGCCCGAGGGGATGCGTGTGCCAGGCGGTGCGCGCGCCCGGCTCGAACGTCACCCGCACGGCCTTGATGCGGGCCGGGTCCGGCGCCTCGACGATCGGATCCTGCCACACGGTGCCCGTGAACCACTCGGCCCGCCCGCGCCGGGTCTGAACCGCCGTCGCCCGGGTGATGTCCATGGGGAAGCCTCCTCTGTCGGGGCCGGATCATAGGTGTCGGCCCCGGGCCTGCAAGCGTGAACGCAGGGGCTCGCTTGACGAGGCCGTCCGGCGGACTGGTAAGTAAGGGCTCGAACGGCGCGGCAGGTCCGGCGCCGCGTCTCGGGAAGGAATGGAAATGCTTCGCTCGCTCGGCTTGATCCTCGCCATGATCGTGGCCGCGGGCCTCGCGGCCCGCCCGGCGGCGGCGCAAGGCCCGTCCGGCAAGGTCACCGTCGTCACGTCCTTCTCGAAGGACGTGACCGATCCGGTCAAGAAGGCCTTCGAGAAGGCGGTGCCCGGGGCGATCCTCGAGGTGCAGAACCGCAACACCAACGCGGGCGTGAAGTACCTCGAGGAGACGAGGGCCGGCAACCAGGTCGACCTGTTCTGGGCCTCGGCGCCCGACGCCTTCGAGGTGCTGAAGGGCAAGGGCCTCCTCCAGAAGTACCGGCCGAAGGCCGCCGGCATCCCGGAGAAGATCGGCGCGTTCCCGATCAACGACCCGGAGGGGTTCTATTTCGGCTTCGCGGCCTCGGGCTACGGCATCATGTGGAACGAGCGCTACGCGCGGGCGAACAAGCTGCCCGCGCCGAAGGACTGGAGCGACCTCGCCAAGGCCGTCTATTTCGACCACGTCTCGATCGCGGCGCCCTCCCGCTCCGGCACGACGCACCTCACGATCGAGACGATCCTGCAGGGCGAGGGCTGGGACAGGGGCTGGCGCACCGTCAAGGAGATGGCCGGCAACTTCCGCGGCGTGACCGAGCGCTCGTTCGGGGTGCCGGAGGCCGTGAACTCGGGCCAGGTCGGCGTCGGCATCGTGATCGACTTCTTCGCGTTCTCGTCCCAGGCCGCGGGCTTCCCGGTGAAATTCGTCTACCCGACCGTCACCACCATCGTGCCGGCGAACGTCGCGATCGTCGCGAACGCCCCGAACCGGGCCGCCGCCGAGGCCTTCGTCGAGTTCCTGCTGTCGCCCGCCGGCCAGGAGGTGCTGCTCGAGCCCGGCATCCGCCGCCTGCCGGTCAACCCGGCAACCTACGACAAGGCCCCGGCGGACTATCCGAACCCCTTCAAGGACCCGGCGCTCGGCGCCCGGGTGAAGTTCGACGTGGACGTGTCCGAGAAGCGCACCGCCGTCGTCGACACCCTGTTCGACCAGACGATCACCTTCCAGCTCGACGCGCTGAAGGGCGCGACGAAGGCCATCCACGACGCCGAGGCGGCGCTCGAGCGGAAGGACAACCCCCAGGCGCGCGCCCTCGTCAAGGAGGCGCGCGACCTCATCGCCGCCATGTCCGTCACCGAGGCCGAGGCCGCCTCGCGCGAGCTCGCCGCCGCCTTCACCGGCGGCAAGGACAAGAGCGCCCGGCAGGCCGAGCTCGAGGCGCAATGGGCGGCCTTCGCGAAGGACCGCTACGCGCAGGCGAGGACGAAGGCCGAGGAGGCGCTCCGGGCCGCGCGCTGACCCGAGGCCGAAGGGAACGGAGCAGGAGTCCCGGTGGCGGTCGCCCTCCCCTATCCGGCGTCGGGACGTATGTCGGCCTCGGGCGGCCAGGCGGCGCTTGCGCTCGCCATCGCCCTGTTCCTGGGGGTGGCGCTCCTGTGGCCGGTCGCGACCGTGGTCTACGTCGCCTTCACGGAGAAGGGCTCGGGCGCCTTCACCCTCGTCAACTTCGCGGACTTCGTCCGCACCGACCTGTTCGTCCGTTCGTTCTGGAACTCGGCCTGGGTCTCCGCCATGGCGGTGGCGCTCGGGTCGCTCTTCGCCCTGCCGCTCGCCTACCTGACGACCCGCTTCGAGTTCCGCGGCGCGCTCCTCGTCCAGACGCTCGGCTTCCTGCCGCTCGTCATGCCGCCCTTCGTCGGCGCGGTCGCGATGCAGCTCCTGTTCGGGCGCAACGGCACCGTGAACCTCCTCCTCGACGAGTGGCTCGGCCTGAAGGTCCCGTTCATGGAAGGGCTGAACGGGGTCATCTTCGTCGAGGCGGTGCACTACTTCCCGTTCATCCTCGTCAACCTCTCGGCGGCGCTGCGCACCATCGACCGCGCCATGGAGGAGGCGGCCCAGAACCTCGGCAGCTCGGGCTTCCGGCTGTTCCGCCGCATCGTCCTGCCGCTCGCCATGCCGGGCTACGTCGCGGGCGCGTCGCTCGTGTTCGTCAAGGTGTTCGACGACCTCGCGACGCCGCTGCTCCTCAACGTCAAGGACATGCTGGCGCCGCAGGCATATCTCCGGGTGACCTCGATCGGGATCGCCGATCCGATGGGCTACGTCATCTCGGTCGTCCTGATCGCGGCCTCGGTCCTGGCGATGTGGATCTCGGGCCTCGCCCTGCGCGCCAGGGACTACGCGACCCTGCAGCGCGGCGGCGGCGGGCTCGCCAAGCGCCGCCTGCGGCCGTTCGAGGCGGCCGCCGCCTACGCGGTCGTGCTCCTGATCCTCGCCCTCGTGCTCGCGCCGCATCTCGGGCTCCTGCTCCTCTCGCTTGCGACCGTGTGGTCGTTCAGCCCTCTGCCCGACGCCTACACCTTCGCGCACTACGCCCGCATCGCCGGCGAGAGCTCGCTCTACATCCGCAACACCCTCGTCTACGCCTCGCTCGCGGGGCTGATCGATGTCGCGCTCGGCGCCGCGATCGCCTACCTCGTCCTGCGCACCCGGCTCGTCGGGCGCGAATGGCTCGACTTCGCGGCGACCTCGGCGCTCGCGATCCCCGGCGTCGTGCTCGGGATCGGATACCTGCGCGCCTTCTACGGGGTGCAGCTCCCGGGCGGGGTCCCGCTCGCGACGCTCTGGATCATGATCGTGCTGGCGCTCGCCGTGCGCCGCCTGCCCTATGCGCTGCGCGCCTGCCACGCGGCGCTGCAGCAGCTCTCGGTCGCGCTTGAGGAAGCGGCCGAGAATCTCGGCGCCACCAAGACCCGCACGGTGCGCCGCATCGTGCTGCCGCTGATCGCCGGCGGCGTGCTCGCGGGCTTCGTGACGAGCTTTTCGACTGCGGCGGTCGAGCTCTCCGCGACCCTGATGCTCGTCCAGTCGAACTCCGACGCGCCGCTCGCCTACGGCCTCTATGTCCTCATGCAGTCGCCCGCGGGGCGCGGGCCGGGCGCGGCGCTCGGCGTGATCGCGGTCGTGCTGGTCGCCGCCTGCACCTTCCTGTCGCACCTCCTGGTCGAGCGCGGGCAGGCCCTGAGGGGCGCGGGATCCGCATGAGGTCCGCAGCCGGGCCGGCGGGCCGCGCCGTCGCCGTCGAGATCGAGCGCGTCGACCTCTCCTACGGCGAGACCCGCGTCCTGAAGGACGTGAGCCTCAGGGTCGAGCCCGGCGAGTTCTTCGCCTTCCTCGGCCCCTCCGGCTGCGGCAAGACGACCCTCCTGAGGCTCATCGCCGGCTTCGCCGAGGCGGGCCGAGGCCGCGTGCTCGTCGGCGGCGCCGACATCTCGCGCCTGCCGCCGTGGCGGCGCGACGTCGGAATGGTGTTCCAGTCCTACGCCCTGTGGCCGCACATGACGGTCAGGCAGAACGTCGCCTTCGGTCTCGAAGAGCGCAGGCTGCCGCGGGCCGAGGTCGCACGGCGCGTCGACGCGGCGCTCGCGCTTGTCGGCCTCGCGGGCCTCGCCGACCGGCGCCCTTCGCAGCTCTCCGGCGGGCAGCAGCAGCGGGTCGCCGTTGCCCGCACGGTCGCGGTCGAGCCCAAGGTGCTGCTCCTCGACGAGCCGCTGTCGAACCTCGACGCGATGCTGCGGGTGCAGGTGAGGCGCGAGCTCGCCGACCTCCAGCGCCGACTCGGCGTCACCACGATCTTCGTCACCCACGACCAGGAGGAGGCAAACACCATTTGCGACCGGGTCGCCGTGATGCGCGAGGGGACGATCCGGCAGGTCGGGACGCCGATGGAGCTTTACCGGCGCCCGGCGGACCTCTTCGTCGCGGGCTTCCTGGGGAGCATCAACGTCCTCGACGGACACGTCGTGGAGAGCGGGAGCGAGCGGGCGTTCGCGCTCGCCGGGGGAACGCAGGTCCCGATCCCGCCGCAGGCGCCGGTCCCGCCCGGGGCGAAGCTCGTGTTCCGCCCCCAGGACGCGGCGCTCGACCCCGAGGGCCCCGGCCATGCCGCGATCGCCGGCACGGTCGCCCGCCGGGAGTTCCTCGGCGCGAGCGTCCGCTACGGAGTGACGGCCGCGGGGGCGGAGCTCCTCGTCGACGCGCCGTTCCGGACGGGGGAGCGGCTGCGCGAGGTCGGGACGCCGGTGACGGTCGGCCTCAGGCCCGAGGCCGCCCTGTGGCTCGCGGAGTGAGAGGGGCTTCGTTCGCGATCAGGCGGCGTCCCGGTCAGGCGCCCGCGCGAGCCCGTCCGGCGTTACGATCCCTTCGAACGTCCGCGTCGCGGGAACGGCCTCGGTCATGCGGCGCGAGGTCGGCTCGAAGCCGAGAACGCGTAGGGCGCCGGTCGCGGGCGAGGCTTCGACGCCGAGCCGGGTCAGGCCGTTGAGGACCGGCTCCTGGAGCCAGTCGAGCGGCCGCTCGCAGGCGTGGCGGCCGAGGCGCGCGCGGCGGTCCTCCGAATCGGGGACGCCGCGGACGAACCGTCCGCGCGGGCGCCAATGTCCCGGGCGCGCGGGCCCGGCCGGATGCCAGCCGTTGGCGATGCAGCCGCTGCCGCGATGGACGTGCGCCGCGGTCTCGGTGCGCTCGATCAGGCAGCCCTGCCCGGGCTCGGCGCCGACGATCGAGATGAGGGCCGGCCGCGCGAGCGGGGCCTCGGCGAGAAGCTCGACCGCCGCCTCGAAGGTGGCGCAGGCGTCGAAGGCGCGGCGCAGGAGGTGCGCCGCCGGCCAGCGCCCGGCGCTGCGCCAGGTCGCGACGCCGTTGAGCAGGAAGTCCGCCGGCAGGAGGGCGGCGACCTGCGTGCGGCGGTACAGGGGCGCCTGGTTGATCGCGGCGGCGAACCGCCCCGGCGCGACTGCGGTCAGGACGCCGACGGCGCCGGGCCAGGTCACGTTGGCGTAGAGGCCGGCGCCGCCGTCCTGGAGCGCGATCTCGACGTGACGCCCGAGGCCCGGGAACGGCCAGTCGAGGGTGCGGCGCAAGGTCGGCACGGGCTCGACGTCGATCCGTGTCGTGCAGCCCCACTCATAAGAAGCGTTGACGAACCACACGCCGGGCCGCTGGGCGATCACGGCGATCTCCGCGATCTCGCCGACGTAGGGGCTCGGGCTTGCCTTGAGCCACGCGGCGGAGATGCGGTCGAGGGGTCGCGCGATCCCCCGCAAGGGGACAGGCACGACCGAGAAGCACGCCTCGCGCAATTCCAGCATCGCGTCCCGGCGCAAGGCGGCGTGCCGGACCGGGCCGCCGTCGCGCACGTCGACGACGGGGATCTCGCGCGCGGGCGGCGCCGGCGAAGCGGTCATCCGGACCGCCTCATTCGGCTGCCGCGAGCGGCTCGGACGAGGCCGCCCGCTCGCGCACGAGCTTCGCCACACCCGCGAAGTCGAGCTTGCCGGAGCCGAGCACCGGCACCTTGTCGACGACGAGGACCTCGGCCGGGATCATCAGCTCGGACGCGCCCTTGCCCTTGGCGAAGGCCTGGAACGCGGCGCGGGTCGCGTCCCGGCGCTCGGTCACGAGCACAAGCCGCTCGCCCTTGCGGGCGTCGGGGACGCTCGCGACCGCGGAGAGCGCGTCCGGCCACAGCTCGGACGCGAGCGCCTCGACGGCGGCCAGGGAGATCATCTCGCCGCCGATCTTGGCGAAGCGCTTCGCCCGGCCCTTGATGGCGATGAACCCCTGGGCGTCGATCGCGACGATGTCGCCGGTGTCGTGCCAGCCCTCGGCCGGCGGCTCGAGGACGCCGGGGTTCTCGGCCCGCAGATAGCCGAGCATCACGTTCGGCCCGCGCACGTGGAGGCGCCCGCCCTCCTCGACCCCCGGCACCGGCTCGAGCCGCGCCTCCATCCCCGGCATGATGCGCCCGACGGTGCCGAAGCGGTTGAACATCGGCGTGTTGATGGCGAGCACCGGCGCCGTCTCGGTGACGCCGTAGCCCTCGAGGATGCGCAGGCCGAACTTCTCCATGTAGACCCGCCTCGTCGCCTCCTTGACCGGCTCGGCGCCGGCGAGCACGTAGCGCAGCGAGCGGAAGTCGTAGGGGTGGGCGGCGCGCGCGTAGCCGGCGAGGAAGGTGTCGGTGCCGAAGAGGATCGTGGCGTTGACGCCGTAGACCAGCTCCGGGATGAGCCGGTAGTGGAGCGGCGACGGGTAGAGATAGATCCTGACCCCCGAGACGAGCGGCAGCACGAGGCCGACGGTGAGCCCGAAGGAGTGGAACACCGGCAGGACGTTGAACACCTTGTCGGTGCGCCCGAAGTCGATGCGCGCCGCAGCCTGGGCCGCGTTCGCCAGCATGTTGCGGTGGGACAGGACCACGCCCTTGGGCACCCCCTCCGAGCCCGAGGTGAAGAGGATCGCGGCCGGGTCGTCGGGCCGGCGCCGGACGAGCGGCTTCCGGAAAGAGACGAGCCCGCGCAGCTTGTCGGCAAGCCCGATCCCGGCGCGGACATCCTCGAGATGGACGATCCGCACGGCCTTGCCGAGCTCCGCCACGAGACCGTCGAGCTTGCCCCGCTCGACGAAGCCCCGCGACGTCACGATGGTGCCGATCTCGGCGGCCTTGCAGGCCGCCAGGATGTTGGCGGCGCCCGCCGTGAAGTTGATCATCGCCGGCACGCGGCCGGCCGACATCGCGGCGAGGATCGTCGCGGCGGCGCCGTTGGCGTTCGGGAGCATGACGCCGAGCGCCTTGCCCTCGCCGGCGATCGGCATCAGCTTGCGCCCGAGCACGTTCGCGCCGACGAGCAGGCGCTTGTAGGTCAGCGACCCGGTGATCGGGTCCTCCACGGCGACCCGGGAGAGCCCGTGGGCGAATGCCGCCTCGACCGCCGCCTCGAACACGGTGCGGTCGAGCGAGGTCGTGCGGAACACGAGGTCCGACATGATCTGGTAGAGCGCGGCGCCGGCCGCCTGGCGCCGGTGCTTGCCCTTGAGGGCGGGATCGACCGCGAGCCGCACGGGCTCGAGGATCGTGACCGTGACCTTCGGCCACCACTTGCGCCGGACCTGCTCGCGCGAGAGCCGCGAGAAGAACGTCCGCTCGGGCCCCTCGATGCGCACCGGCACGACCATCGCCTCGGCCTTGTCGGCGATGAGCCCGGCGCCGTCGTAGACCTTCATCAGGCTGCCCGTGACGGTGAGGCGCCCCTCCGGGAAGATGATCAGGGTCTCGCCGCCCTTGACCGCGTTGATGAGCGTGCGCGTCGCCATCGGCTTCGAGGGGTCGAGCGGCAGCGCGCGGGTCACCTTCAGGAACGGCTTCACCCACCAGCGCTGGGCGATGCCGTGGTCGATCGCGAACAGCGGCTCCCGCTCGAGCAGCGAGAGCGCGATCGCGGCGTCGAGGAAGCTCACGTGATTGAGCGCGACGATGGCGTTCGGGCCGGCCTTGGCGACGTTCTCGAGGCCGCGCACCTCGAGCCGGTAGAAGGCCCGGAACAGGATCGAGAGGAAGTCGCGGAACGGGTTCGTCGGCAGCGTGCGGAAGATGACGACCCCGGCGAGGAGGTTCGCGACGCCGAGCCCCGCGATGATCGCGGCGAGCGGCACGCCCGCCGTCTGCAGGGCCGCGACCACGAGCGCGCCGCCCGTCATGAAGGCGGCCGAGAGCACGTTCACGGCCGCGATCACCCGGGCGCGGCGGTCCGCGCCGGCCCAGGCCTGCACCGCCGCGAAGGCCGGCACGATGAAGAGGCCGCCGGCGATCGCGAGGCCGGCGAGGTCGATCGCGATCCGCACGCCCTCCGGACGGGCGAAGAACGCCGCGGCGCCGGCCGGCGGCATCGCAGGCGCGGCGCCCCGCACCGCGAAGGCGAGGTCGAGGCCGAAGGCGCCCATCAGCACGGCGCCGATCGCAGTCGGCAGGAGCACGATGCGCCCGCTCGCGAGCCACGAGGCGAGTCCCGAGCCGACCGCGATGCCGACCGAGAAGACCGCGAGGAACACGGTCACCACCTCCTCGGTGCCGTCGAGCCGGTTCTTCACCAGGGGAGGCAGGATCGAGAGCGTGACCGCGCCGACGAGCCAAAACCAAGACACGATCACGCCGCCGCGCCACAGCCGCGAATCGGCCCAGAGGTCCTTGAGGAGCGCGGCCGTCGAGCGCAGGACGTTCGGATCGATGCGCAGGTCGGGGGCCGCCTCGCCGGTCCTCGGAATCATGAGGCTCGCGGCGAAGCACAGCACCGCGAACCCGATCACGAGCCCGCCGAACGAGGCGGGGTCGCCGCCCTCGCGGGCCGCGTAGCCGCCGGCGATCGTGCCGACGAGGATCGCGAGGAAGGTCGCGGCCTCGACGAGGGCGTTGCCGGCGGGCAGCTCCTCGCGGCGCAGGTGGTCGGGCAGGATGCCGTACTTGATCGGGCCGAACAGGGCCGCGATGACGCCGAAGGCGGCGAGCGCCGCGAACAGCACCGGCAGGGAATGGAGCCAGAACCCGAGGACCGCGATGCCGGCGGCGCCGATCTCGGCGAGCTTCAGGCGCCGCGCGACGAGCGCCTTGTCGAAGCGGTCGGCGAGCTCGCCGCCGATGCCGGACAGGAGGAAGAAGGGCGCGATGAACACGGCGCCGGCGAGCGTCACCAGGGCCTCGGCGTTCGAGCCCCCGATCTTGAACAGGATCAGGAAGACGAGCGCATTCTTCAGGAAGTTGTCGTTGAAGGCCGAGAAGAACTGGCACCAGAACAGCGGCGCGAACCGCCGGGAAGCAAGCAGGGATTGGGACACGGGAGCTTTCTCGCCTGAGGCTCTATTTCGTCGAACGCCGGAGGCGCCACGCCGCGATTGTGCTCAACGCAGGCCGCCCTGGCCAGTGCGATTCGGCACCATCGCGAGCATGCCCACAGGTCGCCGCGCTCGGTCCTGAGCCGGGCCGACGGCATTTTCTCGCATCCGGTGCGGCCAAACCCTGGCCCGTGGCGGGCCGGGGCCTGCGCTTTCGCGCCTGCTCCTGCGCTGCGCACACGAGGAAAGGCCCGGAACGCTCCCCCGGCGCCCGCGTTGACAGATTCGAGCTGAGCCGTAGGCGCTCGCGCCGGAGCCCGTGATGGAGTTCTACAGCTTCCGCTTCGGGGAGATGAAAGTCGCGCAGGCGGACGCCGCGAGCCCGAAGACCATGGCGGTCGAGATGAGGTTCGGGTTCCGCGACCCGGAGCGGCACACGGTCGAGGCGGTCGCCGTCACGGTCCACGTGCCGCACGACCCGGACAAGACCGTGAGCGCCGCCGAGAAGGAGGCCTACGCCGTCGCGCAGGAGCTTTTGCGCACCGCCGCCGACCACTGCGCGCCGCGCAGCTGCGCCGAGCTCGTCGAGGAGACCGAGAAGAACCGCGCCTTCGCGGTGAAGACCGCCTGAAAGGCTTTTGCCCGTCGGCCCGGCGCGGCTCACACCTCCTCCTCGGCGTCGTCCCGCGTGCGGTTCGTGAAGCGCGCGTTGCCGAGGCCGGTGCCGATCGTCAGCACGCCCCAGCGCGCGACGTCCTGCATGAAGGGCGCCTCGGAGAGGCCCTGGACCACGGCGTCGTTGTGCATCACCACCATGGTCTCGTGGCCGGCGATCTGCGGGATCGCGCGGCGCAGCTCGGCGGCGAGGTTGAAGCGGCTGCTCTCCCAGTTGCCCGGCAGGTTCTGGCCGCCCCGGGCGATCGAGCCGTCCTCCCGGATCAGCCCCGGGCAGCCGACGCCGATGAACGGCGCGACCTTGAGGTCGGCCTTCCCGGCCCGGGCCAGGAGGCCCTCGACCATCTCGGTCAGGCGCGCGACGGCGTCCTCGCGGGACGGCTTCGGGTCCTCGTCGCGGTGGCGCCACAGCTCGAACTTGCAGACCTCGGCCTTTGACAGGTCGGCCGCCTTCTTCTGGTTCGTCGCGACGATGCCGGCCCGGATGTTGGTGCCGCCGATGTCGATCGCGACGACGCCGTCGTGGCCCGAGAAGATCCAGGCCGGCGCGAGGTGCAGGGCGCCGATGAGCCCGGCCTCGTCCGGGTGGTTGCGGATCGGCACGAGCTCGATGTCGAGGCCGGCGGCCTTGAGCAGCACGGAGGCGCGCCCGATCGAGAGCTCGCCGATGCGGCTCTCGCGCAGGCCGCCGCCGACCACGATGCGCTCGGTGTCGCGCCAGCCCTTCAGGCGCAGGAAGCGGCGGGTGACGGTCGCGAGCTCCTGGGCGAAATCCTCGATCGCGCCGTGGATGACGCCGGCGGCCTCCGGGTCGCCCTCGATCAGGAGCTTGTCGAGCTTCTTCTTCGAGATCTCGCGGCTCGAGGTCTCGCCGAGCGGATCCTCGCCGACCTTGCGCAGGCGCTCGCGCCAGTCGTCGAGGATCGCCCGGAAGGCGCGGTTGCTGGCGCGGTCGCCGACGAAGCCTTCCTTGTCGCGCAGCTCGACGTTGTAGCTGTCGAGGACGACCGACGGGAGCTGGACGGCGGCGTGGGGGATCGCTGTTGCGGCGGAAGCGGGCACGGGCGGTCCGGGGCGAGGCTGCGTACCGCAACGCTTGGCCGTCCCGCGCCGTTCCCGCCGGTCGGCCAGGCGCGCATGCACGGCGGCGCCACGGTAGTCTCTACCCGGTCATCCTTTCGGGAGGAGCGAACATGGCGTCGACGATCTCCCTCACCTGGGCTTCGGACAGGCCGAGCGCCATGCCCTGGGCCATGATCTTCTCATCGAGATCGGCGCGCGGGCCGTCGGACGTCATGACCAGGAGGGAGCCCTTGACGATCAACTCCTTGATCGCCTGGGTGAGCTCGCCGACCTTCGCTCTGAGGTAGCCCGGCGCGCCGCCGCGCTCCGATTGCAGCGCCGTCGCCACGGCGCGGATTGTGTAGGTCGTGACGGTCGCGTCCGCGACCTGCTTGAGGATCGAGGTGATCGCGGCGCTCTCGTTCTCACTCGGGTTGGAGGGCGTCCTCGCCGCGCCGACGAACGCGGCCAGGAGGGCGCGGTACGCGACCGTGTTCTCCGCCAGCGCCTTGTCCAGCGGCCCCTGGAAGGAATAGGCCAGGAACCGGAACAGCCCGACGATGAACTGGAACCCGCCGGCGAGGACCGCGCCGTAAGCGACGACGTAATGCCCGCCCGAGCGGGACACGGCCGAATAGGTGCCGATCGTGATCAGGAGACCGACGACGCAGATCAGGGCGCCGATTCCCATGCTGCGCACACCCGGTGTTTCCATGGCAGTTCTCCGAAGCGCGCCCGTCCGGAATGCCGCTTCCGGACTGCCCGCGCATTCTGGGGCAAGCCCGGAACCTGACGCAAGGGCAGGTGCGGGGGCTGGTTGGACGGCGCCTCGTCCCGACCCTGGTGCCTCAGCGGTAGTTGAAGCTCACGCTGATGCGCTCCTCCCCGGCCTCGTTCAGGGGCACCTCGTGACGCAGCCAGCTTTCCCACAGGAGCACGGTCCCGGGGCGTGGTGCCACGGTGACGAAGCGCCGGTTCTCGGGCCGGGCCTTCGGCTTGCTCGGCGGCGCCGCCATCATGAAGCCGAGGCGCGGGTCCTCGAACTTGATGGCGCCCGCGCCCTCCGGCACCGCCACGTAGCAGGTGCCGCTCACGACCGAGTGCGGGTGGATATGCGCGCCGTGGACGCCGCCGGGCAAGAGCACATTGATCCAGATCGAGTCGAGCTTGAGCTTCTCGCGCTTGAGGTCGAGCTCGAGCTCCTTCGCGAAGGCGGCGACGTGGCGGTCGAGGAGGCGCTTAAGGTCGGCGAAGGCCGGCACGCGCCAGGGCAGGTCGTCGAGGGAGGCATAGGAGGTGTAGCCCGGATAGCCGTTCCGGCGCGACCAGCGCCGCCCGGCGGCGTCGTCCTCGGCGATCGAGCGGCAGGCGGCGTCGAGGTCGCCGACGAGCCGCCCGTCGCCCTCGTCGAGCTCGGCCCGGTAGATCCGCGTCGGGAAGAACGTCTCGATCGTCGCCATCGCCCGGCTGTAGCGGCGCGCCGCGCCCGGAGTCAAAGGCGGCGCGCTTCCGGAACCCTCTCCCGAGTCAAGGCCGCAAAAGCTGCCACGCTTCCCAGAAGCCTCCCTCGACACGAGCGTGACTTCGGGTTGCGTCCCGCCCCGTGCCGCCCCACCTTGGCGGTATGGCCGATTCTGCCCCGCCGGCGCCCGCCCGGCCCTCCCCGCTCGTCCCTGACGGCCCCGACCTTCCCTCCACCCTGGAGGCGCTGCGGGAGATCCTCGCCCGCGACCCGGACCGGCTCGCGGCCGCGAGCCGCGTGCGGACCTGGCTGTTCGAGGAGGCGCGGGCGAAGCGCGACACCACCTTCTTCCTTTCCGGCTTGTGCGAGCACCTGAACCTCGCCGGCGTCCCGATCGACCGCGGCTCGCTTGCCCTCGAGACCCTCCATTCCGAGCACGCCGCCATCGGGCGGTTCTGGGTCAAAGGCGAAGGCAGCCACAGCGAGAAGTTCCGCTATGACCGGCAGGACCGGACCGGCTACGAGCGCAGCCCGTTCTACCACGTGCACCAGACTCGCGAGCCGCTCGCGCTCGACCTCGCCCGTACCCCGGACGAGGCCTTCGGCGTCGTGCCGGAATTGAAGGCCGCGGGCTACGCGGGCTACGCGTGCTTCCCGATTTTCTTCGCCAACGGCGACGAGAACGGCATCGCCTTCGCGACGAAGCGTCCGGGCGGGTTCTCGCACATCGACCTCGCGACGATCGCCTACGTGATGTCGGCGGCCTCGGCCGTGCTCGAGATCCTGGCCGGCTACCGCAGCCTCGACCAGCTCCTGCGCATCTACGTCGGCGACGAGCCGCACCGGGCGATCCTCTCGGGGCGGGTGCGGCGCGGCGACGTGACGACGATCCGTTCCGCGATCCTCGTCGGCGACATGCGCAACTACACCCGCATCACCGCGAGGATGCGGCCGGAGGAGTCGGTCGAGCTGCTCAACGCCTACTTCGACTGCCTCGTGCCGCCGGTCGAGGCGGAAGGCGGCGAGGTCCTCAAGTACATGGGCGACGGGCTTTTGGCGATCTTCCGCGAGAGCGGCGACGATCTCGGCGGGGCGGCGCAGTCGGCGCTTTCGGCCGCGAGCGCGGCGCTCGCCCGCATCGAGGCCGCGAACCTCGAGGGCCGCTTCCCGGTGCCGATCGACGTCGGCATCGCGCTTCACCACGGCGAGGCGGCCTACGGCAACGTCGGCTCCGGCGAGCGGCTCGACTTCACGATCATCGGGCGCGACGTCAACATGGCGAGCCGGATCGCGCAGCTCAACAAGGCGCTCGGCGAGCCGCTCCTGATGTCGCAGGCCTTCGTCGAGTTCCTGTGGGGCGACCCCGAGCCGCTCGGCTCGCACGACGTGAACGGCTTCGAGGAGGCGATCGCGGTCTACCGCCCGCGGGCGCCCGCCGCCGGATGACCTTGCGCCGCCTCGGCTGCGCATCGGCAAGTCTTGCTTAACGAAAGGCAAAGAACCGGGCGGCGGTTCCGGAGCCGGGCCGTTACAATTTTTAGGGAAATTCTCGGTAGATTGCGCCTCGACTGGTCAACACCCGAGTCAGGGGCAGCCCGATGCGCAACCGAATCCGCTCGCTTCTCGCCGACGAGGGCGGCGCCGTCGCCGCACTCGCGGCGCTCTCGCTGCCGATCATGGTCCTGTCGATCGGCGCCGCGATCGACTACTCCCGGGCCGGCGCGCTCAAGACCAAGCTCCAGGACGCCGCCGACGCGGCGGTCCTGATCGCCGCGAAGTCGGCGCCCTCGATGACCGACACGGAGCTCCTCACCGCGGTGAACAAGGCCTTCAAGGCGAACGTCAGCGATCCGACGGCGAAGATCGACAGCCTCAAGGTGTCGAACGGACGCCGCAAGGTCGAGCTCACGGTCTCGGCCACGGCCAAGAACATGTTCCTCGGCTTCGCCGGCATGGGGCAGCAGCCGGTCGGCGCCTTCTCGGCCTCGGTCACCGCCGACAACAACTACGAGATCGCGCTCGTGATCGACAACTCGGGCTCGATGGCCTCGAGCGCGGGCGGCAAGTCGAAGATGCAGTCGGCCAAGGACGCGGCGAACAGGCTGATCGACGCCATGATGGCCTCGCAAGCCGCGGCGAACAAGACCAAGTTCTCGGTCGTGCCGTTCACGCTTGCCGTCAACGTCGGCTCCCAATACGCCAATGCGAGCTGGATGGACACGACGGGCCTGTCCTCGATCCACTGGCAGAACCTGAACAAGACGGCCTCCGACTGGAAGCCGGCCTCGCGCTTCGCGATCTTCTCGGAGCTCGGCATCTCCTGGGCCGGCTGCGTCGAGACCCGCCCCGACGTCTGGGCCGTCACCGACGGCAGCCCCGCGACGGCGACCCCGGACAGCCTGTTCGTGCCGATGTTCGCCCCCGACGAGCCGGGCGACGCCGCCGACTTCTCCTACGATTGGGGCAGCGGGACCTGGTACTATCCGAACAGCTATCTCAACGACAATCCGAAGAAGGAATGCAAGGAGATCAAGTCCTCGGCCGGCGAGTACGTCGAGGCTCAGACGAAGCTCTGCAAGTACCAGAACCAGTCGAGCCTCACGACGAGCGGCGGGCGCGGCCCGAACTACAGCTGCAACGCCAAGCCCCTGCTGCGGCTCACGAGCGACGCGACGGCGCTCCACAACGCCGTCAACGCCATGGCGGCGGACGGCAACACCAACCTCCTCGAGGGCTTCATGTGGGGCTGGCGCACGCTCTCGCCGAACGCGCCCTTCGCCGACGGCAAGCCCTACAAGACCGTCGACAACGAGAAGATCGTCATCCTCCTGACCGACGGCATGAACGCCTGGTCGGCGGCGAGCAACCACAACAAGTCGATCTACTCGTCCTTCGGCTACTACGGGGCGGGGCGCCTCACCGACTCGGGCAAGGCGAACCCGACGAACGACGCCGAGGCCCGCGCCCAGATGGACGCCAAGACCCTGACCGCCTGCACCAACGCCAAGAACCAGGGGATCACGGTCTACACCGTCGGCTTCAGCGTCGCGGGTGCTCAGATCGACGCCGCCGGCCTCGACCTCCTCAAGAAATGCGCCTCCTCGCCGCAGATGGCCTACGTGGCGAACGACTCCTCCGCCATCATCTCGGTCTTCGAGGAGATCGCGAAGAGCATCGGCGGCCTGCGGCTGACCCAGTAAGCCGCGCAGGCTTCCATCGGGGGCGAAAGGCGGAAGGACGTGGCTGAAGGCGGGACGGGGCTCGGACGATTGCGGCCCCCGCCGCTTTTCCGCTAATCAGGCTCCGCCGCGGTGCCCTCCACGCCGCCGGGCCCGTAGCTCAATGGTCAGAGCCGGCCGCTCATAACGGTCTGGTTGCAGGTTCGAGTCCTGCCGGGCCCACCACGCAGTCACCGCGAGAGACCGTCTCTGTGCCTCGCGTTGAAATTGACTTACGACTGCTCTGGCTCTCAACGAGAGGGGTTTCATCCCCCAGAATCCGTGTTCGGCAGACTCGGCACAGGCCGATCGACGGTCCCTTCTGGCCCAAGCGCGGAGGCGAATTCGGGTCTTCTCTCCGCGATCGCACGCGCTGCAGCTCCCTTGGAGGCGTGGTTACGAGCGCGGCTAAGGAGCTTGGCACACCGTCTCGGCGTCCTGCATGAGTCCCACTCAGCCCCGCCGAAGAAGCGGCCGCAAGGCTCGGATATCCGGCGTGGCTTCGATCGCGTACACCGTCTCGATCAGGCGCGCTGCCCTTTCATCCCCGATCACCGGCGCGACGAGATCGCTTGCCTTCGCGATCACCTCGGCGCGCGACATCGGGTTGCGCGGCGTGCCGCGCACGGCCGCGACGCGCTCCGAGAGCCGCGTTCCGTCGAAAAGCTCGATCTCGACCACGGTGACGCGCACCGGCAGGAGCTTCGCGAGCTCCTCGTCGCGCACGAGGTCCACCTTGGCGCGCTCGCGGAGCGCGGCCGCGTCCTGCATGCGCGGCTTGTCGTGCGCGGCATGGAAGGACACCGTTCCGTCGAGGAGCATCACGGCGACCATGTGCTGCAGGCAGATGTCGGGGATGTCGCGGTTGTCGACCACGGCGGCGACGGAGGGCGCAAGCCGCACGGTCACCCGCCGCACCTCGTTTGCCTCGAAGGTGCGCCTGGCCCGGATCGCCTCGACGCCGTCGAGCGGCCCTTGGATCGGCGAGCCGACGGTCCACTTCTTGATGTCCGTCTCGACGATCTCGTAGCGCTCGCCGAGCTTCTCGACGAGGCGCTCAGGGATCGCTTTCGGGGCGTAGGCGAGGAAGAAGTTGTCCGCCCCCGAGAAGACGTCGTCGACGCCGTTCCAGCCCGAGCGGACGACGAGCGCCGCGGTCACGCCGTTGCGCGCCGGCATGCCGCCGAAGACGAAGGCCTTCTCGATGTGGTCGGTGTCGCGACGCCAGGCGACGATGCCGGACGACTGCTGCGCCGCGTAGTCGAGCACGAAGCGCATCCGGCGCGCGTCGAGCCCCGCCGCGCAGGCCGCGGCGGCGGCGGCGCCGAAGTTCCCCGCGACGGCGTGCGTCGAGATGCTGCTCGCGTAGCTGAACGCGGCGCCGCCCATGGCCATGACGACGCGCGCGCCGATGTCATACCCGAGCGTCACGGCGCGCAGGAACAGCGCGCCGTCGACGGCGAGCTCCTCGCCGACTGCCAGCGCCGCCGGCACGATCGCGCAGCCCGGATGCGAGCGCGAGGCGTTGTGCGAGTCGTCGGTCTCGTCCGCATGCGCCATGACGCCGTTGGCGAGCGCGGCGTCGCCCGCAGACGCCGTAAGCGCCGAGCCCGCGACCGTCACGTTGCCTCTTCCGCCGTGCGCGCGGATGTAGCGTTGCGCCGCTTCGCCCGGCGGCAGTTCCGAGCCGGAGATCATCGCGGCGAGGCTGTCGATGAGATGGTGCTTGGCGTGCTCGGCCGCCTCGTCCGGGAGCGCGCGGCTTCCCGCCGCGCCCATGTAGGTGCTCAGCGCCTCCATGATCCGTCCGGGACCGGACGCTTCCGCGAGCACGTGCGCCCCCGACATCGCACCCCCCATCGCTGTCGCCGCGGCACCTGTGAGGACGCTGCGCCGATCGATCATGCGCTAGGTCCCGAAATACCTGGCGTAGTTCGCCTTGATCTCGTCGACCTGGTCGGCGACCGAGGCGGGGTCGTCCCGCATGAGCTTGATCTCGGAGAGCGGCTTGCGGCCGGGGGGCTCCCTGGTGAGCCGGTGCACCGAGCGCAGGCCGCCGACGTCGACCAGGAGCTGCTGCAGCTCGCGGGAGAAGAGGAAGCTCTGCAGCACGCGCGCCGCGTTGGGATTGGGCGCTCTCGCCATCACGGCGGCGGGCGAGGTGATGAACGGCGTCCCCTCCGCCGGATAGACGATCTCGACCGGGCTGCCCGCGGCCTTGAGCGTGAACATCAGGTACTCGTTGCCGTCGGCCATGACGGGCTTCTCGCCGACCGCGAGCTTCTTCGGCGGCTCGACGGCCGATTGTCCCTGCATCACCCGTTGCGCCGCGAGCTTCTGGAAGTACTCCCAGCCGAGCTCGCGGGCGATCTGATAGGTGGCCGTGAGGATGATGCCGCTGTAGCCCGGGTGGGCCTTGACGATGAGGCCGCGCCACTTCGGATCGAGGAGGTCGGCGAAGCTCTTCGGCGCCTCGCCGGGCTTCACGTATTTCGTGTTGTAGCCGAGCACGCTGAGCGTGGCACGCCAGGTCGCGTAGTGCCCGCCCGGCTCCGCGTGCTCGGGCGGGAAATGGTCCGCCACGTCCTGCGGCACGTAAGGCGCGAGCCAGCCCTGGCGCATCCAGGTCACGTAATGCGCGGCGTCCGACGTGTTGACCACGTCCGCGTTGTGGATGCGGCTGCCGTATTCCTGCGCGAGGCGCTGATAGATCCGTTCCGACCCGGAGCGCTCGACCTGCATGCGGATCCGCGGGTACTTCGCCTCGAAGGCGGCCTTGACCCTCTCGGCGAGCTCGAGCTCGACCGAGGTGTAGAACAGGACCTTGCCTTCGGCCTCGGCCGCCTTCAGCACCTCGTCCGTCACCGGGCTGGCGGCGGGCAGCGCGAGCGCGGCCGTCGCCATGCCGAGGCCGACGAGAGCGCCGCCGAGGCGGGCGGCTTTCGACCAGCTGCCGTTCATCGTTCCCTCGTCAGGGCAGGAAGGCCCCGCCGTTCGCGTGGATCGTCTGCCCGGTAAGGTAGCGCGCCTCCGGCCCGCAGAGGAAGCGCACGAGCGCGGCGACCTCGTCCGGCGTGCCGCGGCGTCCGACGAGCGTCGCGTGCGTGCGGTGGAGCGCGGGCTCGCCCGCGGTCGAGGCGCCGCGCTTCGTGTCGATCAGGCCCGGGACGACGCAGTTGACCGTGATGTCGCGCGGGGCGAGGTCGTGCGCGAGCGCGCGCGTGAGCCCGACGATGCCGGCCTTCGCCGTGACGACGTGCGCCCGGTCCTTCGACCCGAGATGCGCCGACAGCCCGCCGAGATTGACGATCGCCCCCGCGCCGGAGGCTTCGAGATGCGGCAGCGCCGCCTTCACGCAGAGGAACGCCCCGTCCAGAATGACGCCCAGGATCTCGCGCCACTCCCGGTACGACAGGTCGGACAGAGGCGTCTCGCGCCGCACCGCGGCGTTGTTGACGAGGATGTCGAGGCGGCCGAACGCGTCCACGGCGCGCGCCATCAGGCGCTCGACCTCGCCCGGTTCCGTCACGTCAGCGAGCTGGTGAACTGCGCGTCCGCCTGCATCGGAGATCTCGCGCACGACCGCCTCGGCCTCGGCGGCAGCCGAGCGGGCGCTGACGACGACGGCGGCGCCGGCACGGGCGAGCTGCAGCGCGATCGCGCGGCCGATGTTGCGCGCGCTCCCGGTCACGACCGCGACGCGGCCCGCAAGCTCTTGAGTCATCGCCGCCGTTTCATCGATCATGTCGTCGGCCGCGACCAGAATCTGCGGGATGCGCCGCGAGGCTGCGGCGCCGAGAGGCGATAATCCTCCGCCGCCTCATTCGATCACCTCGTCGGCGCGGGCGAGGAGGGTTGGTGGAATCGCGAGCCCCAGCGCCTTTGCGGTCTTCAGGTTGATCACAAGCTCGAACTTAGTCGGCTGGACAACAGGCAGCTCGGCGGGCTTGGCGCCTTCAAGAATGCGGCCGGCATATATCCCGACCAGGCGGTAGCCCTCGGTGATGCTGCCGCCGTAGCTCATCAAGCCGCCGGCCGCCGCGAAATCGCGTGAGAAGTAGACGGCCGGGATTCCCCGATGCGCGGCAAGAGTGACGATCTGATTGCGGAAGCCTTGGAGGAACGGGTCATCCGCGACGAGAAGCCCGTCGGAGCGCTCGGACGCAATGACATCGAAGGCGGGCGCAATCGCATCTTCCCGCGTGGATTCGAGCACAACGGCCTTCAGACCGAGCGTGCTCGCCGCGGCCTGCAGCTCCGCGATCTCCGCCGCGGCGCTCGGATAGGCGGGGTTCACGAGAACAGCGATCGAACGCGCCTGCGGAATGACTTCGCGCAGCAGCTCGAGGCGCTTCGCGCCGAGAGCCCCGAAGACGAGGTTCACGCCGGTGACGTTGCCGCCGGGGCGGTTGAGGCTGACAACGAGCCCTAGCTGCACCGCGTCGCCGCCGCTCGCGAACACGATCGGGGTGGTCGCGGTGGCCGCTTTGGCCGCGAGGCCCGAGACGCCGCCGCCGACCGCGACGAGCACCGCGACACGCTGCTCCACGAGCTCCGCCGCGATCGCCGGCAGCCGCTCATAGTGACCTTCCGCCCAGCGCTGCTCGACAAGGACGTTCCGCCCGTCCGTGTAGCCGGCCTCGGCCAAGCCCCGGTGGAAGGCGGCGAAAACCTCGGCCGACTCCTCCGGCCAGCGGCCGCTCATGAACCCGATCACCGGCAATGCTCGCTGCTGCGCAGGCGCCGCGAGGGGCCAGGCGGCTGCGCCGGCAAGCGCGATGAACTCCCGCCTTTTCATGACTCCTCCGCCGCAGGGCGTCGCCCACCCTGACGCTAGCACGGGAAGCTGCCGTTGCGGCAAGACCGGCGTTACGCCATGATCTCACACGCCTCGGCCAGCGCCTTCATTCGCCTCATTGCACAGGGTTATCTCAAGCGCCGACGCCCCTTTGTCCGCTCCCGGCAAGGCAACCGAATGCTCCACATGGGCGTTTCAATCTCAGGAGCTAGGCAATAGAAGGTCGAAAGACCTCGGAAAGGGCGCATGGCCGTCGCGATACCATTCCTGGATCACGCGCCGTTCGGGTCGGCCGCGGGCGTGGGCACGGGTGCCGGGCGGCTCGTGCTGGTCTCGAACCGGGTGCCGTTGCCGTCGAACGCCGGCTCGCCCAATGCCGGCGGGCTGGCGGTCGCCTTGGACGCCGCCCTGAAGCAGCGCGGGGGCTTATGGTTCGGCTGGTCGGGCAACGCCGTCGACGGACGCGAGCCCGAGACGCAGGCGCACGAGTTCGGCAACGTCGCCTACGCGGTCTCGGACCTCTCGCGGCGCGACCTCGACGACTTCTACCACGGCTTCGCCAACCGGGCGCTGTGGCCGGTGTGCCACTACCGGCTCGATCTCACCGGATTCAACCGGCGCAACACCGCGGGCTATTTCCGGGTCAACGAGTTCTTCGCCAAGCGCCTCGCGGGGCTCATCCGCCCGGACGACGTGATCTGGATCCACGACTACCACTTCATCCCGCTCGCCTCGTACCTGCGCCGGATGGGATTCTCGAACCGCATGGGATTCTTCCTCCACATCCCGTGGGCGCCGCCCGACCTCGCGAGCGTGCTGCCGGCCTACGACCTCATCCTGCGGGGCTTCTCGGCCTACGACCTCGTCGGGTTCCAGACCCCGCAGGACACGGAGAACTTCGTCAACGCGCTCCTGCGCGACGGCAAGGCCCGCGCCCTGCCGGACGGCTGCTACGAGGCCTACGGGCGGCGCTTCCGGGTCGGCACCTTCCCGATCGGGATCGACACCGCGGCCTTCCGGCGGATGGCCGCCGCGGCCGAGCGCAACGCGCTCGTGCGCCGCACCGCCGCGAGCCTTGCGGGCAAGAGCCTCATCATCGGCGTCGACCGGCTCGACTACTCCAAGGGCCTGCCCCAGCGCATCGAGGCGTTCTCGTGCTTCCTTGAGAACAACGCCGCGGCGAGGAACCGGGTGACGCTCCTCCAGATCACGCCGAAGTCCCGTTCGGAGGTGCCCGAATACGCCCAGATGCAGCGCGACCTCGCCGAGGAGATCGGGCGCACCAACGGCCATTACGGCGACGTCGACTGGGTGCCGGTCCGCTACGTCAACAAGCCGATCGGCCACGCGGCGCTCGCCGGCCTCTACCGCCTCGCGCGGGTCGGGCTCGTCACCCCCTTGCGCGACGGCATGAACCTCGTCGCCAAGGAGTACGTCGCGGCTCAAGGCGGCGAGGACCCGGGCGTGCTCGTGCTGTCCCGGTTCGCCGGCGCCGCGCACGAGCTCGACGGCGCGCTCCTCGTCAATCCCTACGACACCGACGCGACGGCGGCGGCGATCGCCCGCGCCCTCGACATGCCCCTCGACGAGCGCAAGGAACGCTGGACCGCCATGATGGCGCGGCTCGACGAGAACACCGTCGACCGCTGGTGCGGCGACTTCCTCGAGAGCCTGAGGGCGGACGAGACCTGCGCCGTCGAGCCGGCCGGCGACACGGACGAGGACGAGGCGCCAAGTCCCGGCCTGCCGAAGAAGCCCGTCAGCGTCCCGCTGTGGGGCGCAATCAAGAATTGAAGGCGGATAGCGAATGGCGAGCGGCGAAGTTCCTCATTCCCATTTGCTATCGCTTTCATCCCTCTTCTCACCCGGCAAGGACCCTCATGTTCCGCATCGACGACGGCAGTCCCGTGCCGCTCGGGGCGACCTTCGACGGCAAGGGCGTGAACTTCGCCCTATTCTCGGCGAACGCCACGCGCGTCGAGCTGTGCCTGTTCGACCCCAAAGGCAACCGCGAGATCGAGAAGATCACGCTGCCGCGCCGCACCGACCAGGTCTGGCACGTCTACGTCGAGGGCTTGAGCCCCGGCCAGCTCTACGGCTACCGGGTGCACGGCCCCTACGACCCGCGCCGCGGGCACCGCTTCAACCCGCACAAGCTCCTGATCGACCCCTACGCGCGCCAGCTCTACGGGCGGGTGCGCTGGCATGAGGCGCTGTTCGGCTACCGCATGGCGGGCGAGCGGTCCCGCACCCCGGACCGGCGCGACAGCGCGCCCAGCATGCCGAAATGCGTGGTCGAGGACCCCTCGCACCATTGGGGCGACGACCGGCCGCCGGGCCGGCCCGCGCCCGACACCGTGATCTACGAGGCCCACGTGAAGGGGCTGACCCAGCTCCACCCGGACGTGCCGCAGGCGATCCGCGGCACCTACGACGCCCTCGGCCATCCGGCGGTGATCGAGCACCTCGTGCGGCTCGGCATCACGGCGATCGAGCTCCTGCCGATCCACGCCTTCGTCGACGATCGATTCCTCGTCGAGAAGGGCTTGCGCAACTACTGGGGCTATTCGACGCTCGCCTATTTCGCGCCCGAGCCGCGCTACCTCGGCAACTCCGGACCGGCCGGGCTGAAGAGCGCGGTGCGCGCCCTCCACGACGCCGGAATCGAGGTCATCCTCGACGTCGTCTACAACCATACGTGCGAAGGCAACCACCTCGGGCCGACCTTGTCCTTCCGCGGCATCGACAACGCCGTCTACTACAAGCTCTCGCCCGAGGACCCGCGCTTCTACTGGGACTCGACCGGCACCGGGAACACGCTCAACCTCAGCCATCCCCGGGTCATGCAGATGGTGACGGACTCGCTCCGCCACTGGGTCGAGCACTACCACGTCGACGGCTTCCGCTTCGACCTCGCCTCGACGCTCGCCCGCGATCCGCACGCCTTTTCGCAGCGCGCCGCCTTCCTCCAGGCCTGCCTGCAGGACCCGGTGCTGGCCCGGGTCAAGCTCATCGCCGAGCCCTGGGACGTCGGCCCCGGCGGCTACCAGGTCGGCGGCTTCCCGATCCCCTTCGGCGAGTGGAACGACCAGTTCCGCGACACGACGCGGGCCTTCTGGCGCAGCGACCCCGGGCAGCTCCCGAAGCTGACGCAGGTCATGACCGGCTCGCGCGAGATCTTCGAGCCGTCCGGGCGCGGGCCGTGGGCCTCGGTCAACTTCGTGACGGCGCACGACGGCTTCACGCTCCAGGACCTCGTCAGCTACAACGAGCGCCACAACGAGGCGAACGGCGAGGACAACAAGGACGGCCACGGCCACAACCTGTCCTGGAACGCCGGCGTCGAGGGGCCGACCGACGACCCCAAGGTGCTGGAGCTGCGCCGGCGCCAGAAGCGCAACATGATGGCGTCCCTGCTCCTGTCGCAGGGCGTGCCGATGCTGCTCATGGGCGACGAGCTCTCGCGCACGCAGGGCGGCAACAACAACGCCTACTGCCAGGACAACGAGATCAGCTGGCTCGACTGGAGCAAGGACGGCGGCGATCCCGAGCTCCTCGCCTTCGTCCAGGCGCTGATCGGCCTGCGCAAGCGCCACGCCGCATTCCGGCGGCGCGACTTCCTGACCGGGGCGACGGTCCCGGGTAGCGGCCTCAAGGACGTGTACTGGCTCGCCCCGGAAGGGCGCGAGATGACGACCGAGGACTGGGGCGACAATCTTCGCCGGACACTGGGCATGCAGCTCGGCAACGACGCGCCGGACAAGGAGCGCTTCCTCATCCTGCTCAACGCGGCGCCGGACCCGGTCGACTTCCACCTCGCCGAAAAGCCGGAGGGCCGCTGGGCCGCGGTGCTCGACACGCGCCTTCCCGGCGGCCTCGTGCGCGGCGCGCCCGCGACGCTTGCGGCCGGCGGAACCTTCCGGCTCGAAGCCCGTTCGCTTGTGCTCTTCCAGCACGCCCCCGCAGCTTAACTCCCCTATGCAGCGCTTCCATTCGATGCCCTTCGGCGCCGAGGTCACGGGCGAAGGGGTGCGGTTCTCCCTGTGGGCCCCGACCGCCCGCGAGGTCTCCCTCGTCCTCGACGGGAAGGCGCGCACCATGCCGGACGCGGGTGCGGGATGGCGCCGCCTCGTCGTGCCGGACGCCCGCGCCGGCTCGCGCTACCGGTACCGCATCGACGGCAGCCTCGACGTGCCCGACCCGGCGTCGCGCTTCCAGCCCGACGACGTCTCGGGGCCGAGCCTCGTGGTCGACCCGCGCGCCCACGACTGGGCTGACGGGGCGTGGCGCGGCCGCCCCTGGGAGGAGACCGTCCTCTACGAGACCCACGTCGGCACGGCGACCCGCGAGGGCACCTATGCCGGGCTCGCGAAGAAGCTCGAGGAGCTGCGCGACGTCGGCGTCACGGCCGTGGAGCTCCTGCCGCTCGCCGACTTCCCGGGGCGGCGCAACTGGGGCTACGACGGCGTCCTGCCGTTTGCGCCGGACTCGAGCTACGGCACGCCCGACGACCTGAAGCGCTTCGTCGAGGCGGCGCACCGGCTCGGGCTCATGATCTTCGTGGACGTCGTCTACAACCACTTCGGGCCCGCGGGTAACTACCTTCACGCCTATGCCAAAAAGTTCTTCACGGAGCGGCACAAGACGCCGTGGGGGGCGGGCATCAACTTCGACGGCGCGGAGGCGCGGCCGGTGCGCGACTTCTTCGTCCACAACGCGCTCTACTGGCTCGAGGAGTTCCACGTCGACGGCCTGCGCTTCGACGCCGTGCACGCGATCCTGGACGACAGCGAGACAAGCATCGTCGCCGAGATCGCCGAGCGCGCCCGCGCGGCGCTGCCTAACCGCGAGGTCCACCTCGTGCTGGAGAACGACTTGAACGAGGCCCGCTGGCTCCCCCGCCAGGACGGCCGCCCGCGGCTGCACACGGCGCAGTGGAACGACGACGTCCACCACTGCTGGCACACGTTGCTCACGGGCGAGTCCGACGGCTACTACGCCGATTACGCCGACGCGCCGGTGGAGCGCCTTGCACGCTGCCTCGCCGAGGGCTTCGCCTACCAGGGCGAGCATTCTGGCCACAAAGGCGGGCCGCGCGGCGAGCCCTCGGGGCACCTGCCGCCCTCGGCCTTCGTCGCCTTCCTGCAGAACCACGACCAGATCGGCAACCGCGCCTTCGGCGAGCGGATCTCGCAGCTTGCCCCGCCGGAACGCCTGCGGCTCGCCCTCGCCGGGCTCCTGCTCTCGCCCCAGGTCCCGCTCCTCTACATGGGCGAGGACTGGGCGGCCTCGACGCCGTTCCTGTACTTCGTCGACTTCTCCGACGATCCGGAGCTGTCCCGCGCCGTGCGCGATGGGCGCCGCCGCGAGTTCGCCAGGTTCAAGTCCTTCGCCGAGAGCCACGGCGAACGCCAGATCCCGGACCCGACCCTGGAAGAAACCTTCAGGCGCTCCGTGCTCGACTGGTCCGAGGCCTCGCGCCCGCCGCACGTCGAGGTGCGCGCGGAAGTGCGGCGGCTGCTCCAGATGCGGCAAGGCGAGGTGGTGCCGCTGACGAAGGGCGCCTTCATCGGCGCCTCCCGCGACCTGCCGGCACCGGCCTGCCTCGACGTGACCTGGCGCTTTTCCGCCGGGACGCTCCGCTTCCTCGCCAGCTTCGGCGAAGCGGAGGCCGAGCTTGCCGTGCCGGCGGATGCGCGGGTCATCTGGTCGAACGCCGGCGCGCCGAAGGGCGGCGCCCTACGCCTGCCCTCGTGGACCGGCGCCTTCCTCAAGTCCGACGCATGAGGCGGCACGACGACCTCGTCGACCGCATCGCGGGCCTGATCGGCATCGCCCGCGGCTACACCGACGCCTTTGGGCGGCCGGTCGAGTCGCCCGTCGAGGCCCGCCAGGCGATCCTTTCTGGCTTCGGCCTGCCGACCGGGACCGAGGATGAGGCCCGCGACAGCCTCGCCCGGGTCGAGCGCCTGCGCAACGGCCTCGTCCTGGCGCTCATTCCCGTGGAGGCGGGCCGTCCGGCCCACATCCCTCTGCGCCTGCGCGACGGCGTCGTGGCGGTGACGTGGCGCCTCACGGACGAGAGCGGGGCGACGCGCGAAGGCCGCGCCGAGCCGGCCGACGGGCCGGACGGTCAGGCGTTGCCGCTGCCGCGGCTCGGCCCCGGCTATCACCGCCTCCACGTCGAGGCCGGTGTCGACGGCGCCGACGCGCTCGTCATCGCAGCCCCCCAAAGATGCTGGGAGCCGCGGGATATCGCGGGCGGAGCCCGCTACTGGGGCCTCGCGGCCCAGCTCTACGCCTTCCGCTCCGAAAGGAACCTCGGGATCGGCACCTACGCGGACGCCGGCAAGGCGGCCGAGGACGCCGGCGCGCTCGGCGCCTCCTATCTCGGCCTCAGCCCCGTGCACGCCCTGTTCGGCGCCGACCGGACCAAGATTTCTCCGTATTCGCCGTCCTCGCGCCTGTTCCTCGAGACCCTGCACATCGACCCGTCCGCGGTGCCGTGCTTCGCCGGCAGCGCGGCGCAGCGTCTCCTGGACGAGCGGCAGAGCCGCATCGCGGCGCTCCGCGAATCCCAGTTCGTGGACCACGCCGGCGTCTGGGAGGTCTTGAGGCCCGTCCTCGACGCCCTTTGGGCGGACGCTCGGAGCCGCCCGGACCCCGCCTTCGATGTCTTCCGGCGAACCTCAGGCCAGCCTCTCGAAGACCACGCGACGTTCGAGGCGCTCTCGGAACACTTCCGGCGGCAGGGCGCCTTCTGGGCTGGGGAGTGGCCCCAGGAGTTCCGGTCGGCTTCATCGCCCGAAGTCCAAGAGTTCCGTCGCGAACACGCCGAGAGAATCGCCTTCCACGCCTGGCTGCAATGGCTCGCCGATGGCCAGCTCGAAGCGGCGTCGCGGCGCGCCCGGACGGCCGGCATGGGCGTCGGCCTCTATCGCGACCTCGCGGTCGGCGCCGACCGCGGCGGCTCGGAGGTGTGGTCCAGGCCCGACCGCTTCGGAGCCGGCCTCTCAGTCGGCGCCCCGCCCGACCTTCTCGGGCCGCACGGCCAGGACTGGGGCCTGCCGCCGTTCAATCCTCTGGCACTCGAGGAAGAGGGCCTTGCGGCCTTCCGGGCGCTCGTCGCCGCCAACATGCGCCACGCCGGCGCCGTGCGCATCGACCATGCCTTCCAGCTCCGGCGCCTGTTCCTCATCCCGGCCGGGAAGCCTGCGACCGAAGGAGCCTACGCCGCCTATCCGTTCGAGGCGCAGCTTGCCGTGCTGCGGCTGGAGAGCCACCGCAACCGCTGCATGGTCATCGCCGAGGACCTCGGCACCGGCCCGGAGGGTTTCTCGGACGCGATCATGCGCTCGGGCCTCCTGAGCTATCGGGTGCTCCCCTTCGAGCGGACACCGGACGGCGGCTTCAAGCGGCCCTCCGCCTATCCCCGCGACGCGCTTTCGGTCGTCACCACGCATGACCTGCCGACCTTCGTCGGCTGGTGGCGCGGCCTCGACACGGACCTGCGCCAGACGCTTGGCACCTACGACCGCGAGCGGGCGGACCGCGAGCGCGCCGAGCGCGAGACGGAGCGGCAGCGCCTCGCCGAAGCGCTGTTCGAGGAACAGCTCGTCCCCTCGCCGGAGCCGCCGGAAGCGCCGCCCTTCGAGGCCGTGGTGCGCTATCTCGCACGCACGCCGTCCGTGCTCAACGCGGTGCAGTACGAGGACGTCACCGGCGAGCTCAACCAGCCGAACCTGCCGGGAACGGGCGACGAGCACCCGAACTGGCGCCGCAAGCTCGCGGCCGATCTTGACGCCATCGCGGCGCCGGGCGGGCCGTTGGCGAAGGTCGCGGCCCTGATGGCCGCGGAAGGCCGCGGGGCGCGGCCGAGCGCGACGCCGCTTTCCGCGCCGCCGCCGCGCGCGACCTACCGCCTCCAGTTCCACAAGGACTTCACCTTCGACGATGCCGCCGCGATCGTTCCGTACTTGAAGCGCCTCGGGATCAGCCACGTCTACGCCTCGCCGATCCACAAGGCGCGGCCGGGATCGACCCACGGCTACGACATCGTCGACCACGGCGCCATCAACCCCGAGCTCGGCGGCGAGGAGGGTTTTTATCGTCTCTCCGATGCGCTGAAGGAGCACGGCCTCGGCCTCGTCCTCGACATCGTGCCGAACCACATGGGCGTCGGCGGGGCCGACAACCCGTCCTGGCTCTCGGTGCTGGAATGGGGTCCGCTGTCGCCCGCGGCCCGCGCCTTCGACATCGACTGGGAACGCCTCGGCGCGAACCATAAGCTCGTCGTGCCCTTCCTCGGCAACCGCTACGGCGACGCCCTCGACAAGGGCGAATTGAAGCTCACGTTCGACGCCGCCGAGGGCAGCTTCAGCGTCTGGCACTACGAGCACCGCTTCCCGGTCTGCCCTCTGAGCTATCCGATCATCCTCGACCGCGCCCTCGTGGCGCTCGGCGAGATCGGCACCGAAGGCTCCGCCCATGTCCTTGCGGCGAGCGAGCGGCTGCGCACCATGTCGGAGGAGACTCTTCCCGAGCGCCGGACCGGCTTCCCCGAGGAGGGCGAGACGCTGAAGCGCAGGATCGCGGAGGCGGCGGCGGGCTCGCCGGGGCTTACCGTCGCGGTCGAGCGGGCCGTGCGGCTCATCAACGGCACCTCGGGGATCCCCGAGAGCTTCGGCACCCTGCACCGCATCCTGGAGGAGCAGTCGTACCGCCTCGCGCACTGGCGCATGGCGGCGAGCGACATCAACTATCGGCGCTTCTTCGACATCAATGCGCTTGCGGGCCTGCGCATCGAGGAGCCCGATGTCTTCGTCCGCGCCCACGAGACGGTGTTCAGGCTCGTCCGCGAGGGCCGCATCGACGGCCTGCGCATCGACCACATCGACGGCCTCGCCGACCCGGGATCTTACGTCGAGGCGCTGCAGCGGGAGGTGGGGCCGGGCTTCTACATCGTGGTCGAGAAGATTCTCGAGCCCGGCGAAGAGCTTCGGCCCTGGCCCGTCGCCGGCACGACCGGGTACGACGTGCTCAACGTCATCGACGGCATCTTCGTGGACACCCGGGCCGAGGGGGCCTTCGACGGCCTCTACCGGGAGGCGACCGGGATCGGACGCTCCCATGCGGCGCAGCTCCGCGCGGCGAAGACCGAGATCCTGGAGACGAGCTTCGCGAGCGAGTTGGAGGTCCTGACTTCCGATCTGAAGCGCATCGCCGACACCGACCGGCACACCCGCGACTTCGCCGTGAACGCGCTGCGCCGCGCCCTCGTCGAGATCGTGGCCCGTTTCCCGGTCTATCGCAGCTACCTCGACGACGGCGAGATCGAGGCGGAGGACCTTCGCCTCATCGAGGAAACGGTCGAGAAGGCGAAGCGCCGAAGCCATCTCCCCGACCGCACGGTGCACGACTTCGTCCGCGACGCGCTTCTCGGGCGCATCGAGACCGAGGGGCCGGGCCGGCCCGATCCCGAGCTCGTCCGCCGCTTCCGCCGCCGCTTCCAGCAGCTCACCGGCCCGGTGATGGCGAAGAGCCTCGAGGACACGCTGTTCTACCGTCACGTCCGCCTCCTCCCCCTGAATGAGGTCGGCGGCGACCCGGCGCGCTTCGGCCTCTCCCCCGAGGCCTTCCACAAGGCCATCGCGGAGCGCGCCCGGGGCTGGCCGCACGCCATGACGGCGACCGCGACCCACGACACCAAGCGCGGCGAGGATTCTCGCGGGCGCTTGCTCGCGCTCTCCGAGATGCCGGACGCATGGGCCGAGGCGATGGAACGCTTCGAGGCCATGGCGGCGCCGCTGCTCGCGACCCTGGACGAGGAGCCGGCCCCCGACGCCAACGACAGATACATGCTTCTCCAGGCGGTGCTCGGGGCCTGGCCGAACGAGCTTCTGGGCGAGATGACTGATCCCGCCGTCGCGGCTTTCCGGGGCCGGATGGAGGAGTACGCCCGCAAGGCCCTGCGGGAGGGGAAGCGGCATACGAGCTGGGTCAACGTGAACGAGGCCTACGAGGAGGCGGCGCTTGCGGCGCTCTCCGCGATCCTCGTTCCCGGAAGCGGATTCCTAAGGGAATTCAGACCTTTGGCGCAGAGGCTGACCCTTGCCGGGATGCTGACGGGGCTTGCCCGCACGGCCCTGAAGTGCACGTTGCCGGGTGTGCCCGACGTGTATCAGGGCACGGAGTTCTGGGACCTCTCCTTGGTCGATCCCGACAACCGACGGCCGGTGGATTACGGGGCTCGGGCCGCGGCGTTGGAGAGCGGGGCTAACCTGCGGACGATGCTGGAGAATTGGCATGACGGGCGCATCAAGCAGCAGGTGCTGGCGCGGCTCCTCGCCGACCGCGCCGCGGCGCCGCAGCTCTATGCCGAGGGCGACTACCAGCCGCTCGAAATCGAGGGCGCGCGGGCGCAAAACGTGCTCGCTTTTCGCCGCTCCCATGGGGGCGAGGACCTGATCGTCGCCGTGCCGCGGCTTCTTGCCGGCGCTCTCGAAGGCGAAAGTCCGCCCCTCGGCGGGTTCTGGGGCGACACGGTCTTGCGCGTGCCGGCCGGCGCACGCCGGGATGTCCTGACTGGGGCGGAAGTCCGGTCCAGGGACGGGGGCTTGCCGATGAGGGAACTGTTTTCCGCCTTGCCCATTGGCGTCCTGAGGACGATCCGATGAGAGCCAGGACAAGCGCGGCCGCGAAGGCCGAGCGGACCTCGACCTCGGCGCCGGGGCCCCGCATCTACAACCTGTTCCCTCTGCTCGTGGGCAAGGTCTCTGCGTGGCGCGCGGAGCTGCCGCGCATCGCGGCGATGAACTTCGACTGGGTCTACGTCAACCCCTTCCACGAGACCGGCGGCTCGGGCTCGCTCTACGCCATCCGCGACCCCTTCCGCCTCGATCCGCGCTTCCGCGACGACCATCAGGGCAGCGACGACGACCAGATCCGCGCCTTCGCCGAGGACGCGGCCTCGCACGGCCTGAAAGTGATGGCCGACCTCGTCATCAACCACACGGCGAACGACGCTCGCCTCGTCGCGGAGCGCCCGGACGTCTACGACCGCGACGAGGAGGGCGGCATCCGCGCCCCCTTCGCGGTCGACCCGGACGACCCGAGCATCGTCACGGTCTGGGGCGACCTCGCGGAGCTCAGCTACCGCGAGCCCAAGGCCAAGGACTTCCTCCTCGGCTACTGGGGCTCTTACGTCGAGCGGCTGCAGGCGCTCGGCATCCGCGGCTTCCGCTGCGACGCCGCCTACAAGGTGCCGCCGGAGGTGTGGCGGCACCTGATCTCCCGCGCCAAGGCCCGCGACCGCGGCTGCCTCTTCGCGGCCGAGACGCTCGGCTGCACCTTCGACGAGACGCAGGCGACCGCCGGCGCCGGCTTCGACTATCTCTTCAACAGCTTCGCGTGGTGGGACCTCAAGGCGCCCTGGGCGCTCGAAACGTATGAGGCGCTCCGCGTCGTCGCCCCATCCATCGCCTTCCCCGAGAACCACGACATGGAGCGAATCGCGCGACAAGCCGGCGACGACCCGGCCGCGGTCGCGGCGCACCTGAAGAGCCGCTATGCCCTCGCGGCCTTCTTCTCGGCCGGCGTGCTGATGCCGATCGGCTACGAGTGGGGTTTTCGACGCGCGCTCCACGTCGTCGAGACCACGCCCGATCAGCGCGAGGATACCGGCATCGACATCTCGGACTTCGTCGCCGCCGTGAACGCGGCGCGCGCAGAGCTTCCGGCCGCGAACGTCGAGGGCGCGCAGTGGCGCCTCTCGGCCCCGGACGCGCCGTACGTCGCGCTCCTGCGCTTCGACGCCGGCCACCCGGCGGCGGCGCGCAGCGCCGTCCTGACCCTCGCGAACCTTTCGGACGCGCCGGTGGCGCTCGACCCCGGCCCGCTTCTCGCCCGCACGGGCGGTTATCTCGGCCCGTTCCGCGACCGCACGCCGGGGGAGGCGCCAGTGCCGTTCCGACCCGGCGAGACCCTGACCCTCGCCCCGAACGAAGTGCGCGTGCTCGCGGCCGAGCGCGCTGCGGCGATGAAGCCGCGCACGCGGCCGAAGGAGCCTAGTCCCGAGGGCCGCGTCGTCATCGAGAAGGTGTGGCCCGAGCTCGACGGCGGGCGCACGCCGGTGAAACGCGTCGTCGGCGAGACCGTGGAGGTCTGGGCCGACGTATTCACGGACGGCCACGAGAAGATCGCGGCGGAGATTCTCTTTCGCCCCGCGACCGAGATGGAGTGGCGCCGGGCGCCGCTCGAATTCTTCGACAACGACCGCTGGCGCGGGAGCTTTCCGCTCGAGCGCAACGCCCGCTACCAGTTCACGATAGAGGCTTGGCGCGACGACTGGGCGACGTGGCTCTCCGAGGTCGAGAAGAAGCGCGCCGCCGGGCTGAACGTGCGCCTCGAGACCATCGAGGGCGTGCGCCTCGCGCAAGCCGCGGCGGAGGGCGCCGAGGGCGACGACTTCGAGGCGCTGCTCTCCCTCATGGCCCGCATCCGCGCCGAACCCGAGGGTTCGGAGGCGCAGCTCGCGCTTCTCCTCGACGAGGCGAACGCGGCCTTGATCGACCGCAACGCGGTGCGGAAGAATCTCTCGCGCTACGACCGCGTCCTGGAGGTGATCGCCGACCGCCTCGCGGCGCGGTTCTCGGCCTGGTACGAGATGTTCCCGCGCTCGCAGTCCGGCGATCCCAACCGGCACGGCACCTTCGACGACGTGATCCGGAAACTGCCCTACGTGAAGGACCTCGGCTTCGACGTGCTCTACTTCACGCCGATCCATCCGATCGGACGCACCAACCGCAAGGGCAAGAACAACTCCCTGAAGGCGGAGCCCGGCGACGTCGGCAGCGTCTACGCCATTGGCTCCGACGAGGGCGGGCACGACGCGATCCACCCCGAGCTCGGCTCCTTCGACGACTTCCGCCGCCTCGTCGACGCGGCGCACGCCCACGGCCTCGAGATCGCCCTCGACTTCGCGATCCAGTGCTCGCCCGACCACCCCTGGATCAAGCAGCATCCGGAATGGTTCGATTGGCGCCCCGACGGTTCCATCAAGTTCGCTGAGAACCCGCCGAAGAAGTACGAGGACATCGTCAACGTCCACTTCTACCGCGACGCCTTCCCATCGATCTGGACGCACCTGCGCGACATCGTGCTGTTCTGGGTCGCGCACGGGGTGAAGATCTTCCGGGTCGACAACCCGCACACCAAGCCGTTCCCGTTCTGGCAGTGGATGATCCGCGAGGTGAACGACCGCCACCCCGACGTGATCTTCCTGGCCGAGGCCTTCACCCGGCCGAAGGTGATGAAGAAGCTGGCGAAGATCGGCTTCCAGCAGTCCTACACCTACTTCACCTGGCGCAACACGAAGCAGGAGCTGATCGAGTACGTCACCGAATTGCAGGGCGAGATGGGCGAGTACTACCGCCCGAACTTCTTCGCCAACACGCCGGACATCAACCCGTACTACCTCCAGACCAGCGGCCCGGCGGGCTTCGTCGTGCGCGGCACCCTCGCCGCGACGCTGTCGAGCGTCTACGGTCTCTACAACGGCTTCGAGGTGTGCGAGGGCACGCCGATGCCCGGCAAGGAGGAATACCTCGATTCGGAGAAGTACGAGCTGAAGGCCTGGGACTTCGAGAAGCCCGGCCACATCAAGGACCACATCCGCAAGCTCAACCGCATCCGCCGCGAGAACCCGGCGCTCTGGGACTTCCGCAACACGCTGTTCCTCAACGCCTGGAACGACCAGATCCTCTCCTACGCCCGCATCACCCGCGAGAAGGACAACTGCGTCCTCGTCCTCGTGAACCTCGATCCGAAGAACCGGCAGGAATGCACCTACGAGGTCCCCCTGTGGGAGTTCGGCCTGCCCGACCACGGCTCGATCGAGGCCGAGGACCTCTTGGACGGCGGCCGCCGCTTCACGCTCCACGGCAAGACCCACCGCATCGCGCTCGACCCGCGCGAGCGCTCGGCCGTGGTGTGGCGCTTGATCCGCCCGCAATGAGGTCTGCATGAGAGAACGCGACCACTGTCATCCCCGGCCGGAGCTGACGAAGTCAGCGGAGGGGAAGGGGATCCAGCGCAATAATGCTGTCGCGAAGCGACGCCTTATAACTTCTATGCCCAGCACCTCCTGGATCCCCTTCCCTCGCCTTCGCTCCGCTTCGGCTCGCCGGGGATGACAGTGCGATGATCGACCGCAGCGACACGCAGTGGTATCGCGACGCGATCGTCTATCAGCTCCACGTCAAGTCGTTCTTCGACGCAAACGACGACGGGATCGGCGATTTCGAGGGCGTCACCAGGAAGCTCGACTACGTCAAGGACCTCGGCGTGACCGCGCTCTGGGTCATGCCGTTCTACCCCTCGCCGCTCAAGGACGACGGCTACGACATCGCGGACTACCGCGGCATCAACCCGAGCTACGGCGCGATGCGCGACTTCCGCCGCTTCGTGCGCGCCGCGCACGAGCGGGGCCTCAGGGTCATCACCGAGCTCGTCATCAACCACACCTCGGACCAGCACCCGTGGTTCCAGAAGGCGCGGGCCGCAAAGCCCGGCTCCGCCGCGCGGGAGTTCTACGTCTGGTCCGACACCGACAAGAAGTACCAGGACACCCGCATCATCTTCCTCGACACCGAGCCGTCGAACTGGTCGTGGGACCCGGTGGCGCAAGCCTATTTCTGGCACCGCTTCTACGCGCACCAGCCCGACCTCAACTTCGACAACCCGCGGGTGCTCGAGGCCGTGCTCGACACCATGCGCTACTGGCTCGACATGGGGGTCGACGGCTTGAGGCTCGACGCCATCCCCTACCTCATCGAGCGCGAGGGCACGAACTGCGAGAACCTTCCGGAGACCCACGGCGTCATCAAGAGGATCCGCGCGGCGCTCGACGCCTCGTACTCCGACCGCATGCTGCTCGCCGAGGCGAACCAGTGGCCCGAGGAGACCGCGCCCTACTTCGGCGACGGCGACGAATGCCACATGGCGTTCCACTTCCCGCTCATGCCGCGCATGTACATGGCGATCGCCCAGGAGGACCGGCACCCGATCACCGACATCATGCGCCAGACGCCGGAGATCCCGGACGGCTGCCAGTGGGCGATCTTCCTGAGGAACCACGACGAGCTGACCCTCGAGATGGTGACCGACAAGGAGCGCGACTATCTCTGGTCCTTCTACGCCGCCGAGCGGCGCGCCCGCATCAACCTCGGCATCCGCCGCCGGCTCGCGCCCCTCCTCGAGAACGACCGGCGCAAGATCGAGCTGTTGAACTCGCTCCTCCTCTCGATGCCCGGCACGCCGGTGCTCTACTACGGCGACGAGATCGGCATGGGCGACAACATCTATCTCGGCGACCGCGACGGGGTCAGGACCCCGATGCAGTGGTCGCCCGACCGCAACGGCGGCTTCTCGCGGGCGGACCCCGCGAAGCTGTTCCTGCCCGCGATCCAGGACCCGATCTACGGCTTCGACGCCGTCAACGTCGAGGCGCAGCAGAAGACCCCGGCGAGCCTCCTCAACTGGATGCGCCGGATGATCCAGATCCGCCGCTCCCACCGGGCGCTCGGGCGCGGCAGCTTGCGCTTCCTCTATCCCAAGAACCGCAAGGTGCTGGCCTACCTGCGCGAGCACGAGGGCGAGGCGATTCTCTGCGTCGCCAACGTCTCGCGGGCCCCGCAGGCGGTCGAGCTCGACCTTGCCGACTTCAAGGGCAGCATCCCGCTCGAGATGACGGGCGGCACCGACTTCCCAGCCATCGGCGAGCTGACCTATCTGCTGACGCTTCCGGCCTATGGCTTCTATTGGTTCCAGCTCACGAAGCCCGAGGGCCAGCAGGCCCGGACGGTCCAGCAAGCGGCCCCGGAGCTGTTCACCCTCGTCCTCACCGGGTCGCTCGATTCGCTCCTCACGGGGCGCGAGCGCACGGCCTTCGAGAAGACCATCGCGCCGCAGTTCATCGCGACAAGGCGCTGGTTCGGCGACAAGGAGAAGGCGATCACGGCGATCCGCGTCCTCGACGTGGCGACGCTCAAGAACCGCGCCGGCCGGGACTCGTTCCTCCTGCCCCGCGTCGCGGTCGATTTCCGTGGCGGCGAGACCCAGGAGTACTTCGTGCCGCTTGCCGTCGAGGAGGCCCGTGAGGACGAGGCGCTGACGCCCTACGCAGTCGCGCGGGTGCGCCGCGGGCGGCACACGGGCCTGATGTTCGGGGCGGCGTCCTCGCCAGACTTCGGCATCGCCGTCGTCGACGCCATGAAGAGGGGCGCCGAGGTACCGTCCGGCGAGGGCGCCATTCGCTTCAGCGCGACCGATCGGCTCGACCCCGCGATCGAGCTCGACCCGGCCGACGTGCGCCGCCTCGGGGCCGAGCAGAGCAACACCTCGATCGCCTTCGGCTCGCGGATGATCCTGAAGTTGTTGCGGCGCCTCCAGCCCGGCATCCACCCGGAGCTCGAGGTGGCGCGCTTCCTCACCGCGGCGGGGTTCGAGAACACGCCGGCGCTCTTGGGGTTCGCCGAGCACGTCGCGAAGGACGGCACGCCGACGGCGCTCGCGGTCCTGCAGCAGTTCGTCCGCAATCAGGGCGACGCCTGGGGGTTCACCCTCGATTCGCTGAAGCGCGAGCTCGACAGCCTCATGCTCCTGCCCGAGGGCGAGGCGCCCCCCGTCGAGGAGGCGTTTGGGACCTACCTCCCCTATGCCGAGGTCCTGGGGCGCCGCACCGCCGAGCTGCACCGGGCCTTCGCGACGCCGACGGACGATCCGGCCTTCGCAGTCGAGCCGCTGACGGCCGACGACGTGCGCGCCGTCGCCGATGACGCCCACGCCTGGGCCGGGCGCGCGTTCAAGGCCATGGAGCGGCTTTCAACGGGCGCGCCGGAGGGCGCCCGCGCCGCGATCTCCGCGCTCGTGCCGCGGCGCGACGAATGCCTCGCGCTGATCGACTCCCTCAGCGTCCAGCCCGCGGGCGCGTCGAAGACGCGCATC
>DASVPW010000185.1:0-13334 GCA_036389455.1 Beijerinckiaceae bacterium
GATGAGCCGTGGCGTCTATCTAGTGTCCCTTGAGCACTTCGACGAGGGTTTTTCCGAGACGCGCCGGCGACGGCGACACTCTGATGCCGGCGGCCTCCATGGCGGCGGTCTTGTCCTCGGCGCCGCCCTTGCCGCCCGAGATGATGGCGCCGGCGTGGCCCATGCGGCGCCCCGGGGGCGCCGTGCGGCCGGCGATGAAGCCGACCATCGGCTTCCTGCGGCCCCGCCGCGCCTCGTCGGCGATGAACTGCGCCGCGTCCTCCTCGGCCGAGCCGCCGATCTCGCCGATCATCACGATGGATTGCGTCTCGTCGTCGGCAAGGAACATCTCCAAGACGTCGATGAACTCCGTGCCTTTGACGGGGTCGCCGCCGATGCCGACGGCGGTCGTCTGGCCGAGGCCCTCGTTCGTGGTCTGGAACACCGCCTCGTAGGTGAGCGTGCCGGAGCGCGAGACGATGCCGACGTTCCCCGGCTTGAAGATGTTGCCCGGCATGATGCCGATCTTGCACTCGCCGGCCGTCATGACGCCCGGGCAGTTCGGCCCGATGAGGCGGGACTTCGAGCCCGACAGCGAGCGCTTCACCCGCACCATGTCGGCGACCGGGATGCCCTCGGTGATGCAGACGATCAGCGGGATCTCGGCGTCGATCGCCTCGCAGATGGCGTCGGCCGCGCCGGCCGGCGGCACGTAGATGACCGAGGCGCCGGCCCCGGTCGCCTCCTTCGCCTCCTGGACGGTGTCGAACACCGGCAGGTTGAGGTGGTACGACCCGCCCTTGCCGGGCGCGACGCCGCCGACCATGCGGGTGCCGTAGGCGATCGCCTGCTCGGAGTGGAAGGTGCCGTTCTTGCCGGTGAACCCCTGGCAGATGACCTTCGTATTGCGGTCGATGAGGATGGACATGAGGGTGCTATCTCGCTGGCGGATTCTTGGTGAGCGTCAGGTAGATGCCGGGCTGGCTTTTGGGGGAGCCGTCGACGAGCATGAGGTCCAGCCGCTCGGGGCCGTAGCGCCAAGCCGTGCGGCGCTCGCCGCCCGGCAGCGTGCCCTCGTCGGCTGGCCGTCCGAGCTTCAGCGCCTTCGTCAGCTCGGCCTTGAAGTCATTCCCGTCTACGTCCGGGGCACCGATGCCGCAGCTCTTGACATCGCCCTTGGGCCCGCGCGCTTCGGCCACCACGAACTCGTGGGGCCCGCTCTTCAAGGGCAGGAGCCACGATTTCGAATGGATGAAGTGCCCGGAAGCATCGGGCGGCGTGCGCAGGTCCTTGCGGACCGGCAGCTTCATCGCGGCGGCCTTTTCGTCACTGCGCGCGAAATCCAGCGGCTCCAGCGCACACATGACGGCGAAGGAGTTGACGAGCGACGCCGCACGCTCGCCGGCCTGTCCGGCTCCGCCAAGGAGGCAAAGCACGAGAGCGAGGCCGGCACTGCGCATCACGCAACCCCCTTCACCGCCGCGACGATCTTCTGCGCGGCGTCGTCGAGGTCGTTGGCCGAGACGACGTTGAGGCCGGACTCGTTGATGATGCGTTTGCCCTGCTCGACGTTGGTGCCTTCGAGGCGGACCACGAGGGGCACCTCGAGGCCGACCTCTTTCACGGCGTCGACGACACCGGCCGCGATCACGTCGCACTTCATGATGCCGCCGAAGATGTTGACCAGGATGCCGCGCACCTTCGGGTCGGCCGTGATGATCTTGAACGCCGCCGTGACCTTTTCCTTGCTGGCTCCGCCGCCGACGTCCAAGAAGTTCGCCGGCTCCATGCCGTAGAGCTTGATGATGTCCATGGTCGCCATGGCGAGGCCCGCGCCGTTGACCATGCAGCCGATCGAGCCGTCGAGGGCGATGTAGTTGAGGTCGTGCCTGGAAGCCTCGATCTCCTTCTCGTCCTCCTCGGTCTCGTCGCGCAGCGCCATGACGTCCGGGTGGCGGTAGAGGGCGTTCGAGTCGAAGGCGATCTTGGCGTCGAGGCAGACGAGCCGCTCATCCTTCGTCACGACGAGCGGGTTGACCTCGAGCATGCTCATGTCCTTCTCGGTGAAGGCCCGGTAGAGCTTGCCGATGAGGTCCGCCGCCTGCTTGGCGAGATCGCCCTTGAGACCGAGGGCCTTGGCGACCGTGCGGCCGTGGTGCGGCATGATCCCGGTCGCGGGGTCGACCGAGAAGGTTAAGATCTTCTCCGGCGTGTCGTGGGCGACCTTCTCGATGTCCATGCCGCCCTCGGTCGAGACCACGAAGGCGACCCGGCTCGTGACCCGGTCCACGAGGGCCGAGAGGTAGAACTCGGAGGCGATGTCCGAGCCCTCCTCGATGTAGAGGCGGTTGACCTCTTTGCCGGCCGGCCCGGTCTGGACCGTGACGAGGGTCTTGCCGAGCATCTGCCGGACATAGGTCTTGACCTCGTCGACCGAGCGGGCGAGGCGCACGCCGCCCTTGTCGCCGGCATCCGCCTCCTTGAACTTGCCCTTGCCGCGCCCACCGGCGTGGATCTGGGACTTCACGACCCAGACCGGCCCGCCGAGCGCCTTTGCGGCGCCCTCGGCCTCGTCGGCGTGAGCGATCGCCCGCCCGCGCGGGACCGGCACGCCGAATTCCTTGAGGACCGCCTTGGCCTGGTATTCGTGGATGTTCATCGTTCACTTCCTGGCGAATGGCGAATGGCGAATGGCGAATGGGGAGTAAGGGTCCAGGCCCCCACTACCATTCGCTACTCGCTATTCGCGCCTCACGCGAGTGAGGCATTGATCCCCTTGCAGGCCTCGACGAGGCCGCGCACGGAGGCGACCGACTTCTCGAACATCGCCTTCTCCTCGGCCGAGAAGTCGACCTCGACGATGCGCTCGACGCCGGCGGCCCCGATCACGATCGGCACGCCGATGAAGAGCCCGTCGACCCCGTACTGGCCGGTGAGGTAGGCGGCGCAGGGCAAGACCCGCTTCTTGTCCTTGAGGTAGCTCTCGGCCATGGCGATGGCGGACGCCGCCGGCGCGTAGAAGGCCGAGCCGGTCTTGAGCAGGTTGACGATCTCGCCGCCGCCCTTGCGGGTGCGCTCGACCATGGCGTCGAGCTTCTCCTGCGTGGTCCACCTCATCCGTACGAGGTCGGGCAGCGGGATGCCGGCCACCGTCGAGTAGCGCACGAGGGGCACCATGTCGTCGCCGTGCCCGCCGAGGACGAAGGCGGTCACGTCCTCGACCGAGACCCCGAAGGCCTCGGCCAGGAAGTGCCGGAACCGCGCCGAATCGAGCACCCCCGCCATGCCGACGATCTTCTTCGGGTCGAGGCCCGCGAACTTCCGGAGCGCCCAGACCATGGCGTCGAGGGGATTCGTGATGCAGATCACGAAGGCGTCGGGGGCATATTGCTTGATGCCGTTGCCGACCGCCTCCATCACCTTGAGGTTGATGCCGATGAGGTCGTCCCGGCTCATGCCGGGCTTCCTCGGCACGCCGGCCGTCACGATGATCACGTCGGCGCCTTGAATCGCCGCGTAGTCGTTCGCGCCGACGTACTTCGCGTCGTAGCCCTCGACGGGGCCGGCCTCGGCGATGTCGAGGCCCTTGCCCTGCGGGATGCCTTCCATGATGTCGAACAGCACCACGTCGCCGAGTTCCTTCAGCCCGACGAGGTGGGCGAGCGTGCCGCCGATCTGTCCGGCACCGATGAGCGCAATCTTGCTGCGGGCCATGAGAGGGTCTTGTCCTGGGGAGGAGGCGGCCGAGCCGCGAACGCGCGCCTCTTTAGCCTCAAGAATGGCGGCGCTTCAAGCATGGGAAGCGGTGGGCCTAGGCAATAAGGCGGGGAGCGCCCGTCACCGCCGCTTCGCGGTCAGCTCCTGCAAGAGCTCGACCTGGATCTGCTGGATCTCGGCGAGGCGTTCCCATTGGTGGGTCAGGAGGTGGTCGATCTTCTCGTGCAGGTGGCGGATCTCGAGCTCGGCCTTGAGGTTCACCTGGTAGTCGTTCTCGCCGCGCAGCCGGTCGCGGGCCTCCTGGCGCTTCTGGCTCATCATGATGATCGGCGCCTGGATGGCGGCGAGGCACGACAGCACGAGGTTGAGGAGGATGAAGGGGTAAGGGTCGAAGGCGCCGCTCGCGAGCGCGACGTTGACCGCCATCCACAGGACCAGGAAGCCGAAGAAGGACAGGATGAAGGTCCAGCTGCCGCCGAACTCGGCAATCCGGTCGGAGACCCGCTCGCCGAAGCTGCGCTTCTCGTCGAACTCGCTCTCGACGTCGCGCCCGATGGTCTCGTGCCGGCGCAGGCTCTCGACCACCTCGCGCTCGAGGTCGGTGATCTCGCCGCGCTCCTCGTGCAGCAGTTCCTCGACGAGCCGTCCGCGGTACTCGGCCAAGACGGCGCGGCTGACGGAGCCGTCGGGCGGAATGCCGGGGTGGTCGGCGCGGATGCGGTCGATGAGCGGCGGGCGCACGAGGGCGGCCGGCACGAGTTCGCGCTCGGGAAGGGTGCGCCCGGTGACGGCGCAGGTCCCGTGCGGCGGATGGGCATGGGGCACGTGAGGGTGCGGCGTCTTCGGCATGGCAGGCTCCGGGGCCGTGGAAGCGCTCTAGGCTGAATCGACATTCAGCGCATCCATAGCATTGTGCTGGCGATGTGGATGAAGCTGAGGAAGGGAGAGCTTTGCGGTCGTGCCGGGTTGCGAGGCGGCAACGTGCGGCGGCACACCAAGCGTTTGACAAACCACGATCTTTGGGCGGTCGGCGCGCGGCCTTTCCGTGCCGGCGCGCACGCCGCCCCAGCCACGGACGCGCGATAAGTCGGCCCATTCAGGACACGCCCGCCGGGCTGTCCGGAAGGGAGGACCGCCGATGCGCCGCAAGCTCGCCCTCTACGCGATGTTCGGGCTTTTCGCCTGCGCCTATGCGACCTCGACCGCCTCCCCCGCGCCGCCGTCCAGACCCTTCGCGGCGGCGCCGAGCACGTGCTGCGCAGCGACGATCCCGCGGCCGCGATCAGCTCCGAGGCTTAAGCTTTCATCCGCGCGCCGCCGCGCCGGACCGGCGGGATTCACGGAACGGCCGGTTCACGCTCCCGGCGTCAGCCGCGCCAGGACGCGCCTCGCCTCGTCGATGAGGCGGCGGCGCCGGGCGGTGTCGGCCTCGTGGCGCGTCCTTCCGGCTTCGACGTCGCCGCCGCAGTGCGGGCAGGTCGCCTCGTGGGGCCAGATGTACTCGTCGCAATCGCGGCAGAGGTCCATCTTCGGCGGCGCCGCCCCGCCGGCCGGGGACAGGCGCCGCGGGTGGACGTGGACGGCACCGGGGTCCCGCGCCGGCAGCTCCCTCATCTCGGCGCCGGGAATGGCTTCCTCGATCAGCGCGAACTCGCCGATGGCGAAGCTGTCCGGCGGCGCGTCCTTGACCTTGACGACCCGCTCGCGCCGCCCGTGCGCGGCGAGGTCGAGCACCCGATGATGGCAATATGGGTTGTTGCCGCGCTTGCCGAGGAGCGATTCCGACGTCCAGGTGCAGCCGGCGCGGCAGACGTCGGCGTAATAGCAGGTGCGGCAATAGCCCCAGAGCTCGTCGACGGAGCGCAGCCGGCCGAAGCTCATGCGCTCGCTGTGGCGCCAGATCTCCTCGACGGTCAGGTCGCGCACGTTGCCGGCGGCGTAGAGCGAGGTCGCGAGCGAGGGGCAGCCCTTGATGGTGCCGTCCGCCTCGATCCCGATCCCGGTCTGGCCGGCCGAGCAGCCGTTCCAATGCTCGGTGTCGTCGCCGAAGCCGCGCCAAAGATGCTCGTAGGGGCCGAAATAGCCGATGTTGTTGCCGACGATCATCAGGAGGCCGCGGTCCTGCCCTTCCCGGTAAAGGCGGGCGAGGAGCGGCATGAGGTCGATCAGCCGGTAGGGCTGGAGCAGCAGCTCGGGATTGTCCACGGCGTTGCCCATGGCGACGGTGAGCTGGATCTGCCAGTGGGTCGCCCCGGCCTCGATGATCCGGTCCATGAGCTCGGGCAGCTGCGCGAGCGTCTCGGGCCCGATCTGAGTGTTGACCGAGGTCGCGAGCCCCCGCGCCTTGGCACGGACGAGGGCGCTGATCGCCTGGTCGTACGAGCCCCGGACGCCGCGGACGCGGTCGTGCAGCTCCGGCAGGCCGTCGATCGAGACGCCGATCGCCTGGAGGCCGGCCGCGACCGCCTCGTCGATGCGGCGGTCGGTGAGGTTGCGGGCGCCGGTCTGGATGGCCGTCCGCATGCCGTGGCTGCGGCAGCGGCGGACGATCTCGATCCAGTCCTTGCGGAGATACGCCTCGCCGCCGATGAGCGAGATCTCCCGCGTCCCGAGGCCGGCGAGCCGGTCCACGAGGTCGAGCGCCTCGTCGGTCGTCAGCTCGTCCGATCGCGGGCGGCCCGCGCGGGACCCGCAATGCATGCATTTGAGGTTGCAGGCGAGGGTGAGCTCCCACACGACATGGACGGGCACCAGCGTCTCGTAGTCCGAAACCCGGATCTGGCGAGCCGGGTCGGGGGCCGTCTCCTCCGGAAACGGCGGCAGATGCTCGTCCATGTGGGTGAACTCCGCCGTCAGGATGCTTCGCCGAGGCTCGTCCGGACGCCGGGAGCTCCCCGTCAGCGCTTCCCGGCGGCTTTCGCCTTTGCGATCTCGACCTTGAGATGCTCGAGCACCGCCGCGACGTTGCCGTGCTCCTTGACGTGCTTCTCGGCGAGGTCCTTCAGCCGGCGCATCTCCGCTACGTCGCCTTTGGCGATCGCCTCGGTTATTGCGGGCCCGTACAATAGGATGGCCATCGAAATCGTCCTCCGATGAAATGGGTCTAGCCTCGACTGGGGCTGGTCACTTCCCGCCTTTCCCCGCCTTCGCGATCTCGACCTTCAGATGCTCCAGCAGCGTGGCGACGTCGCCGTGCTCCCGGACGTGGTCCTCGGCGACTTTCTGCAATTTCTTCATCTCGGCGACGTCGCCCTTCACGATCGCGTCGGTGATCGCCGACATGTACAAAGGTCTCGGCTTCATTGGTTCATTCCTTCCACTGTGAACCGGCTCTTGCGCCGGGACTGGGCGTCCTACTTCTTGCTCTGGCGCGCTTCGCGCTTGGCAATCTCGACCTTCAGCAATTCGAGCAGCTTCGGCACGTTGCCGTGCTCCGCGAGATACTGCTCGGCAGCAGCGGCCGCCGCCTTGAGCTTGGATACGTCGCCGGAGGCGATCGCGTCGGTCATCGCGACGCCGTAGGGCTTGATCATCATCGCGTGTGCTCCCCGATCTAATTCAAGTTAAGATTGTTTTTGGCAGGGCACAATGTCAAGTTGAATTTCAATATTGAACGCAAATGTACGAGCGGCAATTGAAAGGTTGAGGGATTTACGGGCTCTACGTGTCGTGCTGAGCTGCCCCTGCGCGAAGGTCGGACCGAGGGCGTGCAGAAAGATCAAGGACCGTTGACCTCACGCGCTCATCGCCTCCCGCGACCGCTCGGCCTTCTTGCGCTCGTTCGGGTCGAGGATGGCCTTCCTCAGGCGGATCGACTTCGGCGTCACCTCGACGAGCTCGTCGTCCTGGACCCAGGCGAGCGAGCGCTCGAGAGTCATGCGGATCGGTGGCGTGAGGCGCACGGCCTCGTCCTTCGAGGTGGTGCGGATGTTCGTCAGCTTCTTGCCCTTGAGGACGTTGACCTCGAGGTCGTTCTCGCGGGTGTGCTCGCCGACGATCATGCCCTGATAGACCTTCCAGCCGGGCTCGATCATCATCGGCCCGCGGTCCTCGAGGTTCCACAGGGCGTAGGCGACGGCCTCGCCCGAGTCGTTCGAGATCAGGACGCCGTTTCGCCGGCCCGCGATCTCGCCCTTGTAGGGGGCGTAGGCGTGGAAGAGCCGGTTCATGATCGCGGTGCCGCGGGTGTCGGTCATGAGCTCGCCCTGGTAGCCGATGAGGCCCCGCGTCGGCGCATGGAAGACGAGGCGCAGGCGGTCGCCGCCGGAGGGGCGCATCTCCAGCATGTCGGCCTTGCGTTCCGACATCTTCTGGACGACGACACCGGCGTGCTCCTCGTCGACGTCGATCACGACCTCCTCGATGGGCTCCAGAAGCTCGCCCGTGGCCTCGTCCGTCTTCATGACGACGCGCGGCCGCGAGACCGCGAGCTCGAAGCCCTCCCGGCGCATGGTCTCGATCAGGATCGCGAGCTGCAGCTCGCCCCGGCCCGAGACGTGGAAGCTGTCCTTGTCGGCCGATTCCTCGATCTTCAGGGTGACGTTGCCCTCGCCTTCGCGGAAGAGACGGTCGCGGATCATGCGGCTCGTGACCTTGTCGCCTTCGGTGCCGGCGAGCGGTGAGTCATTGACGATGAAGGACATCGTGACCGTCGGCGGGTCGATCGGCTGGGCCTGGATCGGGGTGTCGACCTCGGGGGCGCAGAAGGTGTCGGCGACGGTGCCCTTCTCCAGGCCCGCGATCGAGACGATGTCGCCGGCCTCGCCGACCTCGATCGGCTGGCGCTCCAAGCCGCGGAAGGCGAGGATCTTCGAGACGCGCCCGTGCTCGACGAGGTTGCCCTTGCGGTCGATGACCTTGATGGTCTGGTTCGGGCGGACCATGCCGGAGGAGATGCGCCCGGTGATGATGCGGCCGAGGAAGGGGTTCGCCTCAAGCAGCGTGCCGAGCATGCGGAACGGCCCCTCCTCCGTCTTCGCCTGCGGCACGTGGCTGAGCACGAGATCGAAGAGGGGAGCGAGCCCCTTGTCCTTCGGGCCTTCCGGCGATTCCGCCATCCAGCCGTTGCGGCCGGAGCCGTAGAGGATCGGGAAGTCGAGCTGCTCGTCGGTCGCGTCAAGCGCCGCGAAGAGGTCGAAGACCTCGTTGATGACTTCCTGGGGGCGCGCGTCCGGGCGATCGACCTTGTTGACGGCGACGATGGGGCGGAGCCCGATCTTGAGCGCCTTCGAGACCACGAACTTCGTCTGCGGCATCGGCCCCTCGGCGGCGTCGACGAGGACGATCACGCCGTCGACCATGGACAGGATGCGCTCGACCTCGCCGCCGAAGTCGGCGTGGCCGGGGGTGTCGACGATGTTGATGCGGGTGTCCTTCCAGACCACTGACGTGGCCTTGGCCAGGATGGTGATGCCGCGCTCCTTCTCGAGGTCGTTACTGTCCATCACCCGCTCCTCGACGCGCTGGTTCTCGCGGAACGAGCCCGACTGCGACAGGAGCTTGTCGACGAGGGTCGTCTTGCCGTGGTCGACGTGGGCGATGATGGCGATGTTGCGAAGCTTCATTGGATGTCCGAAGGCATGCCGCCCAGCCGCGCGACCTCAACCGCGAGGTCGCGCGCGCCGTTCCGTCAGCCGGGCGGGGAAACTCTGTTGCGGTGCAATATAGGGTGCCGGGAGGGGCGGCAACAGGGCTGCCCGCGGGCGGATGCCTCAGCGCTTGACTCCGCTGCCGATCAGCGCCCCGGCCACGATGAGGACGACCACGCCTATGATGATCCCCTCGCGGGCGCCACCACTGAGCCACAGGAAGCATCCCCCCGGCAGCAGCAGCAGGATGCCGAGGATGATCAGGAGCCAAGACCAGCAGCCCCGCGGGCCTGGGTTCATGGCGGCACCTCCGGCGGCCGGTCCCGCTTGTGGAATGCCGAGCGGAGCAGCCAGACGCCGAACCATCCGAGCCCCAGTCCGACTGCCGAGGGGATCGCGAACAGCCAAGCGAAACCGGCCTGCCCGCTGTCTCGCGTGAGCGCCTCGTAGATCGTCGCGAGCGCCACGAGCCCGCCCCAGATCCCGCACAGGCCCGGCAGGAGCAGGACGAGGCCGAACACGATGGTGAGGGCGCGCATCAGGCGCGGGCCTCCGCCTCCCGGCGCAGCCGGCGCCTGATGCCCTCGATCTCGCCGCCGCGGTAGAACAGGTTGTAAGTCTCGAACGGGATGATCTGCCCGGCTGGGGTGACGAAGTGGATGCAGGAGCGCTTCACCGCGCCGACGCAGAAATTGTAGGCGTCCATGAACTGCACCACCGCGACCCGGAAGGTCGAGGCGTAGCCGAGACTCTGCGGCGCCGGCACGTCCGGCAGGCAGCACAGGAGCGCGTTCATCTTCTCGGGCATGGCGCTCTCGCCGATCGATAGGGAGAACAGCTCGAAGATGCGACGCTTCAGCTCCGGGTACTTCTCGAAGGTGATGGCGTTCGGCACCGCCTCGAGGAGGACGTCGTGCGGGATCATCGACGTCACGGGCGCGACCTGCCGCCCGTTGCGCAGGCCGTAGCCGATCGTGATCGCATCCGGGTTGCAGGGCAGCGGGATCATGTCGGCTTCGCCGAACAGCCCGTGCTCGACGATGCGGCGGCGGATCTCGGACAGCACGATGCGGTCGCGCCGGGCGTCGAAGCCGAGGTTGCGGCCGGCGTCCTGCACCGGCTGGAAGGTCACGCCGCGCACGCAGGACCAGCCGAGCGCGTGGTCGATGATCGCCGCGACCTCGCGGTCGTTCACGCCGCGCTTCACCGCGGCGACGAGCGTGGTCGAGATGCCGTGGCGCTCCAAGGCCTCGAGGGCCTGCCGGCGGACGCGCCTGAGATCCGCGCCGCGGATCGCCATCAGGGCATCCCGCTCGAGCGAGTCGAACTGCAGGTAGATCTCGAGGCCGCGCTTGCGCTCGGCGAGGGCTGCGACGAAGTCCGGATCGGTCGCGATCCGCACCCCGTTGGTGTTGATCATGAGGTGCCGGATCGGCCGCGACTGCGCCGCGTCGACGATGGCAAGGATGTCGGGGTGGATCGTCGGCTCGCCGCCTGAGAGCTGCACGAGGTCCGGCTCGCCCTCGCTCCCGACCAGCGTGTCGAGCATGCGCTCGATCGTGGCGAGGGGGAGGTGGCTCGTGCGGCGCGGCGAGGAATCGGCGAAGCAGACCGGGCAGTCGAGGTTGCAGGCCTCGTTCACCTCGACGATGGCGAGGCAGGAATGCTGTTCGTGGTCGGGGCAGAGGCCGCAGTCGTAGGGGCAGCCGTAGTCGGTGCGGCTCTGGAGGGCGAGCGGCCGGTCGCCGGGCTTGAGGAACTCGCGCTGCCACTTGTAGAACCGGGCGTCGGTCGAGATCAGGGTCTTCTGCACCCCGTGCGCGCCGCAGCGCTTCTCGTAGAAGACCTCGTCGCCGTCGATGCAGATCTTGGCCGGGACGAGGCCGCGGCAGGTCTCGCACAGCGAGGTGGTCTGGCCGTAGAAGACATAAGGGCGCGCCTTACGGAGAGAGGGCGTCGCGACGGGGGCGTTCAATCGGCGTCTCCGGCTCGGCGCTCGCCAGCATGGCGGCCGCGTAGAGCGCCAGCGCGGCGGACAGGAGGTGGAACAGCGTGAAGGGCCCGGCGACCGCGCCGTAGGGCTTCATGAACTCCCAGGCGAAGCGCTGGACCCCGTAGAAACCGACGAAGAGATAGAACCCGTTCGCCGCAATAGACCGCGATCCGCGGGCGATGGCAAGGAGATAGGCGGCGGCAAAGCCCGCCATCGCCAGGCTCTCGTAAAGCTGCACCGGGTGGCGCCAAACGCCGTCGCCGAAGTCGTGGCCCCAGGGCAGCGCGGTCGGCGTGCCGTAGGTGAAGTCGGGCAGCCCCGACAGGAAGCAGCCGACGCGGCCGACCATGATTCCGACCGCGAGCGGCAGGGCGAAGCGGGCGCCGGTGCGCGCCCTGATGCCGGCGAGGCGCTTGTAGGCCTCCACCGCCGCAATCCCGCCGGCGAGCCCGCCCTCGATCGAGCGCGCGACCCCGGGCACGCCGCTGAAGGCGAGGTTGAGCGTCCCGAAGGCGTAGGCGCCGGCTGCCGCGCCGCCGACGAGCGCCGCGAAGTAGGACCAGCGCCGCGCCGGCTCGACCGGGAACCGGGCCCTCCCGCTGCGCACGAGCCACAAGCTGGCGAGCGCCGCGGCCGCCCAGGCGAGGACGTCGAAGATCGAGTGGACGAGGAGGCTGTGGACGTCGTCCGGCGGCATCCGGGCAGCCTAGGGCCGCGGGTCGCCGCCTGCTACTCCGCGGCGTGCGCCAGCTCGAGCGCCTCCGTCCCGCCCTGCGCCAGGAGGATGCGCCGGCGCTCGCCGATGGCGCGGCGGGCCTGGTCGAGGCCGAGCGTGAAGGCGGCGACGCCGGCGTTGTCGATGCCGCCGGAGCCGGCCTTGGCGAGGGCCGCGCCCAAAATGTCGTCGGCCTGCCGGTCGAGGGCGTCGAGCTCGGCTATCGAGGCGCCCTCGTGGGCGCGGCGCACGATAGCGAGGAGCTCGCGCAAAAGCTCCATGTTGCGGGCCCGGGCCCGGTTCGCGGCGGACGACGCCATGGCGGCGATGCCCGAGCCGGCGATCGAGAGGACCATGATCACGAGGTAGAACCAGTCGCCGTAGCGCTCGAAGAAGGTCTGGACCTCGCCGTCGTAGTAGGCCGAGGCCCCGGAGTGGACCGGCAGGGCCTGGCCCTTGGTGGTGTCCGGAGCCTCGATCTTGTTGGCGAGCGGCACCTCCTGGGCGAGCGTCGGGCGCCCCGTGAACAGGACCTTGGTCAGCTCCGAGACGACGTTGTCGTCGAGACTCGTCTTGGCGACGAGGCGGTGGCTGACGCCGAGGGTCTCGATGGTGTTCGCCGGCCGCGGCGGCGTGCCGCCGAAGGAGCCGCGCACGACCTCGAGGCTCTCGAACTTCGGCGAGCGCTGGGCGATGGCGTCCGCCTCCTCGACGGGAATGAACACCGGGGCGCCGTTCGAGGCCTGCATCGCCGCCGCGACCGTCTCGGTCATGGTGCGGCCGGTGACGGTGCCGACCGCGAGCACGGCGTCGACGCGCTTCGTGCGCAGCGCCTCCTCGACCTCGTTCGCGCCGAGCACCACGGTCGGGACCGAGTCCTTCGGGATCTCGTAGTGGGCGAGGATCGTTTCGAGCAGGGTGCGGTTCGCCGGGATGTCGCGCACGACGCCGACGGCGCGGCCCATGAGGCCCGACACCTTCGAGATGCCGCTGTCGGGCGTCGTCACCAGGAGGGCGGCGTCGCGGTGCATGATCGCGACGGTCTGGGCCTTGACCGGCATGGCGACGTCGGTGCGCACGATCGCGAGGTCGGCGTTGTCCTCCTCGACCGCCTTCGCGGAGGCGTCGACGCCCTCGGTGAGCACGAGGCGCAGGCGCACGGTCGAGCGCTCGCGGCCGGCGTACTGCTGCAGCGCCACCACGAGCCGCGTGTTCTCGCTGCCCATCGGCCCGACCGCGACCTTCAAGGTCGTCGGCGCCGCCGACCACTGGTACACGACGAGCCCCGCCGCCACGACGGCAAGGGCGAGCGCCAGGGCGATGAAAAGCTCGCGCCGCATCG
>DASVPW010000186.1:0-38899 GCA_036389455.1 Beijerinckiaceae bacterium
CACACCATCCTCGACATCGCGACGAAGGCGGGGCGCGCCGTCGTGACGGTCGGCAAGATCGGCGACATCTTCGCCCACCGCGGCACCGGCGAGGAGGTGAAGCCCGCCGGCAACGACGCCTGCCTGACGGCGGCGCTCGACGCCATGCGGCGCCTGCCCGACGGCGGCTTCGTCTTCCTCAACCTCGTCGACTTCGACACCGAGTTCGGCCACCGCCGCGACGTCCCCGGCTACGCGGCGGCGCTCGAAGCCTTCGACCGCCGCGTGCCCGAGGTCTGGGCGGCGCTCCGCGACGGCGACCTCGCCATCGTCACCGCCGATCACGGCAACGATCCGACGTGGCGCGGCACCGACCACACCCGCGAGCACACCCCGATCCTCGCCTTCGGTCCGGGCGCCGGCCGCGGCCCCATCGGCCGCCGCGAAACGCTCGCCGACATCGGCGCGACGGTCGCGAACCATCTCGGGCTGCCGCGGCTCGGGGCGGGGACGAGCTGGGAGTGACCCGCCGAGCCCATGCTCAGAGCGGCATCGTCACCGCCGTCACTCGCGGCTGCGCGCCCTCGGCGTAGTCGAAGCGCAGGATCAGGTTGTAGAGGCCGTCGGGCCAGGGGTCGGGACACTCGCCCGCCTTCGCCCCGAGCGCGCGGGCGAGCCCGGGCAGGGCCTTGTGGCGCCAAGCCACGACGACCCGGGCGCCGTCACGGGCGAGCAGTTCCCGGGCGAAGGCCGCGCTGCGCTTCTCCGACACGTCGTGGCGCAGCTCGACGCCCGTTGCCGCCGCCAGGGGCTCGAGGGTCTCCCGCGGACGAAAGCTCAAGGGCTTGTCCGCGGCGGCGACGAGGAGATCCGGCGTCCCGAAGCTTTCCGGGACGTACGTCGCAAGCCGCTCGGCCCGGCGCCGGCCCTCCTCGGAGAGGTGCGGATCCAATCGACTGCCCGGCTTCTCGGCGTGGCGCATCAGGAGGATCGTCGCCGGCGCCACCTCTCAGCGCCCGCCGCTCACCGGCACGATCGCGCCTGTCACGTAGGCCGCGGCGTCGGAGAGGAGCCACAGGATCGCCTCGGCGCATTCCTCGGCCGTGCCGGTGCGCCCCATCGGAACCGTCGGGGCGAGCTGCTTGAGGCGGTCGCCGAGGCCCGCCTCGGCGTGGATCTCGGTCTCGATCAGCCCCGGCATGATGGCGTTGACGCGGATGCCGTCCGCGGCCCACTCGCGGGCAAGGCCGACGGTGAGCGCGTTCACGGCGCCCTTCGCGGCAGCATACGCCGTCCACTGGTTCGCGCCGCCGAGCACCGCCGCGACGGAGGACAGGTTGACGATCGCGCCGCCCCTGCCGCCGCTCTTCGTCGATATGCGCCGCACCGCCTCGCGCGTGCACAGCATCAAGCCGGTGACGTTCACGTCGAGGACGCGCCGGATCGCCGCCGCGTCGTAGCTGTCGAGCCGCCCGGCCTTGCCCGTGATGCCGGCGTTGTTGACGAGGGCCGTGAGCGGCCCGAGCTCGCGGTCGATCGCCTCGAACATGGCGACGACCGCCGCCTCGTCGGCGGTGTCGGCTCGAAACAGCATCGCACGGCCGCCGCCGGCACGGATCTCGTCCGCGACCGCGCGGGCGCGCTCCTCGCGGCTGACGTAATTGACGCAGACGGCGTAGCCGCGCTTCGCGGCAAGCCGTGCTGTCGCGGCGCCGATGCCGCGGCCGGAGCCGGTGACGAGGACGATGGGGGCCATGGCTCTCTTGGATTCTCCGCTACTCGGACGGCTTCGCGGCGGGCAGGATGGCTTGGTTGAGCACGGCGAGCGTCGCCGACATTTGGGTGCGGCTCGCATAGAGGCCGGCGGTGACGACGGCCACGAGCTTGAGATCGGGGACGACGAAGATGCGTTGCCCGCCAAGCCCCACCGCAGCGGCCCAACGCAGCTCGCGCCCGTTCGCGAACGAGCGCCCGAGCCACCACTGGTAGCCGTAGAGGAACGTGCCCTGCCCGGTGATCCTCGGCGCGGTCATCTCGCGCACCCAGGCGGCGGGGACGACCTGCCGGCCGTTCCAGGCGCCCTCGTTCAGGACGAGCTGGCCGATCTTCGCCATATCGCGGGGCCGCAGGCGCAAGCCCCACGCCGCGCCGGCGTCACCGTTGCGCAGGCGGCCCCATTCGAAAGCGGCGATCCCGAGAGGCTCGAACAGGGCCGTGCGAGCGAATTCCTCCAGCGGCGCATCGACGGCCTTGCTCACGATCTTGCCGAGGAGCGCCGTCGCGCCGCTGTTATAGTTGTACTGCGCCCCAGGCGGGGCGACGACCGGCTGCTCCAGGACGAAGCGGTAGGGCTCGGGGGAGCGGGCCATCACGGCCGCGCTGTTCAGCGGAGCGCCGTAAGGGCGCTGCTCCTCCTCCCAGGCGAGGCCGGGCGACATGGTGAGGAGATGGCGGACCAGGATGCGGTCGCGCTCGGGCGTGCGCAGGTCGGCGTATTCCGGGAAGAAGCCCGTCACCGGCGCCTCGACATCGAGGACGCCGCGCCCGACCGCGATGCCGACGAGGAGCGCGGTGACGCTCTTCGAGACCGAGCGCTGGTCATGCAGGATGTCCGGGCCGTGCTCGACGCGCCCGAGCGGTCTGGCCCAGCGCTCGTCCTCGCCGGCGGCATAATGCTCGAACACGAGCCGACCGTGCCGGGCGACGAGGACGCCGTGGAGGTTCGGCCGGTCCGGCGCTTCCAGGCGGGCGACGAGCCCGCACAGGAGGCCGGGGTCGAGACCCTGCTCCGCCGGTGCGGTGATCGGCCAGCCGTCGTCCCGCGCGGCCGGGGCGCCGCAGGCGACGGGCTCGGCCGTCGTGGTCGCGGGAGCCTGCGCGAGCGCCGCTCCGCCGAGGAGAATCGCGGCGAGGAAGGGGATGCCCCAACGACCCGGTCCGGTGCGCATGGCCGTTCTCCGACTTGGGCCGCCCGAGGCGTCCGGTTCCGGATGGCAGACGGACGGGCGAGCGCTCCCCGCGAGCCCCGGCCGTCCGGCGCATGATGCCGCAAATGCGGCAAGCCTGGGAAGGGACAAAGCCCATGAGCACGGCCGGGGCATCCGCGGAGGCCCGGCTTGCGCCGGTCCCTGCCGTCCGCGATACATTCCGTGTGTGACCTGGATCACGGTGCCGTCCCGGGCTGCCGTGCTGTTCTGGCCGTCGCCCGGCGGCCGAAGAGCCGGCTGTCGCCGGACCGCCGGGCAGGAAGCTCGAAGGAGGAAGCCATGGCTCATGTCGGAAGCTGCTTTTGCGGCGCGGTCGAGATCGAGGTCGCCGGGGAACCGGAGGCCATGGGCTACTGTCATTGCCGCTCCTGCCGGTCGTGGTCCGGCGGGCCCGTGAACGCCTTCTCCTTGTGGAAGCCGGAAGCCGTGCGGGTCACGCGGGGGGCCGAGCACGTCGCGTCGTTCCAGAAGACCCCGCTCAGCCTGCGCCAATGGTGCGCCAAGTGCGGCGGGCACCTGATGGCGAACCACCCGCCGCTCGGCCTCGTCGATGTGTTCGCCGCGACGATCCCGACCCTCGCCTTCGCCCCCGGCGTCCACGTCAACTACGCCGAGACGGTGCTGCGCATGCGGGACGGCCTGCCGAAGCTCAAGGATTTTCCCAAGGAGTTCGGCGGCTCCGGGGAGACGGTCCCGGAATAAAGCGCCGCCGGCCCGCGGGACATCGCGAAGCTGGTCGAGGGCTGCGGAGGCGAAGCCGGCTGAGATTGACGCCGGGCCCGTCCTGGCGCAACCTTCAGGCCGATCAGGAGCCGCGGCTCTCCGGGCGAAAGCTTAGGGGAGCCTTTTCGATTCCGGCGTAGAGTTCCGGCCATGAACACCTCGAACCGCTCGACCCACATCCGCCTCACCTCGCATCCCGAGCCGAGCGGCGGGATCCAGCGTCATCCGATCCGCTGGGGCGCCGCCGACCCCAAGGTCCGCGGCCCGGTGATCGGCTCCACGACGAACCCGGCCGACCGCAACGTCATCGGGGCGCACGGCGGCGCCTATTCGCTCTACCGGGCGCTCGCCATCTCGGCCCGGGCGCTCAATCCCCTCGCCCGTCCGGACCTCACCAACACCCACCCGACCGCCGGCATCGGCCCGCATCCGCAGTGGGCGGACCCCCGGACGATCGTGTCGATCGACCCCTGGGGGCATCTCGTCGGCGAGGTTTTTTCCGACGAGATCGCCGGCGGGATGGACGTGCGCCCGACGATTGCAGTCACCAAGGCCCGGCTCAACATGCCGGAGATCCTGGCCGCCATGGGGGCGCACCGCCTCGCCGCCGACGGCGGCGTCCTGCACGGGACCGGCGACATCTCAGTGACCAAGATCGCGATCGACCCCGTGTGGCACCTGCCGGGCATCGCGGCCCGCTTCGACGTGTCCGAGCAGGCGCTGCGCCGCACCCTGTTCGAGCAGACGGGCGGCATGTTCCCGGAGCTCGTGACGCGGCCCGACATGCAGGTCTTCCTGCCGCCGATCGGCGGCATGACGGTGTACGTCATGGGCGAGGTCTCGGGCCTGACCGACCCGAAGCGCCGCGTCGCCTGCCGGGTGCACGACGAGTGCAACGGCTCGGACGTGTTCGGCTCGGACATCTGCACCTGCCGCCCCTACCTCGCGCACGGCATCGAGGAGTGCGTGAAGGAGGCCCAGAAGGGCGGCGTCGGGGTCGTCGTCTACAACCGGAAGGAGGGCCGGGCCCTCGGCGAGGTGACGAAGTTCCTGGTCTACAACGCGCGGAAGCGCCAGGAGGGCGGCGACCAGGCCGCGACCTACTTCGAGCGCACGGAATGCGTCGCCGGTGTCCAGGACGCCCGCTTCCAGCAGCTCATGCCCGACGTGCTGCACTGGCTCGGCATCCGCCGCATCGACCGGCTGATGTCGATGTCGAACATGAAATACGACGCCATCGTCGGCTCGGGCATCGAGGTCGTCGAGCGCGTCCCGATCCCGCCCGAGCTCGTGCCCCCGGACGCCGCCGTCGAGCTCGAGGCCAAGAAAGCCGCCGGCTACTACGCACCGGACGGAGCGCCCGACGCCAAGGGACTCGCGGGCGTGAGGGGGCGGGACCTGGAGCGGTTCTAGACTTTCCGGGCAGCTAGAGCATTGCAGCGGATGCGTGCCGTAACGTCGCTTCCCGCAAGAGCCCCGCGCCAGGCGCAGGGGTCTCGTGCGGGCCGCTGGGTCCCCACGGCGGGGGCGCTCCCTTAAGGTCCGCCCCGAATCTCCCAAAAGTCGCCGGAATGGACGCGGGCCCGAGACCACAGCTCAAGGCGCAGATGGACCGCCGCGCGCGCCTGATCGGCATCGCCCTCATGTGCGGCGCGGTCCTGTGCTTCGCCGGCCTCGACGCCTGCGCCAAGTGGCTCAACCGGTCGATCGACCCGATCATGACCGTGTGGGCGCGCTACATGGGCAGCGTGGTGGTCGTGTCCGCGCTCCTCAACCCGTGGACGGTGCCTGGCCTCCTGCGGACGCGGCGGCCCTGGCTGCAGGCCGGGCGCTCCGTCCTCGTGCTCGTCTCGACCGTCCTCAACTTCTTCGCCCTGCAGTACCTGCAGCTCACCGAGACGGTGTCGATCATGTTCGCGACGCCGTTCCTCGTCGCGCTGCTCGCCGGCCCGATGCTCGGCGAATGGGTCGGCCCGCGCCGGCTCGCCGCGATCGGCGTCGGCTTCCTCGGCGTCCTGATCATCACCCGCCCCGGGCTCGGTGGCATGCATCCGGCGGCGTTCCTGTGCGTGATCGGGGCGGTCTGCTACGCCCTCTACGGCATCTCGACCCGCGTGCTCGCGGCGCACGATTCCTCGGCGACGACGATGTTCTATTCCGGCCTCGCCGGCGTCGTGCTGATCGCGCCGGCGCTGCCGTTCGTCTGGACGACGCCGTCCTCCTGGGCGGTCTGGGCCCTCATGCTGCTCATGGGCGTCTTCGGGGCGCTCGGGCACTGGCTCCTGATCCTCGCCCACGCCCGCGCCCCGGCGGGCGTCCTCGCCCCGTTCATCTACGGCCAGATCGTCTGGATGCTGGCCCTCGGCTATCTCGTGTTCGGCGACCTGCCCGACCGCTGGACCCTCGCCGGCGCGAGCGTCGTCATCGCGTCTGGCCTGTACCTCCTCTACCGCGAGCGGGTGCGGGGCGAGGAGGCGCGCCAGGCGAGGACGGCGGGCGCCTGAACGGCGCCCGCGCCCGCAAAGACGGGGGTCAGCCCTTCCCCTGGTTGACCGCGACCGGCTTCAACGCGTTCGCGCCGAGGCCGTACTTGGCGAGGATCTGGTCGTAGACGCCGTTCCGCTGCAGGCGCTCGAGCGCGCCCTTGACGGCGTCCCGCAGCGCGGCGCCTTCCGGCGTCTTGGCGAAGGGGATCCCCGAGAGGGATTCGTTGAAGGCCTCGCCCAGGACCACGAAGGTGTTCGGCTCCTGGGCTTGGAAATACGGCAGCGTCTCGTTGCCCTGCACGGCCCCTTGCAGGCGCTGGGTCTTGAGCTGCGTGCGGGCGTCGACGGAGCCCTCGGTACCGACGACGTTGATGGCGGGCTTGCCCTTGGCGACGCAGTTCTGGTCGCTCCACTCCTTCATCTGCGCCGGCCAGTTCGTCGAACGGCTGGCGCCCACGGGCTTGCCGCACAGATCCTCCGGCGCCTTGATGTCCTTGGCGAGCGCCGCGATGGTGTAGAATTGCGGGCCCGACTTCATGTAGTCGACGAAGTCCGCCGTCTCGCGCCGCGCCGGCAGATCGCTCATCCCGGCCATGACCATGTCGACCCGGCCGGTCTGGAGCGAGGGCAGCATCTGGGCGAAGGCGATCTCCTGCCATTCGGCGGCAAGCCCGAGCTCCTTCGCGATCGCCTCGCCGAGCTCGATGTCGAAGCCCATGAGCTTCGCGGTCGCGGGGTCCTTGTAGGTGATCGGCGGGTAGTTCGGCATCGTGGCGATGACGATCCTGCCGGCCTTCTTGATCCGGTCCGGCGCCTCCTGCGCGAGCGCCGGCGTCGCGAGCGCGAGCACGGCGAGGGCGAGGAGGGCGGGCTTCAGCGGTTTCATGCTTCTCTCCGTGAGCGTGGGTCAGGGCAGGACGGCGGCGATGAACTCTCGGGTGCGGGGGTGGCGCGGGCGCGAGAGGAGCTCTTGCGGCGGGCCTTCCTCGACGATCGCGCCGCGGTCCATGAACACGACCCGGCTCGCGACTTCGCGGGCAAAGCCCAGCTCGTGCGTGACGACGATCATGGTCATGCCGCTCGAGGCGAGGTCGCGCATCACGTCCAGCACCTCGCCGACAAGCTCGGGGTCGAGCGCCGAGGTCGGCTCGTCGAACAGCATGAGCTTCGGGTTCATGGCAAGGGCGCGGGCGATCGCGACCCGCTGCTGCTGGCCGCCGGACAGCTCGATCGGATAGGCGTCGCGCTTGTCCGCGAGGCCGACCCGCTCGAGGAGCGCCAGCGCCGCTTCGGTCGCCTCGCGCTTCGGACGCTTCTGCACCGTCACCGGCCCCTCGACGACGTTCCCGAGCGCGGTCAGGTGCTGGAACAGGTTGAAGCGCTGGAACACCATGCCGCTCGCGAGGCGCTGGCGCGCGAGCTCCCGGTCCGAGAGCTCGTGCAGCGCGTCCCCGACGCGGCGGTGCCCGATCAGCTCGCCGTCGACGAAGATCGCGCCTCTGTCCGGAACCTCGAGCTGGTTGATGCAGCGCAGGAAGGTGCTCTTGCCGGAGCCCGACGGGCCGATGACGCACAGCACGTCGCCGCGCGGGATCTCGATCGAGACGCCGGCAAGCGCCCGCACCGGCCCGAACGTCTTGTGCACGTCGACGGCGGCGACCATCGGACCCATGCCGGTCTAGGCCCCCTGCGGCTCGGCCGCGGCGGCGGCCTTGAGGCGGCGCGCGCCGCGGCCCTTCGAGAAATGCCGCTCGAGGAAATGCTGGCCGACCTGGAGCACCGTCACGACGACGAGGTACCAGATCGCGGCGACGATCAGGAGCTCGATGACGCGGGCGTTGGCGTAGTAGATCGTCTGGGCGTTGCGCAGGATCTCGGCGTAGCCGATGACGCTCGCGACCGAGGTCAGCTTCACCATGCTGATCACCTCGTTGCCGACCGGCGGCAGGATCACCGGCATCGCCTGGGGCAGGACGATGCGGCGAAGCGTCGTGAGCCTTGTCATGCCGATCGCCTTCGCGGCCTCGGTCTGGCCGAGGTCGACGGAGAGGATGCCGGAGCGCACGACCTCCGCCGTGTAGGCTCCCTGGCCGACGCCGAGCCCGAGGAGCGCCGCCGTGAACGGCGTCATCACGTCGACCGTGCGGGCCTCGAAGAGGCCGGGGATGCCGAGGCGCGGGAACACGAGGGCGAGGTTGAACCAGATCAGGAGCTGGAGCAGGAGCGGCGTGCCGCGGAAGAACCAGATGTAGAAGGCCGCCACCCCCTTCAGCACCGGGTTCGGCGACATCACCATCACGGCGAACAGGACGCCGAGCACGATGCCGAGCGCCATGGCCCAGAACGTCATCCAGACCGCGCCGGCAAGCCCCTGGAGGATCGCCGGCGCGGTCAGGAACTGGCCGACGACCGTCCAGGCGATCTGCCCCTCGGCGAAGGCCTTCGCGACGAAGGCGAAGGCCGCGAGGATCAGGGCCGCCGCGATCCAGCGCCCGTAATGGCGGCGCGGCACGTGCCGCAGGTGGGCGATGTCGTAGGGGGATCGGGGAGCGGCCGCGGCGGATGTCATGCCGGCACCCTAGCGCATGATCCTCCCCTGCGCAGCGGGGGAGGATCAGCCGCTATCGCCGCGGGCCCTCATAGGCGCCGGCCCAGCGCCGCTGGTCCTCGACCGCCGCCCGCAGCCGCTCCATCTGCTCGCGGACCCGCGCCGGCGCGGTGCCGCCGTGGCCGCTGCGGGCCGCGACCGCGGCTTCCGGCGTGAGGTGCCGTCGAAGCGTGCCGTCGAGGCGCGGGTCGACCCCGGCGAGGTCCGCGTCGGAGACGTCCGGGAGGTCGAGGCCCTTCTCCTCGCACAGGCGCACGAGAGCGCCGGTGACCTCGTGCGCCTCGCTGAACGGCACGCCCTTGCGGGCGAGCCAGTCGGCGACCTCGGTCGCGAGCGTGAAGCCCTCGGTCGACTGCCGGCGAAGCCGCTCCGTGTCGACGCGCATGGTCCGCACCATGCCGCTCATGGCGGGGAGCACCAGCGCCAGGGTGTCGACCGCCTCGAAGGCCGATTTCTTGTCCTCGATCAGGTCGCGGTTGTAGGCGAAGGGAAGGCCCTTGAGGGCCGAGAGCATCGCCGTGAGGCTGCCGATGAGGCGCGCGGCGCGGCCGCGGGCGAGCTCCGCGATATCGGCGTTCTTCTTCTGCGGCATGATCGACGAGCCGGTCGCGAAGGCGTCGTCGAGCGCGACCCAGCCGAACTGGCGCGACGACCACAGGAAGATCTCCTCGGAGAGGCGCGAGAGATGCACCGCGTGCATCGCGGCGGCGAAGACGAACTCGGCGGCGTGGTCGCGGCTGCCGACCGCGTCGATGGAGTTTTCGGCCGGCCCCTCGTAGCCGAGCTCGCGGGCCGACAGCTCCGGATGGACGGCGATCGCCGAGCCGGCCAGCGCCGCGGCGCCGAGCGGCGAGCGGGCATGGCGCCGGTCCCAGTCCCGCAGGCGGTCGACGTCGCGGACGAAGGTCTGGGCGTGGGCGAGGAGCTGGTGGGCGAAGACGATCGGCTGCGCCGGCTGCAGGTGGGTGAAGCCGGGGGCGAGCGTCTCCACGTGCTGCCCGGCCTGAGCCAGCAGCGCATCCTGGAGCGCGAGGATATGCTCGGCGAGCCGCCTCGCCTCGTCGCGCAGGTAGAGCTTGAGGTCGTTCGCGGCCTGGTCGTTGCGCGAGCGGCCGGCCCTGAGCTTGCCGCCGAGGGGGCCGAGCCGTTCGCTCAAGGCCCGCTCGAGGAAGGTGTGGACGTCCTCGTCCTGACGCGACGGCGCAACACGGCCCGCGGCGATGTCGGTGCCGAGCGCGCCGGTCGCCGCGACGATCGCCTCGCGCTCGGCGGGCGTGAGGAGCCCGGCGCGCTCGAGCTCCCGGGCGTGCGCCCGCGAGGCCGCGAGATCGTAGGGCGCGAGCCGGAAGTGGCTCGCCTCCGATCGCGACAGGTCCATGAGGCTGGGATCGGGCGGGGCGCGGAACCGCGCGCCCCAGAGAAGCTTCGAATCGTCCGCCATCTCGTCTCAGAAGACCTGGACGATGCTGAGCGTGTCCGGATCGACGAGCACGACCTGGTCGCCGACGAAGGCATAGCCGTAAGGGAGCCCGATCTCGGACGGGAGCTGGCGCGGCTCGATCCCGGGCGGAAGCGTTCCGCCCGGGGCGAGCTTGCGGGAGGTCGTCCCACGAGGGGCGTTGCCTGCAAGGGCCTTGATCTTGGCCTGCTGATCCGAGGTCGCGGGCGCCGGGGTGGTGCCGGGCGTGGTGCCGCGCGAGTCGGCGGTCGGCGCCTGAGCCGCCTGAGGCGCCCGAGCCGCCTGAAGCGCCTGAGGCGCCTGAGGGCTCCGGCTCGCCGTCCCGTCCGGAGCGCCGGCGCGGGGCGGCCTGTCGGGCTTCCTCTCGAAGAGCGAGAACGTTTCCGACCGATCGCCGAGGGACAGGACCAGCCGGCGCCGTTCCACTTGCGTGACCACCCACTCCCCGACCATGTCCCCGACGCGGAGCCGGAGGCTCTCGTTTCCCGGGCCGCGCACGATCGCCCGCGCGCCCTCGGCTTCCATGACGACGCCGAACAAGGTGAGAGCCGGCGGCTCGGGCGCGGCGACGGCTTGGACCGGCTCCTCGCCGGCGGCGGGCGGCTCGGGAGGCGGAGCGGGCGGGCGGCGGGTCGGCGCGAAAAGCGGCTGGTCGCGGGTGGCCGAAAGAGCTTCCAGCGGCTGGCCGGCGAGCGGGTTCGACAGCCCCTCGGCCGGCGCGGCCGGCGCCTCTCCGGGCGCCGGAGCGGAAACCCCGCGGCGCCACAGGCCGCGCAGCATCAGCGTGACCCTTAAAGGAGCCTCTTGCAGGCCCTGCTGGGCCGCGGCGCCCGACGGTTGGGCCCCGATCGAGTCGACGGTCAGGTAGGGCGTCCCGGTTTCCAGCTGATAGAGGAGGGCCTGCAGCGCATTGGAGGAGATCTCCAGGGTCGCCTGGACCCGGATCGCGTCCGGCGCCTCCTGCGTCGCCGCCTCGACCCCGGACGAGGCGATCGTGGCGTTCTGCGCGAGCGCCAGCCGCGAGACGTAGCTCTGGAGCTGGGCCCCGGCCTGCCCTTGCGTGGGCGCGTCGATGAACGCCGCCGGAGGCGCCTGCGCGATCCGCGCCTGTCCGGGCCCGGCGGCGCCGGCCGCGCCCCGGGCGAGGCGGGACAGGACCTCGCGCCGCTGGTCGAGCTCCTCGATCGCGTCGGCGCGCGTCCGCAAGGCGTAGCCCGCGGTCAGGACGCATCCCGAAAGGACGACGAGCAGCGCTCCGGCCGCGCCCAGCTGCTCCCGGGTCATCGCCGGGCGTCTCATCGGACCGTGACCTCGAGACGCGGCTGGATGCGCGCCTCGACGTGGAAGCGGAACAGCGTGCCGTCGGCGGTCCGCGTCGTCGGCGCGAAGAAATGCACGTCGGCGAGGTGCCCGGACGCTTCCAGCGGCGCGATCACGGACGGCGCATCGGTGCTGAGCCCGATCATGCGCAAGGTCGAGCCCTGGACGTCGAGCTCCGTGAGGTAGGCGGTCTCGGGGAGGACGCGCGACAGGGCCTCGATCGTGATGACCGCGGACGGCGCGGCCTCCTTGGCGGCCCACGCCTGCTCCAGCGGATTCGGCGCCGCCTTTGAGGCGGCCGCACGGGCGCCCTGGACCTGGCGCTGCAACGCCTTGATGCGGGACGCGAGCTCCTCGCTCTCGGAGCCGATCGTGGCGCCCGACGTGAAGGCCCAGGCGCTCAGGGCGACGCTGAGGCCGACGAAGGCGGCGGTGCCCGCGGCGATCGCCCGGCGCGCGCGGCTCTGGCCTTCGCCCGGCGCGTTCAGGACGGCGGACCACAGGGCGACGGAACGGCCGGCTTCGCCGTCCTCCCGGCGCGCGACGATCCGGCCGACCTCGAGGCCGGCCGCGGCGACCTCGTCGCGGGCCGCGTCCACGATCGCGCGCGAGGTCATGAGCAGCGTCACGTCGAGCGCGGCGCCGTCCTCGCGGCTCTCCGCGACCTCGAAGCCGTAGACGGCCTGGTCGGCCTTCCACGGCGAGAGGCGCTCGATCTGGTTGCGCACGATGCCGGGCAGGAACTCCCGCGCCTGCCGCGGAACGCTGAGCCGCTCCTGCAGGACCTTGTCGGGAGCGAGCTCGAGGACGACGAGGCCGTTGCGGCCTTCCTCCCGGACGGCATCGGGGACCTTGGCCCCGGCCTCGACGGACGCCAGGACCGCGCTCTCGCCCGCCGTCTCGCGCCGAACCGTGAAGCCCTCTTTCCCGTGCGCGACGACGAGCACGCGCCGGGCGCGCCACTGCTCGCGCCACCCGACCCAAAGGGCCGCGAGCGCGTCGAGCCACCCGATCAATACGGCACGGACCGGCATCGCTTCAGTTCGATGTCCCCGGACGATCCTCTCCGGCCGATCCTAGAGGCTTCCAGGACAGAATACGATAGGGTTCGCGGTCGTTCGGGAAGACCACGATGACGGCTAAGGCGGCGGCCGCGAAGCCGTCCTCGAGGGTTGCCGTCAGGTGGACCGAGACGGCCCTGCGGGGGGACGCGGCGGCATATTGCTGCGCCGGCCCCAGGGCGGCCTGCAGGCGCGGGGCATCCGTGGGAAAGCGGCGCCGCATCTCCAGGAACGAGCGGAGCCGTGAGGCGTCGATCCCAGGCAGCGCGGCGACCACCTCCGGCGGGGCGGTGAGCGGGTTCACGGTCACGTTCCCGTAGACCGTGAGCAGGGGGGCGGCCGCCGCGACGACCTCGGGGGGAACCCCCGGGATCCGGGCGAGCTGCCGGACGTCGCTGAAGGGCCACTCGGCCTCCGGCGGCAGCTGCGGCTCCTCCTCCGATGTCCCTGGGCGGGGCTGGCCGTCGTCCGCCGTCCGCCAGGCGGAGATCCGCTGCGCGATCCCGTCCGCGTCCCGCGCGCCGAGGGAGCGAAAGAGCGACGCGAGGAGCTCGGCGGGAGCTTTCCCGGCGTCGATGCGGCCGCCTTCGTCGGCGAGCCGGACCTGCACCGTGCCGCCCGGCAGCGCGAGCCGGCTCTCCAGGTCCCGCAGGGGCGTCTCGTCCATCCTTCCGATCACGCCGGCGGCGACCTCCAGGCCCGCCGTGAAGAGCGCGTCGGCCTTCAGCCGGTCGCCGTGGACCGACATGACCCCGACGAAGGTCCGAAACGTCGTCGACGCCGCCATGGCGAGGCCGGACAGCAAGGCGATCGTCCACAGGACGGCGACCAGGATCGCGCCGCTGCTCCGGCCGCCTTTGCTCACAGGGGGTCCCTCGCGGCGGCCGGGGCGGACGGCGCGGCCGGTGGCGCTCCCAAGCCGGGGATGCAGGTCTGCGCGGCGCCTGCCCTGGCGCAGGACGGCGGAGCCTCCGAGCGGATCTCGAACTCCGGCACCTGGAGCAGCGGAGCCCCCGTGGCGCGGTCGCGCAGGATCAGGCGCACGTAGCGGGGCAGGTCGGGCTTGTCGTCCCACCTATCGGTCCAGACCGGCGTGCGGCCGGCGTAGGCGAACGAGATCCGCAGGGGCCCTTCCAGGAGGACGACCGGATCCCCCGGCTTGGCGTCGGCGCGAACGCGGGGCCCGAGCCACGGCGCGCGGCGCCTCACGAGACGGGTCGAGGCGCTTCCTTCCTCCACCTCGAGCAGCACCATCTCTTCCGCGGGCGTGCCGGAGGTGACGCCCGCCGCGCTGACGAAGGCGAGGCTCTTCGGCCCGCCGGCGAAGACCGCCCTCACGCCCCGGTCGGTCGACCGCTGCACGTACCGGGCCGAGCCGAGGTCGGCCGTCATCCGCTCGATCGTCAGGAGGAGGCGCTCCGCATTGCCCACGCTGCGGGTCCCGATCTCGAACGACAGCCCGACGTTCCGGATCAGCCCCGCGACGGCGGCGAGGACGACGGAGCCGATGGCGAGCGCGGCCAGAAGCTCCAGCAGGGTGAAGCCGTCCGACGCAGGCCCGGCGGCCCGCAGGATGCGGCGCAGGGTCATTCCGCGCGTCCGAGCCGCACGGTTTCGGCGGAGACGACGCGTCCCGGGCCCCACGACACGGTCGCGACGATCCGCATCGGAATCCAGCCCCCCCCCTCCTTCGGCGGCAGCGCCGGAAGGGCGAGCGGCTGAGCGGCGACGCGCCAGCGCAGGCCCGAGGTCTCGCCCTCGCGCGCGCTCGCGGCGGCCGAGCGGCTGAAGGGGGCGACGATCAGCGAGCGCAGGAGCGCGTGAGCCGCCACGCGGCGGTCGGCCTGGCTCACGATGCTGCGCGCCTGGAACAGGAACGGCACGACCGCCGCCGCGAAGGCGAGGATCAGGGCGAGGGCGGCGAGCGCCTCGAGGAGCGTGAAGCCGGCGCGGCGCGCCTTCGGGTCAGGGCTCAACGATCGCGACCCCGCCGGTGTACCAATTGACCCGGATCTCGTAGCCGAACCCGGCCCGCGAGACCCGCAGCGCCGCTCCCGAGGACGACCCGTCGGGCTCGAAGCGCACGACGAGGCGGCGTCCCGTCGGGGAAGCGTCCGTGCCGATCAGGTCGAGCACGACGTCGGCCGGGACCTTCACGGTCTTGCGGCCGTCGCCAGACAGGCTGCGGCCCTCGCCGTCGATGAACACCTGGCGCCGGCGGCCGGTCAGGACCGCGCCGAGCCGCTCCCGCCGCAGAAGGTCCGCGGTCTCGAGCGCGAGCGCCTTCAGCTGGCCTCGCCCGCTCCCCCTGGTCATGGTGACGGCCACCGAGGCGACGAGCGCGATGATCATCATCACGGCCATCGTCTCGACGAGGGTGAAGCCCCGCTGCGTCTCAACGCTCGAGGTTCGAGATGTCCGCCGCAGTGCCCGTCCCTCCTTCGCGGCCGTCGGCGCCGAAGGACACGATCTCGTAGGGCGCCCGCTCGGCCGGGGAGCGATATTGGTAGGCATTTCCCCAGGGGTCCACCGGCACCTTGCCGCCCTTCAGGTAGGGGCCGTTCCAGACCGGGATGCCGGTCGGCTTCTGGGCGAGCGCGTTCAGCCCTTCGGACGTGGTCGGATAGCGCCCGGCGTCGAGATAGAACAGGTCGAGCGCCGATCCGAGGCTCTCGATCTGCAGCTTCGCGGTCTTGACGCGCGACTCGCCGAGGTAGTTCAGCACGCGCGGCCCGACGAGGCCGAGGATCAGGCTGATGATGGTCAGGACCACGAGGAGCTCGACGAGCGTGAACCCGGCCTCGCCCGCGCGCGGGACGCTCCGGGGGGCGCGGCTGCCGAAGAAATGCTTCCGGATCAAAGGGCGAGCTCCGTGATGCTCAGGAGGGCGCTCATGATGGACACGATCAATGCGCCGATCACAAGGCTGACGACGATGATCGTCACCGGGCCGATCGCGCCCATGAGGCGGTCGAGGCCGACCCCGAGCTTGTGCTCGTAGAACTGCGCCGCGTGCGCGGCGATCGCCGGCAAGTCGCCGGTCTCGTCCCCGACCCTCAGCATGCGGACCGCGAGCGGCGGAAGGAGGTCGGTCTCGGCGAGCGCGTCGGCGAAGCGGCGGCCGTTCCTGACCGCCTCGTGCAGGCGGTCCATGGCGGCGGCATGCCGCGGATCGGACACCACGTCCCGGAGGATCTTCAGGGCGGCCGGCAGGGCGACGCCGTGCTCGATGAGGAGGCCGAGCATCCCGATGATCTGCGCCGTCCGCCGGTCGCGCATCGGCCCGGCGATTCCCGGCAGGCTCGACAGCGCCGCGACGATCCGGATCCGCCACTCGCGCCGGCTCAGGACGAGCCAGGCGGCGAGCGCGAGGGCGAGGCACAGGCCCAGGAAGACCGTCAGGTTCGCCTGCAGCCAGGCCGAGGCGGACAGGACGAACGCGGCGCCGGCGTTGAGCCGGCCGCCGAGGTCCTTGAACACGGGCTCGAACTGCGGGACGACGTAGATCAGGAAGAACAGGAGGATGAGGACCGCCGACGCGATGAGGAAGATCGGGTAGCGCATCGCCGAGCTGAAGCGCTCCCGCAGCGCCTCCCTGCGGGCGAGGTCGACGACGATGGCGCTCAGCACGCCCTCGAGCCTCCCCGAGGCCTCGCCGGCCCGGACCATGGCGATGTAGGCCGGCTCGACGACGGCGGAGTGTTTCTCGAGCGCTTCCGCGAAGCTCTCGCCCGCCGAGATGGAGGATCGGAGCGTCGTGGCGAAGGCCGCAAGCGGCTTGCTCGCGTCGTCGCTGAGCGTCGTCAGGGCGGCGTCGAGCGTCAGCCCGGCTCCGACCAGCAGGGCGAGCTGCCGCAGGAAGACGGTGAGCTCGCGCGCCCGCGGCAGCTTGGCGCCGAACCCGCCGGTCCGCGCCAGGATGCCCTTCGTGGCGGGCTCGGCCTCGATCGGCAGATGTCCGAGGTACTCGATGCGCCGGATGACCTCCTCGCGCGACGGCGCCTCGACTTCGCCGAGCACCACCTCGCCCGACCGGGTCACGGCGCGATATCTGAAGTTCGGCATGGGTTCGCGTGCGGCGGCCGTCCGTCCGGGCCGGTTCCGCCCTACCCTATCACAGGCTCGCCGTGACGCGGAAAACCTCGTCCACGGTGGTCAGGCCGGCGCGGCATTTCGCGATGCCGTCCTCCGTCATGGTGGCCATGCCGGCGTCCCTCGCCACCCGCTCGAGGTCGATCGCGTCGGTCTTCGGGCCGATGGCGCGGCGCACCTGCGGGGTGACCTCGAGAACCTCGAACACGCCCTTGCGGCCGCGGAACCCGGTGAAGGCGCACCACTCGCAGCCTTTCGGCCGGTGCAGGACGTCTCCCTCGCGGAAGCCGAGCGCGGCGTAGCGCTCGTCCTCGGCGAGGTCGGCCGCCGACAAAGGCGCCGGCTCCTTGCAGTGCTCGCACAGGATGCGCACGAGCCGCTGGCCGATGATCGCCCGCACGCAGGATGCCAGGAGGAAGCTCTCGACCCCCATGTCGATGAGGCGCGGGATCGCGCCGGCCGCGGTGTTGGTGTGCAGCGTGGTCAGGACGAGGTGGCCGGTGAGGGCCGAGTGGACGCCGATATGGGCGGTCTCGGCGTCGCGCATCTCGCCGACCATGATGACGTCCGGGTCCTGGCGCAGGAACGAGCGCAGGGCCGAGGCGAAGGTCAGCCCGATCGCCGGGTGCACCTGGGTCTGGTTGATGCCGGGGATCTGGTACTCGATCGGGTCCTCGACCGTCAGGACCTTGCGGGTCGCGTCGTTGATCTCGGCGAGCGAGGCCGCGAGCGTCGTGGTCTTGCCCGACCCGGTCGGCCCGGTCACGATGATCATCCCGAACGGCGCCTTCAGGGCGCCGCGCAGGATCGCCTCGCCGCGGACCGAAAGGCCGAGCTTGTCGATCGCCACGACGCCCGAGCCCTTCCGCAGGAGCCGCACGACCGCGCTCTCGCCGTGGATGGTCGGCATCGTGGCGACGCGCAGGTCGATCTCGGCCCCGTTCATCTGGATCTTCGCCCGCCCGTCCTGGGGCATGCGGCGCTCCGTGATGTTCAGGCCCGCCATGATCTTCAGCCGCGACAGGATGCCCTTGGCCATGCTCGCCGGCGGCGCCGGGATCGCCTTGAGCATGCCGTCGATCCGCAGCCTGACCTGCAGCCCGGTGGAGAACGGCTCGATGTGCAGGTCGGTGGCGCGCTGCTCGACCGCGAGCCTCAGGAAATCGTCCACGGCGCGGACGACCGGCGCCCCTCCGGCGAGGTCGCGCAGCTCGTCGAGGTTGTCGTCCGAGACCGCCGCCTCGGCCGGGCCGGCGGCGCGCGGCTCCTCGGGCTCGAGACGGGTGACGAGCGCCGCCTCGATGTCGTCCGGCGTCGCCACGGCGATGGCGACGGTGCCCTGTAGGGCGAGCTCCACGGCGCGCACGGCCTCGTCGTCCGGCGGGGCGGCGACCGCGAGCGTCAGCGTCCCCGAGGAGGTCTCGTAGGGGAAGAGACGGCGCTCCCGCAGGAAGCGCGGCGAGAGCTGCGCCCCGGCAAAGCGGCTGGCGACGAGGTCGCCGCGGTGGACGCGGCGGCACCCGTAGAACGTCGCAAGCTCCTCGGCGAAGCCGGCCTGGGTGAGCGTGGTGAGCCCGACCCAGTCGAGCTCGCCCCGCGCGTCGGAGCGGCGGTCGCCGAAAGCCGCGTCCAGCGCCTGCGGGTCCCGCAGCGCGCCCTTTCCGGCGAGATGGTTCAGAAAATCGCTGTGCAGCATCGAAGAGACCGGCCGACGCCCCCCTGCCCCAAGGGGTATCATCGCCGTCCGCCGAACGCCACCTCCCGCCCCGCCGGAGCCCGGGCCGACGGCAGGGTTTATCGCCTTCAGCCCAGCGTTGTCCTCAATTTGGCCACGTGTTAACGTTCCTCTAACGACAAAAGGGGGCGGCAGCTGTGCAGTGGTGGGGGCGAGCTACCGATCGAACGCGCGTCGCGGCGGCGCTCGCGGTTCTGTTCACGTTATCGGGCTGCATGCAGAACACGGTCTCGGGCGTGCCGCGCCCGGATCCGGTCGACCCGATCCGCTATGCCGACCTGAGCGCCCGGCAGCCGCGGCCGATCGAGGGTGACTCCGGCATCACCAACGGCTCCGCCCAGCCCCTGCTCTTTCCCGGGTCCGAGGTCACGCCGTTCCAACCCTCCGGGGGCGAGCCGGGCGCCGACCCGGCATCGCCCCGGGTCGCCGTCGCGAGCATCGGCGCGGTGCCGCGCCGCGAGGGCGTCGACATCAATTTCGAGGACGCGGACGTCCAGACCGTCGCGAAGTCCCTCCTCGGCGACATCCTCGAGCTCAACTACATCGTTGATCCGCGGGTCCAGGGCGCCGTGACGCTGGCCTCCTCCGGCCCGATCCCCCGCAAGGACGTGCTATCGGTCTTCGAGAGCGTCCTGCGCATGTCCGGCGCGGCGGTCGTGCGCGAAGGAAGCCTCGTCAAGATCGTGCCGATCGCCGAGGCGGGCGGCAGCGGGCCGGTCCGCGCGGGCGCCGGCCAGCCGGGATTCGGCGTCTCGGTCGTGCCGTTGCGGTACACCTCGGCCGCGACGGTCAGCAAGATGGCGGAGAGCTTCCTCGCGAAGCCCGGCGCGATCCGGATCGACGCCGGGCGGAACCTCCTCCTCGTCCAGGGCACGGGGCCGGAGCGCCGGGCCGCCCTCGACATCGTCCAGTCCTTCGACGTCGAGTGGATGCGCAACCAGTCGGTCGGCGTCTATCCGCTGAAGGCGACCGCGCCCGAGACCATGATCACCGAGCTCGAGCGCATCTTCGAGTCGAGCGAAGGGGGCCAGGGCCAGGGCGTCATCCGCTTCCAGCCGATCTCGCGCATGAACGCGGTGATGGCCGTCACCAAGAATCCGCAGTTCCTGCAGCGCACGACCGAATGGGTGCAGCGCCTCGACCGCTCCGACACCTCCGGCACGACGCTGCGCATCTACCGGGTCAAGTACGGCAATGCGCCGCGCGTCGCCGCGATCCTGAACGACATCTTCGTCGCGCAGCGCTCGGGCGCGGCAAGCGATTCGCCCTTCGACAGTCTCGCTCCCGGCTCGAGAGCCGCCAAAGGCCGGCTCGACTCGTCCGGGGGCGCGGGCCTCGGGGGCGGCGCCGGGAGCGGCGCGCCGCCGGCGGCGGGCGGAGGCGGCGACCAGCGCGTCCAAGGCGGCGGGGGCGCCGGGTCTGCGGGCCGTTCGGGCGGCACGCTCGCGGCCTCGTTCGACACCTTCTCGGCCCAGAAGACGCCGGGCGCGGATCCCTTCTTCGGCGGCTCTTCGCCGTCGGCCGGGGGCGCCTCGGGACCGGGACCGTTCCAGGGCATCCGCATCACGGCCGATGCGATGAACAACTCGGTCGTGATCTATTCCAACCAGGAGGACTACCGCACCATCGAGCGCGCCCTGCACAGCATCGACCGCCCGCAGCTGCAGGTCGCGATCGACGCCACGATCGCGGAGATCAGCCTGACCGACGCCCTCCAGTACGGCGTACGCTTCTTCTTCACGAGCCAGAACCTCGGCTTCAAGAAGGACACGGGCTCGGCGGCGCTGCTCGATTCCTCGACGCTCATCTCGCGCGCCCTGCCCGGCTTCAACCTGCTCCTGGGGAACGAGGCGCAGCCGCGGGTCGTGCTCGATGCGCTGTCGAGCTTCACCAACGTGAAGGTGCTGTCCTCCCCGTCCCTCGTCGTCGTCGACAACCAGCCCGCGATGCTTCAGGTCGGTGACGAGATCCCGGTCACGACCCGCACCGCGACGCTCATCGACAACCCGAACGCTCCCGTCGTGAACAACGTCGAGTTCCGCTCGACGGGCGTGATCCTCAAGGTGCTGCCGCGCGTCCACGCGAACGGTTCGATCGACCTCGACATCGAGCAGGAGATCTCGAACGTCGCCAATCCGGGGGCGAGCCTCACGCCGACGATCTCGCAGCGGCGCGTCCGCTCCACGATCTCGGTCATGAGCGGCCAGACCGTGCTGCTCGGCGGCCTCATCAGCGAGCGCGAGGATACGGGGAAATCCGGAATACCGGGGCTTCGCGACATCAAGTTCCTGGGCGACCTGTTCGGGACCACCTCGGGCAACAAGCAGCGCACCGAGCTCATCATCTTCATCAAGCCGCAGCTGATCCGGAACAGCATGGACGCCCATCAGGTGGCCGAGGAGTTCCGCGACCGGCTGGACCTGATGCGCTCGCAGCGGCCGAGCGTGAGCGGCGCGCCGGTCTCGTCGCGATACTGATCGGTTCGGGGAAGCCGACCCTGCGCGATCCGGACCACGAGCCTCAGCCGAACTGGCCGCTGGTCCTCGCCGGCACCGCGGCCGTCGCGGCGCTCTCCGCCGGATCACTCCCCTGGCCCCTGGCCCTGACCTCGATCGCGCTCGGCGCCTTGATGCTGGCGGGCGCGGACGTCGATGCGCGGGTCTATCTCCTGCCGGACACGATCACGCTCTCCGCCCTCGCCTGCGGCGTCCTCGCCGCTCTGCTCATCGAGCCGCTGGAGCCCTGGCAGGCGGTGGCGGGCGCGCTCGCGAGGGCTGCCGGCACGGCCGGCGCCCTCGCCGCGCTGCGTTTCGCCTACGCCCGCCTGAAGGGCGAGGAAGGAATCGGCCTCGGGGACGTCAAGCTCGCCGCCGCCGTCGGCGCCTGGCTTCCGTCCGAGCATATCGCCTTGTGCTTCGCGCTCGCGACGGGAGCGGCCCTGCTCTACGCCGTCCGGGCGCGGGCGCGCGGGCGCGAGATCGGGCGGACGAGCCGGATCCCCTTCGGCGCGTTCCTGTGCCCGGCGCTCTGGCTCGTGTTCTACGCCGGCGTGGTCTCGGCCTGAGCCGGCCGAAGCGAAGCGAACGACGGCGGGCCATGGGCAAGGAGTTCGCGATCCTGATCGCCGTGCACGTCAGCACCGCGGAGATCAACTGCCCCTACCGGATCGAGGAGGGGCGGCTGCTCGACATCCTGAAGCAGCACGAGCTCAGCTTGCGCGACGTCTTCACGGCGACGAGGTCCCCCGACCTGCAGGCCGAGATCGACAAGGTCAACGCGGCCTTCCGGAGCGACAAGCTGCGCGCCTGCGAGACCGCATGGAAGAACTTCGGCCCCGGCGGCCCCTTCGGAGGCCTCCTTCAACGGCGATGATCCGCGGCGCGGCGATTCAGGCGAACCGCCACAGGAGCCAGAAGGCCGTAAACGACAGGACGGCCAGCGCCAGGGCCAGCCGCGCCCGGCCTTTCCGCAGCGCCGCGAGCGCCGGCACGGTGAGGAGCACGAAGGGAAGCGAGAGGCCGAGCGCGAGGGCGCGGGCGATGCCCCAGGAATCGCCGGCCAGGGCGAAGCAGGCGAAGGCTGCGATGAAGAACCCCTGCACGGCGGCGATGCCGAGCACCGCGACGGCATAGGCGACCCGCGCGGGCTTCGGCGGGACCGTCGTCGGAGGGGTGAGGTCCTGGCGCATCATCGAGCTTCGCTCTCCCCGGGCCTGGCCGAGACGCGCAACCACCCTATCGCATCCGCCACTTTTGGCGCGGCATGTTTCGTGCCTACACTGAGGCGCCAAGCTCAAGGAGGGGCCTCATGCAGTCCAAGGACATCAACCGCCGCAATCTTCTCGGCATGGGCGCCGGAGCTCTGGCCCTCGTCGGCGGCGGCGGCGCGCTCGCGCAGGCCAAGAGCAAGCCCATCAAGGTCGCGTCGATCTACACCGTGCCGGTCGAGCAGCAGTGGGTGTCGCGCATCCACAAGGCGCTCAACGCCGCGAAGGACCGCGGCGACGCGACCTACAAATGGTCCGAGAACGTCGCCAACAACGACTACGAGCGCATCATGCGCCAATACGCCGAGGAGGGGAACGACCTCGTCATCGGCGAGATCTTCGGCGTCGAGCGGGCGGCGCGGCGGGTCGCGGCGAGCTACCCGAAGGTCGCCTTCCTGATGGGCTCGTCCTTCGGCCCGACGAAGCCGAACCTCGCGGTGTTCGACAACTTCATCCACGAGCCCTCGTACCTGACCGGCATGGTGGCCGGGAAGGCGACGAAGTCGAACCTCGTCGGCATGGTCGGCGGCTACGCCATCCCCGAGGTCAACCGGCTCATGAACGCCTTCATGGACGGGGCGCGCTCGGTCAACCCGCAGGTCAAATTCCTCGTGACCTTCATCAACTCCTGGTACGACCCGCCCAAGGCCAAGGAGGCCGCCTTCGCCATGATCGACCGCGGCGCGGACGTGATGTACGCCGAGCGCTTCGGCGTCTCGGACGCCGCGAAGGAGCGCAAGGTCAAGGTGATCGGCAACGTCATCGACACCGCCTCGCAGTACCCCGAGACCGTGCTGGCGAGCGCGCTCTGGCACATGGAGCCGACGATCGACCGCGCCCTCAAGGCGGTCCTGGAAGGCCGCTTCGAGGCCGCCGACTACGGCCAGTACAGCTACATGCAGTACGGCGGCGCGAGCCTCGCGGTCGACGACAAGCTCGTGCCGGCCGACGTGGTCGCGGCCGTGAAGGAGAAGGAGAAGGAGATCACGGACGGGCTCTTCCGCGTCAACGTCAACGACGCCGAGCCGAAGTCGAGCGCGTGACGATGCCTCTCCCGCTCGCGGGAGAGGCCGAGCCGGCGCGGAGCGCCGGCCGGGTGAGGGCCGGCGCCGGACTCTCCCCTCGCTCCAACCCTCTCCCGCAGGCGGGAGAGGGGGTTTTCCCCGACGTCGTCCTCTCCCTGCGTGGCGTCACGAAGCGCTTCGGCCCGCTCGTCGCGAACGACGGCATCGACCTCGACCTGAGGTGCGGCGAGATCCTGGCGCTTCTCGGCGAGAACGGTGCCGGCAAGACGACGCTGATGAACATCCTCTTCGGCCACTACGTCGCCGACGAGGGGCGGATCGCGGTCGCCGAACCCGGCGGGAGCCTCGAGCCGCTGCCGCCGGGCTCGCCCCGCGCCGCGCTTCATGCCGGCGTCGGCATGGTGCACCAGCACTTCGCCCTCGCCGAGAGCCTGACCGTGATCGAGAACGTCGTGCTCGGGACCGAGCCGCTCCTCAGCCCCCGGCTGAAGCTGCGGGCCGCGCGCCAGAAGCTCGGCCGCCTCATGGACGAGAGCGGCCTTAGCGTCCCGCCGGACGCGCGCGTGTCCCGGCTCTCGGTCGGCGAGAGGCAGCGGGTCGAGATCCTGAAGGTGCTCTACCGCGACGCCCGCGTCCTCGTCCTCGACGAGTCGACCGCGGTCCTGACGCCCCAGGAGGTCGACGGGCTGTTCGCCGTGCTGCGCCGGCTCGCCGGACGCGGCCTCGGGATCGTCTTCATCTCGCACAAGCTCAACGAGGTGCTGGCGATCGCCGACCGGGTCGCGGTGCTCCGGCACGGGCGCAAGGTCGCGGACCGGCCGATCGCGGACGCGGACCGCCGCTCGCTCGCGGCCCTGATGGTCGGGCGCGAGGTCGCGCAGAGCCGCCGCGAGCCGCGCGCGGCGGGCGAGGTGCTGCTGGCGCTCGAGCGCGTCACCGTGCGGCCCGAGAAGGGCGGCGTCGGCCTCCACGAGGCGTCGCTCGCGGTCCGCGCCGGCGAGATCGTCGGCATCGCCGGGGTCTCGGGCAACGGGCAGGCGGCGCTCGCCGGCGTCGTCGCCGGGACCGCGACCGCCGGCGCCGGCACGCTCACCCTCGCCGGTACGCCTGTCGCGGCGCCGTCGCCGCGGACCATGAACGACGCCGGCGTCGCCTGCATCCCGGAAGACCGGCACCGGGACGGCATCGTCGGCTCGCTCTCGGTGGCCGAGAACCTGGCGCTCGAAACCCTCGGCTCGCCCGACGTCCGGCGCGCCGGCTTCCTGCGCTTCGACCGGCTGCGCGGGCGGGCCGAGGCGGCCATCGCGGCCTACGACATCCGCTGCCCCGGTCCCGAGGCGCCGATCCGCCTCCTCTCCGGCGGCAACATCCAGAAGGTGATCCTGGCCCGCGTGCTCGACCGCGACCCGCGCGTGATCCTGGCGAACCAGCCGACCCGGGGGCTCGACGTCGGCGCCGCCGCCGAGGTGCACCGGCGCCTCCTCGACGCGCGCATGCGCGGCGCCGGCGTGGTCCTCATCTCGGAGGACCTCGACGAGCTCCTCGCCCTGTCCGACCGCATCGCGGTGATCGCCCGCGGCCGGCTCACGGCGGCGGAGCCGGTCGAGGCGCTGACCCGCGAGCGCATCGGCCTCCTCATGGCCGGACACGGCGAGGACGAGGCCGCATGATCCGCTTCGAGCCCCGGGCCGGGACGACGCCGACGCTGCGTGTCGCGGCGCCGGTCGCGTCCGTCGCGGCAGCGCTCGCGCTCGCGGCCGTGCCGCTCGCCGCAGCCGGCGCACCGATCCTGAGGGCGTTCTGGCTGATGGCCGAGGGGGCGGCGGGCTCGCTGTTCGCCGTGACCGAGACGCTCACCCGGGCGACGCCCCTGATCCTGACCGGGCTTGCCGCCGCGGTGGCGTTCCGGGCGCGGCTCTACAACATCGGCGCCGAGGGGCAGCTCTACGCCGGAGCGCTCGCCGCCGTCGCGGTCGGCTCGGGCGCGGTCGACGCCCCGCCGGCGGTGCTCGTCCCGCTGGTCCTCGCGGCGGCGGCGCTTGCTGGCGCGCTCCTCATGCTCGGCCCGGCGCTCCTGAAGGTCTGCCTCGGCATCGACGAGGTGGTGACGACGCTGCTCCTGAACTTCGTCGTGCTGCTCTTCGTCCAGATGATGCTGGAGGGCCCGCTCAAGGACCCGATGGGCGGCGGCTGGCCGCAGTCGGAGCCGATCCTGGACGCCGGGATGCTCCCGCCCCTCGTTCCGCGCATGCGCCTGCACGCCGGGTTCCTCCTCGCGCTTGCGGCGAGCGTCCTGGCGCAGGTCGTGATGTCCCGCACCGTGCTCGGGCTCAAGATCAAGGCCGTCGGCGAGAACCCGGAGGCGGCGCGCTTCGTGGGGATCGGCGTCACCGGGGTCGCGGTGGCGGTCGCCCTCCTGTCGGGCGGGCTCGCCGGGCTCGCCGGGGCCTCGGAGGTCGCCGGGCTCAAGGGCTATCTCACGTCGGACCTCTCCCGCGGCTTCGGCTATGCCGGCATCGTGGTCGCGATGCTCGCGGGCCTGCAGCCGCTCGCCTGCGTGCCGGCCGCCGTCTTCATCGCCGCCGTGTTCGTCGGCGCCGACACCATGAGCCGCACCCTCGGCGTGTCGAACTACATCGCCGACCTGATCGTGGCGCTCTCGCTCTTGTGCGCGATCGTGAGCGGGCTGTTCGTCCGCTTCCGCGTGCGCTGGTCTTGAGACACGCCATGCTCGAAGGGCTTCTCGACATCCTCGCCTCGGCGAGCTTCTGGGCGGCGGCGGTCCGCATCGCGACGCCGCTGATGTTCGGGGTGCTGGGCGCCCTCGTCTGCGAGCGCGCCGGCGTGCTCAACCTCGGCATCGAGGGCATCTTCACGGCGGGCGCCATGGCGGGCTGGCTCACCGTCTATCTCGGCGGGTCGTTGTGGGCCGGCGTCGCCGTCGCGGCGCTCACCGGCGCGGCGTTCGGGCTCGTCCATGCCGTGCTGACCGTGCCGCTCGGGTTGTCCCAGCACGTCACCGGCATCGGCGTGACGCTTCTCGCCACGAGCCTGTCCTACTTCACCTACCGGGTCTGGCTGCCGAACGTCGCGACGCCGCCGCGCATCGCGCCGTTCGAGCCGATCGCCGTCCCGGGCCTCTCCGACCTGCCCTTCCTCGGCCCCGCCCTGTTCCGGCAGACGCCGCTGACCTACCTCGCCGTGGCGCTGTTCGGGCTCGCCGCCTACGTCCTCACCCGCACGCCGATCGGCCTCGCGGTCCGGGCGGTCGGCGAGAACCCGGCGGCGGTCGAGGCGCAGGGGCTTTCCGTCCACGCGATCCGCATCGGCGCGGTCGTCACGGGCTCCGCCGTCATGGCGCTCGGCGGCGCGTTCCTGACCATGGCGGCCTTCAACGCCTTCTTCTTCGAGATGACGAACGGGCGCGGCTGGATCTGCATCGCGCTCACCGTCTTCGCCTCCTGGCGCCCCGGCAAGGCGCTCCTCGGCGCCCTCCTCTTCGGCGCCTTCGACGCCTTCCAGCTGAGACTCCAGCACCGTCTCGGGACCGCCGTGCCCGGGCAGGTCTTCCTGATGCTGCCCTACCTCCTCTCGATCGCGGCGCTCGTCGCCATCGCCCGCCGGGCCGACTATCCGAAGGCCCTGATGATCCCGTATTTCAAGGGCCAGCGATGAGCCGGGAGCGCCCATGAGCTTCGACCTGATCGTCCGCGGCGCGACCCTCGCCGACGGGCGCACCGGCCAGGACATCGCCGTCAGCGGCGGGCGGATCGCGGCGGTCGGGCCGGCGATCGCGGCCGAGGCCGGCCGGACGATCGAGGCCGGGGGCAGGCTCGTGTCGCCGCCCTTCGTCGACGCGCACTTCCACATGGACGCGACGCTGTCGCTCGGCCAGCCGCGGCTCAACCAGTCCGGCACGCTCCTCGAGGGCATCGCGCTGTGGGGCGAGCTGAAGCCGCTCCTCACCCACGAGGCGGTGGTCGAGCGGGCCCTGCGCTACTGCGACCTCGCGGTGGCGCAGGGGCTGCTCGCGATCCGCAGCCACGTCGACGTCTGCGACGACCGGCTCGTCGCCGTCGACGCGCTCCTCGAGGTCAAGGCCAAGGTCGCGCCCTACCTCGACCTCCAGCTCGTCGCCTTCCCGCAGGACGGCTACTACCGCTCGCCCGGCGCGGCCGAGAACCTGCGGCGCGCCCTCGACCGCGGCGTCGAGGTGGTCGGCGGCATCCCGCACTTCGAGCGCACCATGGCGGACGGCGCCGCCTCCGTGCGGGCGCTGTGCGAGATCGCCGCCGAGCGCGGCCTTCTCGTCGACATGCATTGCGACGAGACCGACGACCCGCTGTCGCGCCATATCGAGACCCTCGCCTTCGAGACGCGGCGCCTCGGCCTGCAGGGCCGCGTCGCCGGATCGCACCTCACCTCCATGCACTCCATGGACAACTACTACGTCTCGAAGCTCCTGCCGCTGATCGCCGAGGCCGGGGTCGCCGCGATCGCGAACCCGCTCATTAACGTCGTGATCCAGGGCCGGCACGACACCTACCCGAAGCGCCGCGGCATGACCCGCATCCCCGAGATGCGGGCGCACGGGATCCTGTGCGCCTTCGGGCACGACTGCGTCATGGACCCGTGGTACTCCCTCGGCCAGGCCGACATGCTGGAGGCCGCCCACATGGCGGTCCACGTCGGCCACATGACGAGCCGCGAGGCGATGCGCTTCGCCTTCGACGCCGTGACGGCGAACCCGGCGAGGATCATGGGCCTTAAGGCTTATGGGCTCGACCCCGGCTGCAACGCGGATTTCGTCGTGCTCCAGGCGGCCGATCCGATCGAGGCGATCCGCCTCAAAGCGCCCCGCCTCGCGGTCGTCCGGCGCGGCCGGGTGGTGGCGGAGACGCCCGCGCGGGTCGCGCGCCTCTCCCTGCCCGGCCGGCCGCCGTCGGTCGATCCCGCGGACTACGCGCCCGGATAGCCGGGCCGCCCTAAGTCAGCCGAAGATGCGCTCGCCCTGCTGGTCGATGATCTGCCGGCCCTTCTGGACCGCGAAGGCGGCGGCATCGTCGCGGGAGGGATGCGTCTCGGCCCGGACGTAGCGGTGCTCCTTCACGGAGCCGTCCGGGGAATCCTTCTCGATGACGCCGCAGGTCTGGAACCCACCCGGGGCGGCATAGGGCGCGGGGCGGATGCGGTAGCCCTTGTACTCGACCGCCTCGAGGCGCGGCTCGTCCGCCGCCTCCCCTCCCCCGCCCCCGACGAGGCGGCTCAAGATCGCCTTCAGCGAGACCACGCGACGCTCCTCCCGGCTCGAGCCGAGCTTCCCACGTCGCGGGCCGGCCGGCAACGCGGGACGGCCCACGCCCACGGGGCGGCGCCTCGGCGTGAGATGGGCCGAGGCTCGCGTCGGGCTTGGTCCTCGGCCGGCACCGGGCCGGCGATGTCTTCCCAGCTATCGGCCGAACGGAGCTTCGGGGCTCCCACGCCCTCCGCGTGGGTCGAAAGGACCGGTCTCCCTCGGACCACCGGTGCCTCGCGGTCCGCCGGGGCCGATGTTCCCAGGCCCGCCGCGACCATCCCTCACATCGACACACCGGCCGCCGCGCATCACCCGCGGCGGCTCGCACACCGGCCGCGGATCGATGCAGCGGCCGCGCATCATCACCCGCGGCGGCTCGCAGACCGGCCGCGGATCGACGCAGCGGCCGCGCATCATCACCCGCGGCGGCTCGCACACCGGCCGCGGATCGACGCAACGCCCACGGATCACCTTCGGCGGCTCGCACACCGGCCGCGGATCGACGCACTCGCCACGACGCATCACCTTCGGCGGCTCGCAAATCGGCCGCGGGTCGACGCACTCGCCCCGACGCATCACGCGCGGGGGCTCGCAAACCGGCGGCGGCTCGACGCAGCGGCCGTCGCGCATCACCCGTGGCGGTTCGCACCGCGACCGCACGCACTCGCGGCCCTGCTGCACGGTGCCCGGCGGACACACGCATACCCCCAGGGTGCCGCCCGGAATCATCGGCGGTTCGCACACGGGCCGCCGCACGCACTCGCGACCCTGCTGCACCGTGCCCGGCGGACACACGCACGACCCTGGAACCGGACCCGGGACCATCGGCGGCTCGCACACGGGCCGCCGCACGCACTCGCGGCCCTGCTGCACGGTGCCCGGCGGACACACGCATACCCCCGGGGCGGGGCCCGGGACCATCGGCGGCTCGCACACGGGCCGCCGCACGCACTCGTGGCCCTGCTGCACCGTCCCCGGCGGACACACGCACACGCCGGGGGCGGGCCCCGGGATCATCGGCGGCTCGCACACCGGCCGCCGCACGCACTCGCGCCCCTGCTGCACCGTGCCAGACGGGCACACGCACACGCCCGGGACCGGACCCGCGACCATCGGCGGCTCGCACACGGGTGGCGGGGGCAGGCATTCTCCGCTGCTTCCCCTCAACTCCGGCGCGGTTCCCGATGGACAGGAAAGAAGGCCAGATGGCTGCGCCAGCTGCACGGTCGCGCAGGACGTCACCGTCTTGTTGAACGGAGGCGCCGTGTTCGTCACCGTGACGGTGATGCAGTTCTTGAGCTCGCCGCTCTGCCCCGGCGGAATCATGACGTTCACGCTACCGGAAAAACCGGTCAGGCCGACGTGATTGCACGTGAAGGATACGACGGTGGGCAGCGGGGTGCAGAAGGTGGCCGGGGTCACGGTTGCGGGCCATGACACCGGCGTGCCGTTCAGCGTGAGCTGGTCCGAGATGCTGACGGTCGAACCGGGCGGGATATTTGCCAAATTGACGCTGATGGTGAATGGGCAAGGGTTCGACGAGCCGCTGGGTGGCGACGACGTACAGCTTGTGTCTTCGGCACCCGGGTTCGTGCGATATTTGTTGACGCCCAGGAAGCAGTAAGTGGGCGCATTCGCCTCCAGGCATGGATTGGGAGGAGGCGGGCCCTGAATGATCTCGCCGAACGTCGCATACGATTCGTCGGGTTCGTCCACAAGCCCGCTGATCGGATTCATGTCGGCGAGGACCGTCGCCGAATAGTTGTCGGCCGCCGTCACCTGGGCATAGTTGATGAAGGTTTCATTGGCAGGAGCCGTGTAGGTTTTCACAAGCTTGCCGGTGAAGGTGAGGGTCGCCGTCTGGCGTCCGCCGAGCGTGATCCCGGACCAGGTGACGAGATTGCCGGCGGTTGCGGCCGCGGATCCGGCGCTCGCGGTCCCGATGACGATGCTGGACGGCTGGATCGGAGGGGTCGGCACCTGATCCGTCACGGTGACGCCGGTCACCGGCGTGGTGGCGTTGTTGGTCAGCGCCAACGTGAACGAGAACGTGTCGTTGGTCGTATAGCTCGTGCCGGTTCCGGCCGGGAGCTGATGAATGAAATAGCTCGGAGAAATGCTCTTGTTGAGCGAGAGCGCTCCGCACATCTGGTTGCCCAACGTGCGCATCACGCCGGGAAGACTGCCGACGCTGTTCATCTTGATGACGCTGGACGTCTCCAGGCTGACATTGCTGGGGCCGCTGCTGTTGCCGGTAAAGGCGGCGTCCAGATATCCCGAGGACGCGACCGACCCGAAGCCGATGGCGATGAGCGGCGACCCGTTGCCGCGAATCGCGTTGATCCAGGGCACCGCCTGTTGCGATGCGGTGACGGGCATCGTGTTGGCGTCGACCTCGAGGCCGCTGGTGTCGTCCATGTAGGCCGTCGGTTCGCCATCGGTGATGAAGACGACCAGCGGCTTGGGACCGAGCGGAGCCGTCAGGGCGACGGCAACGCCGTGCTTCAAGGCATCGTCCCAATCGGTGCGCGTGCCGCCGAGGGTGAGAGGGGCGGGCAAGGTGGACGCATTGCCGCTCGTGACAAGCGTCCATCCCGCTATGGATGTCCAGCTCGGGTTGCTGGTCCCGATCCCCCCGTTGTTGAAGGAGAAGATGTTGGCGCTGCCGCCCTTGTTCTGCATCGCCTGCAGGAACTGGCTGATCGCCGCCTTCACCGAGCCCAATCCGCCGCCGATCGACACCGAGGCATCGACGATGAACAGCACGTCCTGTTTGCAGACGGCCTCCGGAGTGGGGCAGTTGCCCGCTGTCGCGCAGTTCCCCTCCGTGTTGATCGTGGTCGTGACCGCGCAGGCGGTATTATTGGCAGTGTTGGTCTCCGGGACGGGCGTATTGCCGTTCGTGAGACCGACCGTCGCGCAATTTTGATATATGCCGGTCTCGGCGCCGGCCGCCGCGAGAGTCGCGTTGAGGGCGAGATCGGGCAGCAGCGCACCGGTCGAGAATGTCCCCGTCCCGATGTAGGTGCACGTCAGCGTGGTCTGACCGACCACCGCGAATCCGGGCGTGCAGCTCCAGCTCGCAGCGGATGTGCCGCCAAAGCCGGTCAGGGTGACGCCGGCCGGCACCGGATCGCTGATCTTGATCGTGGTGCCGGGGGTGACGATGTCGCCACCCTCGTTCTTCACCTTGAGCGTGAAAGTTCCGGTGCCGGCGGTCGCGCCTTTCTCGAAGCTCTTCGTCAGCGAAACGTCGAATGTCTCGATCTTGAATTCGACCGTCACGCAATCCTTGTTGTTCGCGAGCGTGGTCTCGGTAGAGCCCGAGGCGGCAGCGACGCCGACGGTCGCGCAATTTTCGTATTTCCCGGGAGTCTTGGATGTGAAAGTGAGGATGAGCTGGTTGAGGTGCGCACCGGAATTGAACAGGCCCGAGCCGAAACTATATCCGCAGTTGAGATTGCCGGCCGAGATCGGCGGCACGGGCGTGCAAGACCAGTTCGTTCCGGTCGCGCTGACGAGGGTTAGCCCGGTGGGAATCGGATCGCTGATGGATGTGAAGGCTCCCGGCGCGAATGGGCTGCCCGCATTACTGACATCGAGCTTGAATTCGACGCTCCATGTTCCGGTCGCCGCATCGTATTTGACGGCTCCTGCCGTCTTCTCGAGCGCGAGGTCGACCGGCACGACGACCTTCTCGCAGTCGCGGTTGTTGGCGAGCGCCGTCTCTTGCAGGCCCGACGCCGCGGCCAGGCCGACTAAGGCGCAGTTCTCGTAGGTTCCGGCATGGGCGAGCGTCGCGGTCACCGTGATCGCGCCGAGGGTCTGGTTGTGCGCGACGGTCCCGCCCGCCGTGTAGGCGCAGGTCAGCGTCCCGGACGACAGCGCGGGCGGCGCGTTGCAGGCCCAGCCGGCCCCGCTCGCGCCCGTGAAGGTCATGCCGGCCGGTACCGGGTCCGTCACCTGGATGGCGCTGCCCGGGACCGCGGCGCCGACGTTCGTCACCGCGAGCGTGAACTGGACCGTCGCGACCCCGGTTGCAGGATCGACCTTGACCTCGCCGACCTTCTTGTCGAGCGCGAGGTCCGCCGGCACCGTGATCTCGGCGCAGGCGCGGTTGTTGTCGAGCGTGGTCTCCTGCAGCCACGGCATCTGGCTCACGCCGACGGTCGCGCAGTTCCGGTATGTGCCGGCCGCCGCGACCGTGACCGTGACGACGAGCGGGTCGAGGGAGGCCCCGGTGGCGAACAGGCCGGGGCCGAACCCGTAGGCGCAGGCGAGCGCGTTCGGCGCCGTTGCCGGAAAGGCCGTGCCGGAGCAGTCCCAGTTCGTCCCCGCGGCCGCGGTGAAGGTGACGCCGTTCGGCACCGGATCGGCGATGGCGATCGAGCTCTGCGGGAAGAAGGGGGCTCCAGCGTTCGTGACCGACAGCGTGAACTGGAACGTCCATGTCCCGGTCGCCGGGTCGTACTTGCCCTGGCTTGCCGTCTTCGCGATCGCAAGGTCGATCGGGACGATGCCGCAGGTGCCGTCCGGATTCCGGCCGGCCGGGCAATCCCCGACCGTGGTGGTGTCGCCGCCGTAGGGCGGCACGCCGGCGTATCCGGGGCCGCCGTAGCCGCGGCCGCCGTACCGGATGCCGCCGGCGACGGCCGTCGGCGGTGGGCACGGGGCCGTGCGGATCCGCACGACGCCGAGGTGGCCGGCCGCGCGCGGGTCGTTGAACCGGTCGTCGTAATCGACCGAGCGGCTCGCCGTCGGCGGCTCGTTGCGGGGCCGCACCTCCGGCGGCGGCACGACGAACAGCCCGTGCACGACGAGCGGGCCGCCCGGCTCGAGCCGGTCGCGCAGCGCCGGATTGTTGCGCAGGTTCTGGCCGGTCGCCCACAGCGCCGACTCGCAGGCGCCCGTGCTGAGGGCTCCGTCCCGGCCGTAGCCATAGCCGAGCGCCACGCCGCCGTTGGCGTTGCGGTAGCTGCCGGCAAAGCCGATCGCGTATTCGTTCGGCACGGCGATCCAGCGGCTCGGCGTGCGCGGGTCGTCCGGCGTCTCGAGGCCGTAGCTGAGCACGCGCGCATCGCCCGGCCGCGTGAAGGCCGCGTAGTCGTAGGCGCCGGCCGAAGGCGCGCGCTCGGCGAGGAACATCTCGCCGTTCTGCGCGAAGGCGATGTCGGTGACGGGATCGGGAGCGCCCCCCGGCGCGACGTCGAGCTCCCAGCGCGCGTCGCCCGCGAAGCCGCCGTCCTGCCGCAGGCCGACGGACCAGATCTGCGTCGGCTCCGGGCCGTTCGACACCGAGTAGAACAGCCGGCCGTCGTGGACGGCCAACCCCCAGACGTGCCGTCCAGGCGGGGCGAGGCCCCAGGTGGCCGGGTTCTCCGTGTCGAAACGCTCGCTCGCGATGTCGGGGCGATTGCGCGGATCGAAGGGGATCGGCGGCAACCCGGCCGCGCCGCGGCCGGTCACGCCATGGTCGAAGCGCCCGGCGTCCCTGCCCTCCATGTCGAAGGCGTGGATCATTCCCGTGAAACGGTCGGACGCCAGCACGCGCCGGTGCGCGGGATCGAAGGCGAGGGCGCCGAGGGCCGGGCCCGGGTTCGGCACGCCTTCGAGGGTCACGTTGGCGAACAGGCGCGCCTCGCCGGTGCGGCCGTCGACCCGCCAGATGCTTCCCGGGCCGCCCTGCATGTCGAGCCCGAACAGGCCGCGCATCCAGCCCGCGCCCGGGCGGCCTTTCTTCAGCCGCTCGGCCGGGGCGTCGCGCCCGCGGCCGGGCAGCACGATGTGCAACCCGAAGGCGGAGGTCGCGGCGAGATAGATGTTCGGGTCGGCGGCGTCGTCGAGGGCGATCCCGAACACCTGGCCGACGTCGCGCGCGAGGACGTCGAAGGTCTTCGGCGCCGGCCACAGGCGGCCGTCCCAGGCGAACCCGGGGCGGCCAAGGCCGACGATGCGCGCCGAGGGCCCTTCGGCATTGATGAAGGTGAGGTCGGCCGCGCTCTTGCCCGGCGGTCTCGGGCGGCCCGGGTCGGGCGCGACCGTCCCGGAAAAGCCGGTGACGACGGCATCGCCCACCCCCCAGACCGGCCGGCGGTCGGGCTGCTGCGCGGCGCCGCTGCCAGGAAGCGAAAGCACGAGCAAGAGCGCTGCCAACGACGACAGCCATGCGGCAAGCCTAGACATCTGCCCTCCCGCGGCCCCGCGCGCCGTGACCGGCGCAGCGGACTTGATCCCCATCGAGAGGCCCAGGGCACGAATTCTCACCGGTCCGTGCGACTGGATCGGCCGTTGTCTTGCCGCGGTTGACTCGGGCGGGCGGCGACCCGGCCTGTTGGCGAAGTCGCTCACGATAACACTCAATTGCTACGCTTGGGAAGAACAGTTTTCGCCCGCCGAATTGCTTTGCGGCGCCGCAGCCGGGGCAGGCGATGAACCTTCGAGGTCAGTCGTCGCGGAAAGCTTCTCGTTCCTTGGCCGCTTGCCCCGTCGCGGGCCCCGCAGCGCGGGACGACGCCGCGGGGCCGGACGGCCCCGCCTGCGCGGATCAGGACGCCGCGCCGCCCTCGTCCGCGTCGGACGGGCCCGGCGCCGAGAAACGGCGGACGATCTCCTCGATGAGCTCCGCGCTTTCGCGCTCCTGCTCTTCGGGCGAGAGCGTGCGGGGCGCGGGCGGATCGTCGGGGAGGTCCGCCGCGAGGCGGGCGAGCTGCGCCAAGGCGGCGGAGCGGCGCTCGATGCGGACGTCGGGGCTCGCGATCACCTCGACGAGCATCACGGCGAGGCCGCGCTCCATGAGCCGGACGAGCTCGTCCCGGGAAAGGCCGGGCTCGCGCAGCCGCGCTGCGATCGCCTCGCGCGCCTCGCGCCCCGGCCCCGTATCCTCGGCGGCGGCGTCCGGCCAGTCTGCGGCGACGCCCGGGCGGCGCCAGCCCCGCTGCTTCGCGAGGCGGTGGACGTAGCTCTCGTGGCAGGAGAGCAGCACGGCGAGGTCGGCGACCGAGGCGCGGTTCTCGAACACGCGCCGCGCCGGCTCCTCCTTTTCGGGCGGGAGCTTCGGCATCGCGCGCGGCGCTTGCGGGTGCCGGCGCCAGCCGCGCGCCTTGATCCAGGTGCGCAGCGACTGCACCGACACGCCGGCCTCGACCGCGATGTCCTCGAGCGTGCGCACGCTCGTCTCGATCAGGACACGCGCCCGCTCGACGGTCGCGGCATCGCACCGTGTCGCCATCCCGGCCTCCCTCAAACGGAAAAAGCCGCCCCGGGCGGAGCGGCTTCATGGCGGTGCGGGCTTGCGGCGCGGGCGGGCCCGTTCGGGGTGCCCGCAGTTCGCCAGCGTGCTCTTTTCCTACCGTGGGAGCGTCACGCTGTCAAGGAATATTTTCTGAGCAACTTTCATGCCGCGTGAGACAACGAGAGGGCAAAAAGATAACGAGAGGCCAACGGATAAGGCGCACCCTTCCTAAAGGACCCAAGGCGCGTAGCAGGCGCGAGCGGGAGGGGTTCGCTGTATAGAGGCTATCTTCCTGTTGCTACCGGGCCTTACCAGCAGGATTCTCTAACGCGCTGTTCTGGTTCGCATGCCGTCGGCGCACTCTCGTCTGCCCATCGTGTTCAGGACGCGCTCTGAGTCCGGCGAAAGCACAGCAACCCAAGTACACGCCATTCTCCCCAAGTGAGCCTCGGCGCGTAGAGATTGGCTCGTGGAATACAGTGGCAAGGCCCAGGCTCATTACTCGAAGACAAACCTCTCGGGGCGCTCACGCCCCTTCCCCGCTTCACTCCTTGCCGACCGCACCACTCTGCATGGCCGGCAGGGCGAATCGATCCCATTCTGGGCGGGGCGGAGCACAAGGTGTTAGGTCGGACACACGACGGTCGGCATCATCAGCGTACTACCTGAAAGGGACAAGGAACCTGCTTAGCTAATTGAAATCATTGATGTTCCTAGCTCGCACCATTCTCCAAGGCGTAACACAACTTTGTCCCAACGCAATCGTTACAGTCGTCCACGTAACATGTATGATCGGGGTAGCATCAGGAGGTCAAACGTGAAACGTGATCTCAAGTATGAAGTCGGCGAGGTTTCCCCGGAACAAGCACGACGCTGGCTCGCCAGAGTTCGGAACAAAGCCAAGCTCGATGCCCGGACCATCGCTGCTTACGCTCGGGATATGTCAAGCAACCGATGGAAGCTGAACGGTGAGCCCATCATCCTCGGGAAATCGGGCGAACTCCTCACCGGCAGACTGCGCCTAAATGCCTGTATTCAATCGGGGCGACCCTTCCCCTCATTGATTATCTATGACATCGACGATCGACATTACGAAACCATCGATGCCTTACGCCGACGCACATTAGGCGACATTCTCACAATTCGCAGAGAGCCGGATGGGCGCGCGTTGGCTGCCGCCTTGGCCGTCCTGTGGCGCTATTCAAACGACGATTTGGTCACAGCACGCCGCCGGGTCACAAGTTCCCAACTACTTCAAATTCTGCAGGAAAACCCGGATATTCGTACTAGCCTTCGCCTAACGCGTGACGTCCGGAAGTTCGTTCCACATGGTGCAGCTTGCGCGCTACATTTTCTATTCTCTCAAGTGAACGCCGAGATGGCAAGTCGCTTTTTCCAGGGTGTTCTGGATCCTGTCGCTGAAAGCCATCCGGCATCGGGCATGCTTCGCCGCCAGATGGACGACTTATTGAAACGTGGAGGTAATCGGAGCCAAGCGTTTGTGGTGGGGCTAACGATTAAGGCGTGGGAAGCATTTGTTGCAGATAAGCCATTGTCATTATTGAGATTCTCATTAGAAAAGGATGAATTCCCGGAGATCACCGGCTTACCGTCTGAACTCGGCCTTGATGGACTGTCTCGTCGGCCGGCTTCGCGTGCCAAAGCGCAATTGAAACAGGGGCGCGAAGGGCTACAAGTCCGTCTAGAGCACATCACACCAGAGCGAGCCGAGGAAATTCTCTCGCATAACGATGGCAATCGCAGAATCGCCTCGGCAGTCGTGGATAAATACTCACGAGACATTGCAGCGGGGGCGTGGGTATTGAACGGTCAAACGATCAAGATCGGCCGCAGTGGACGCCTGCTCGACGGGCAGCATCGCTGTGCGGCGGCGATTCGGGCCCAACAGGGCTTTGATGCCATCGTTGTGGAAGGTTTGGACGAGAGTGTTTTTGATACCTTTGATTTGGGCACTCGTCGGTCAATTGGCGACATTCTCATTGATAAGCAGGAGACAAATACATCTACGTTAGCTGCAGCTCTTAGACAATTATGGCTTCTTAAGAAGCAGTTGCTACAATACCGTGTCGTTAGTCCAACAGTTTCAGAGTTGCTCGATACCCTTGAGGAAGAGCCTGAGCTTCGAGAAAGCGTTAAATTTTCGAACCGTGTCAGAGATGTAACCTCTCCTTCATTGCTTTGTGCTTTGCATTATCTCTTTAGTCGGATAGACAAGGAGCGAGCGGACGAATTTATGGCACGCCTAAGCGATGGATTGCATTTAGACGATACAGCAAACCCGATATGGCGACTCCGCAAACGGCTTCTAGATGATCGCGCTTCAAAGAAGCGGGACATGTCCGATGCCGAACGCGCTGCGATCGTGATCAAGGCCTGGAACGCATATGTCCGTGGCGATCCGCTTCTATCGCTTAAATGGGCAAATGCCGGACCTAAAAAGGAAGAGTTCCCTACGATTGCTGGCCCCAAGTCCATGCAGGGAGTTCCTAATGCGCAACAAGCGGCTTAACCACGTGAGCGCGCGTCTGAGCGATGGTGAAGTCGCGGATCTGCGCGCGAAGTGCCGCAACACAGGCCTAACAAGTTCCGAGCTGGTTCGGCGTGCGATTCGTGCGTTCCTGAACCGGCGCGGGCCTGATGCAATGGCGAGAGGAGCCGGTGAGCGACCGCAAGGAAATCAAGGCTAATCGCCAGCCTGGCTCGTTTAGGAATGAACCGGCTCATCCTGAACCGCAGAGCGGGCTTTGGCCCGAGATGATTAAAGTTGTGCCAGCACTGGCCCACCGGTTTGGTCGTGATCGAACCCTTCTCACACTATTCTTGTTCACCCCTCTGGCCGCAGCATGGCAAGGGGGTAACGAGCTTTTGTGGATCGGCTTCGTCCTATGTGTGATCTCCACTTGGCTGATTCTCAAACTTCGCGGACTGTTGGATTAGGGGACCGTGGTGGGCTTCCTTAAGTAGACCGTAAAAGAGCGCGCAGCATCGACCAGGTCTTTCGTGGGAGCGGCGTCTCGCATCCTGCAAAGACAGCCGGCGGAGTCGTCCGTCGATCGCATGGAAGCTTCGTGTTTCGGTGGCCGGGGGGCTGTCAAGGACGGGCCCAGAGG
>DASVPW010000187.1:0-3602 GCA_036389455.1 Beijerinckiaceae bacterium
GGTCGGCTTCGGCGTCGTGATCGTGATGCCGGCCGGGATCGGGTACTCGACGTCGTGGCTGTAGCCGAGCGAGAGCTTGAGCACCTTGCCGGCGACCTGGGCGCGGTAGCCGACGCCGTTGATCTCGAGCTTCTTCTCGAACCCCTTGGTCACGCCCTCGACGAGGTTCGCGACCTGCGAGCGGGCCATGCCCCACTTCGCGCGCGCGTCCTTGGTCTCGTGGCGCGGCTCGACCGCGACGGCGCCGTCCGCCATCGCGACCGAGACCTCCTCCGGGACCAGGAAGGACAATTCGCCCTTCTGGCCCTTGATCCTTACCGTCTGGCCGGCGACGGTCGCGGTCACGCCGGACGGCACCGCGACGGGTTTCTTGCCTACTCGGGACATTGCTGGTCTCTCCCGTGGTTGCTGTCGAGGCCCTGACGGTCAGAAGACCGTGCAGAGCACTTCGCCGCCCACGTTGCGCTCCCGGGCCTCGTGATCGGCCATCACCCCTTGCGGGGTCGAGAGAATGGTGATGCCGAGGCCGTCGGCGACGCGCGGCATGGTGTCGACGGAGGCGTAGACGCGCCGGCCGGGCTTCGACACCCGCTGGACCGACCGGATCACCGGCTCGCCCTCGTGGTACTTCAGCTCGATCGAGAACTCGGTGCGGCCGTTGCCGAACTCGGTCGTCGAGTAGTCGCGGATGAAGCCCTCGGACTTCAGCACGTCGAGGACGCGCGCGCGGAGCCTCGAGCCCGGCGTCGTGACGCTGCCGCGGCGGCGCATCTGCGCGTTGCGGATGCGGGTGAGCATGTCGCCCACGGGATCGTTGATCGCCATCGGACGGCTCCCTTACCAGCTCGACTTCACGAGGCCCGGGATCAGCCCCTTCGAGCCGAGCTCCCGGAGCGCGATGCGCGACATGCCGAGCTTGCGGTAGTATGCGCGCGGACGGCCCGTCATCTCGCAGCGGTTGCGGACGCGGGTCGGGTTGGCGTTGCGCGGGATCTCCGCGAGCTTGAGTCGCGCCTCGAAGCGCTCCTCCATCGCCTTCGACTCGTCGTTCGCGACGGCGATGAGCCGCTCGCGCCGGCCCTTGTACTGCTTCACCAGCCGCTTGCGGCGGTTGTTCTTCTCAATCGAGCTTTTCTTCGCCATGGTGCCTCTCTCCGGTGTCCGCGTCTGAGGGCGTCGCCCTCACTGCCGGAACGGGAAGTTGAAGTGGGTCAGGAGCGCCTTCGCCTCGGCGTCGGTCCTGGCCGTCGTCGTGATGACGACATCCATTCCCCACACCGCCTCGGCCTTGTCGTAATTGATCTCCGGAAACACGAGGTGCTCCTTGATCCCGAGCGCGTAGTTGCCGCGCCCGTCGAACGACTTCGGGTTCAGCCCGCGGAAGTCGCGCACCCGGGGGAGCGCGATGTTCACGAGCCGGTCGAGGAACTCGTACATCCGGGTCTTGCGCAGGGTCACCTTGCAGCCGATCGGCATGTTCTCGCGGACCTTGAACTGCGAGATCGCCTTGCGGGCCTTGGTGATCACCGGCTTCTGGCCGGCGATGAGCGCGAGGTCGGCCGCCGCGACCGAGGCCTTCTTCGAATCGGCCGTCGACTCGCCGACGCCCATGTTGAGCGTGACCTTCTCGATCGTCGGCACCTGCATCGGGTTCGTATAGCCGAACTCCTCGACCAGCCTCGCGCGCACCACCTCCTCGTAATGCTTGCGCATGCGCGGGGTGTAGCCCTCGAGGGACTGCTTCGGCCGGGCCTCCTTCGGGGCGGGGGCCTTGGCGCCCTTGTCGCCGCCCTTGGCGGCCTTGGCCTTCGGCTCGACGCCGCCCGGATGCTGCGGCTTCGCCTGCTTGTCGGCCGGCTTTGCGCCCTTGTCGGCCTTGCCGCCCTTGTCGGTCTTCTGCTTCTCAGCCATCGATCTGCTCTCCCGAGCGCTTGGCGAAGCGCACCTTGCGCCCGTCGTCCAGGATCCTGAATCCGACCCGCGTCGGCTTGCCGTCGCGCGGGTCCGCGAGCGCCAAGTTCGACAGGTGGACCGGCGCCTCCTTCGAGATGATGCCGCCCTCCTGGTTCATGGTCTGGCGCTGGTGGCGCTTCACCATGTTGACGCCGCGCACGAGCGCGCGCTCCTCCTTCGGGCGGACCTCGACGACCTCGCCGGTGCGGCCCTTGTCGCGTCCCGTCGTGACGACGACCTTGTCGCCCTTCTTGATCTTCGCGGCCATCAGAGCACCTCCGGCGCGAGCGAGATGATCTTCATGTGGTTCTTGGCCCGAAGCTCGCGCGGGACCGGCCCGAAGATGCGGGTGCCGATCGGCTCCTTCTGGGCGTTGATGAGCACGGCCGCGTTCTTGTCGAAGCGGATGACCGAGCCGTCGGGGCGGCGGACGTCCTTCGCGGTGCGCACGACGACCGCCTTCATGACGTCGCCCTTCTTCACGCGCCCGCGCGGGATCGCCTCCTTCACCGACACCACGATGATGTCGCCGATTCCGGCGTACTTGCGCTTCGAGCCGCCCAGGACCTTGATGCACATCACGCGGCGCGCGCCCGAATTGTCGGCGACGTCGAGATTGGTCTGCATCTGGATCATGGCTTTGATCCTTTCCTTGTTTCAGAGCGGTTTCCGCGCGGGCACGATTGCCCGCCGGACTACGCCTGATGGGGATCTGCCGTCCCCTGCCCTTGTTCCCGCCGCGACAGGAATCCTCGCTTGCGCAAGGACCTGGCCTGCCAGGGCCGTGTCACCTCGAACCGGGCTTGACGCCCGGTCCATCCTTCGCGGGGGAGAGCCGTCCATATAGGACGGAGCCCCTGCCCGCTCAACCCTTGCCGCCGAGCCCGACCAGCGACTTGACCTTGTCGATCAGCCCCGAGCCGCCGCTCTTCTCGCCGGGCACGAGCTCCCAGGTCTTCAGCTTGGAATAGGGCCGCGACTCCTGGATGAAGACCGTGTCCCCGATCTTCGCCGCGTTCGCCTCGTCATGGGCGTGGTAGTTCTTCGAGCGTCGCACCGTCTTCTTCATGACGGGGTGCGTGAAGCGGCGCTCGACCTTGACCACCACGGTCTTGTCCTGCTTGTCGCTGATCACGACGCCTTGCAATACGCGCTTCGGCATTCTTCTTCTCCTCAAGCCTTCGCGTCGGCGGGCTTTTGGCGCTGCAGCGTGCGCACCCGGGCGATGTCCCGGCGGACCTCGCGCACCCGCGACGTATTCTCGAGCTGGCCCGTCGCACGCTGGAAGCGCAGGTTGAATTGCTCCTTCTTCAGCGACAGGAGCTGATCCTGGAGCTGGTCCGGCGACATGGCTTTGAGGTCCGAGAGCCTCTGGGTCGATTTCATCGGCCTCTCCTTACTCGGCGATGCGCTGGATGAAGCGCGTCTTGATCGGGAGCTTCGCGGCGCCGAGGCGCAGCGCCTCGCGGGCGATGTCCTCGGGCACGCCGTCGATCTCGAACATGATACGCCCGGGCGCGACGCGGGCGGCCCAGAACTCGGGCGCGCCCTTGCCCTTGCCCATGCGCACCTCGGTCGGCTTCTGCGACACCGGCACGTCCGGGAAGATGCGGATCCAGACCCGGCCCTGGCGCTTCATCTGGCGGGTG
>DASVPW010000188.1:0-24609 GCA_036389455.1 Beijerinckiaceae bacterium
CTGCCTAAGGGATGGCCCGCTACGGGGTTTCCCGGAGGTCTGGATCAGCCGGCTCTTGACCCAGATCAAAGTGGCCGGGCCGGGGGCGGCGCATGGATCGGGAGCTGCGCGCTCCTGCGCCTACCCCCCCGAGCGTTTCAATGGCCGCGACGACGATCCGGACCAAATACATGACCGAAGGCGAGGGCGGGCTCTCGCTGGCCTTCATCCTGAGCGCACTCCTGTGCGTCCTCGCCGCTGGGAACGCCAGAGACACGGCCTTCGCGTTCCATGCGTATCTCTCGGCCGCGGCCTCCATCGGGACGCTCGCGCTCGTCTTCAAGCGCTATCTCGATCGCGATCCCGAGCCCATCCCGCAGGAGATCGCGGGCAAGCCCAACTACAACTTCGGCCCGGTGAAGTTCGCGGCCATCGCCGCCATGGTCTGGGGCATCGCCGGATTTCTCGTCGGCGTGATCATCGCATTCCAGCTCTGGGCCCCCGCCCTCAACCTCGACCTGCCGTTCACGACCTTCGGGCGTCTGCGCCCGCTCCACACCTCGGCGGTGATCTTCGCCTTCGGCGGCAACGTGCTGATCGCGACCTCGCTCTACGTGGTGCAGCGGACTTGCCGGGTGCGACTCGCCGGCGACCTCGCCCCCTGGTTCGTGGTGCTCGGTTACAACTTCTTCATCGTGATCGCCGGCACGGGCTACCTCCTCGGCGTCACGCAGTCGAAGGAATACGCCGAGCCCGAGTGGTACGCGGACCTGTGGCTCACGATCGTGTGGGTCGTCTACCTCCTCGTCTTCCTGGCGACGATCTGGCTCCGCAAGGAGCCGCACATCTTCGTGGCGAACTGGTTCTATCTCGCCTTCATCGTCACGATCGCGATGCTGCACGTCGTCAACAACCTGGCGATCCCGGTCTCGGTCTTCGGCTCGAAGTCCTACCCCGTGTTCGCCGGCGTGCAGGACGCCCTCGTGCAGTGGTGGTACGGCCACAACGCCGTCGGCTTCTTCCTCACCGCCGGCTTCCTGGCCATCATGTACTACTTCATCCCGAAGCGGGCCGAGCGGCCGGTCTACTCCTACCGGCTGTCGATCATCCACTTCTGGGCCCTGATCTTCATGTACATCTGGGCGGGCCCGCACCACCTGCACTACACGGCCCTGCCCGACTGGGCCCAGACGCTCGGCATGACCTTCTCGATCATGCTGTGGATGCCGTCCTGGGGCGGCATGATCAACGGGCTCATGACCCTGTCCGGCGCCTGGGACAAGCTGCGCACCGACCCGGTCCTGCGGCTCATGGTGGTGTCGCTCGCCTTCTACGGCATGGCGACCTTCGAGGGGCCGATGATGTCGATCAAGGCCGTCAACTCGCTGTCGCATTACACTGACTGGACCATCGGCCACGTCCACTCCGGGGCGCTGGGCTGGGTCGCCTACGTGTCCTTCGGAGCCCTCTATTGCCTCGTGCCCTGGCTGTGGAACCGCCGCGAGGTGTGGTCGCTCAAGCTCGTCGACTGGCACTTCTGGATCTCGACGCTGGGCATCGTCCTCTACATCACCTCGATGTGGGTCGCCGGGATCATGCAGGGCCTGATGTGGCGTGCCTACAACGCCCTCGGCTTCCTTGAGTACTCGTTCATCGAGACCGTCGAGGCGATGCAGCCCTTCTATCTGATCCGGGCGCTGGGCGGCGTGCTGTTCCTCGTCGGCGCGCTGATCATGGCCTTCAACCTCTTCATGACGGTCCGGGCCGCGAAGGCGGAGGAGCCCGCGAACTTCGCTCCGACGCCCGCCCTCGTCCCCGCCGAGTAAGGACGACCAAGATGGCGACCACCGTCCAGCCCGGCCTCTGGAAGAGGCACGAGTTCTTCGAGAAGAACTCGATCCTCCTCATCATCGGCATCCTGATCGTCGTCGCGATCGGCGGCCTCATCGAGATCGTGCCGCTGTTCTACCTCAAGAGCACGGTCGAGAAGGTCGAGGGGATGCGGCCCTACACGCCCCTCGAGCTCGCCGGGCGCAACATCTACGTCCGCGAGGGCTGCTCCCTCTGCCACAGCCAGATGATCCGTCCCATGCGCGACGAGGTCGAGCGCTACGGCCACTTCTCGCTCGCTGCCGAGAGCATGTACGACCACCCGTTCCAGTGGGGCTCGAAGCGCACGGGGCCCGACCTCGCGCGGGTCGGCGGCAAATACTCGGACGAGTGGCACCGCGACCACCTGAAAGATCCGCGCGCCGTCGTGCCGACCTCGATCATGCCGGCCTACGCCTTCCTCGACCGGCCCCTCGACTTCGAGGCGATCGCGGACGACCTCAAGGCGAACCGCGCCGTCGGCGTCCCCTACACGGACGAGATGGTCGCGAAGGCCAAGGCCGACCTCCAGGTCCAGGCGAACCCGGACGATGCGGCCGCGGACGAGTTCCGCAAGCGCTACCCGAACGCTGCCGTGCGCGACTTCGACGGCGACCCGAAGCGGATGACCGAGATGGACGCTCTCGTGGCCTACCTCCAGATGCTCGGCACCCTCGTCGACTTCAAGCTTTACGAGGACAAGGCGAAGGAGAACCTGCGGTGAGCCCGACCTACCAGACCCTGTCGCAGTTCGCGCAGACCGGCGGCCTCCTCTATTTCGTGCTCCTGTTCCTCGCCGCGGTCGCCTACGCGCTTTGGCCGAAGAACCGCTCGCGGTTCGCGGCGGCCGCTCGCATGCCGCTCTCCGAGGACTAGTCAGATGGCCGACTCAGCCAATCCCAACCTCGACGCCGTCACCGGCCGGGAGACCACCGGCCACGAATGGGATGGCATCCGCGAGCTCAACAACCCGCTGCCGCGCTGGTGGCTCTATCTCCTCTACGCCACCATCGTGTGGTCGATCGGGTACTGGATCATCTATCCGGCCTTCCCACTGGTGAGCAGCTACACCCGCGGCCTCCTCGGTTACTCGCAGCGCGAGGCCGTGCTCGACGAAATCGCGGCCGTAAAAGCCCAGCGCGTCGCCCTCGGCAAGGAACTCGCAACAGCGCCGCTGGAAGAGATCCGGGCGAACCCGGAGCTCCTGAGCCTCGCGATCGCGACCGGCAAGGCCGCTTTCGGCGACAACTGCGCCGCCTGCCACGGCTCGGGCGCGACCGGGCGTCCCGGCTACCCGAGCCTCCAGGACGACAAGTGGCTGTGGGGCGGCACGCTCTCCGATATCCACCAGACCATCCGGGCCGGCGTACGCTCCGGCCACGCCGAGGCCCACCAGGGCGAGATGCTGGCCTTCGGCCGCGACGGCATCCTCAAGCGCGACAAGATCGAGACCGTCGCGAATTATGTGCTCTCGCTCTCGGGAAAAGCCTTCAACCCGAAGCTCAACCTCGACGACGGCCGCAAGCTCTTCTCGCAGAACTGCGCCGCCTGCCACGGCGACGCCGGTAAAGGCAACAAGGAGGTCGGCGCCCCCGACCTCACCGACGCGATCTGGCTCTACGGCGGCAAACCCGCCGACCTGGTCGCGACCATCACCAACGGCCGCAAGGGCGTGATGCCCGCCTGGGAGACCCGCCTCGACCCGGTCACCATCAAGGCGCTCGCGGTCTACATCCACAGCCTCGGGGGCGGCCGGTAACGGCCGGGGGAACCCCCGCAGGGCTTGAGCGCCGGGCCGGAAACGGTCCGGCGCTTTTCGTTTTGAGCCAGATCAAGGCGCGCCCTCGCTCGCCGCCCTAAACCCGGCCCATAGAGCGCGCGGCCTTTCCCCCAAGCGCGCCGGGACGGACCATGGCTCACGCGGAGACGATCGCGCCAGCGGCAGCACCAATGGCGTCGGCGCCGGTCAAGCGCCACACCCTTTACGAGGCGCGCCCGCACATCCACCCCTTAAGCGTCAAGGGCAAGTTCCGCTCGATCAAGTGGGCGGTGCTCCTCGTTACGCTCGCGGTCTACTACCTCCTTCCCTTCCTGCGCTGGCACCGGGGCCCGCACGAGCCGTCCCAGGCGATCCTTGTCGACCTCGCCAACGGGCGCTTCTACTTCTTCGCCATCGAGCTTTGGCCGCAGGAGGTCTACTACGTCACGGGGCTCCTGATCCTCGCGGCGTTCGCGCTCTTCCTGATGAACGCGGTCGCGGGCCGCGTCTGGTGCGGGTATCTGTGCCCGCAGACGGTCTGGACCGATCTGTTCATGGCGGTCGAGCGCCTCATCGAGGGCGACCGGCGCGCGCGCATCCGCCTCGACGCCGCGCCGTGGAGCCTCGAGAAGTTCGCGCTGAAGCTCCTCAAGCACTCCGTCTGGCTTCTCATCGCCTGGTGGACCGGCGGCGCCTGGGTGCTCTACTTCGCCGACGCGCCGACCCTCGTGGGTGAGCTCGCGACCTTCCAGGCCCCGCCCGTCGCCTACGCCGCGATCGCGACCCTGACGTTCACGACCTATACCCTTGCCGGCCTCATGCGCGAGCAGGTCTGCACCTACATGTGCCCGTGGCCGCGCATCCAGGGCGCGCTCACCGACGAGCACTCGCTCGCCATCACCTACCGTTACGACCGCGGCGAGCCGCGCGGCCCGGCGAAACGGAGCGCGCTCCTGCGCGCCAAGGGGCTGCCGGCCGGCGACTGCGTCGACTGCGGCCAGTGCGTCGCGGCGTGCCCCGCCAGCATCGACATCCGCGACGGCCTGCAGATGGAGTGCATCCAGTGCGGGCTCTGCGCCGACGCCTGCGACACGGTCATGGGGAAGATCGGCCGCCCCCTCGGCCTCATCGCCTACGACACGGACGAGAACATCCGCCGCCGCATCCGCGGCGAGGCGCCGGTCTACCGCATCCTCAGGCCCCGCACGATCCTCTACGGTCTCCTTATCGGGCTCACCGGCGGCGTCATGCTCTATGGGCTCGCGACCCGCACCTTCACGAGCGTGAGCGTGCTGCACGACCGCAATCCGATCCACGTGACCCTCGCCGACGGCTCGATCCGCAACGGCTACACGGCCCGCCTCCTCAACAAGCGCCCGGTCGAGCGCCGCTTCGCCATCGAGGTCGAGGGGTTGCCCGGCGCCCGCGTCGAGGTCGTGGGCGTGGAGGCCGAGGGCTGGCACCCCGTCGTCGCGGTCGGGCCCGATTCGACCCGCGAGGTGCATCTCCTCGTCTACGCGCCTCCGGGCGCGCGGCCGGAGAAGTCGACCCCCGTCGACTTCCGCATCGTCGACCTCGCCTCGGCCGAGGTCGCCACCACGCAGGACTTCTTCAAGGCGCCGTGAAGGCCCAGCGAGGCACCCGTGAGCACTGCGATGAACACCATGATGAGCCCCATGACGAACACCGCGATGACCGCCGTTTCGCCCGGCTTCGTGCTCACCGGCCGCAAGGTTCTTTTGGCCTTCGTCCTGTTCTTCGGCACCATCGCCTGCGCCGACGGCATCCTCCTGTGGTCGGCCATCCGGACCTGGAGCGGGGCCGAGACCACGAGCGCCTACAAGGCCGGGCAGCTCTACAATGGCGAGCTGTCACAGGCCCGCGCCCAGGCGGAGCGCGGCTGGCATCTCGGTATGACGGTGGAGCGCGCCTCCGGCGGTGCCGCGGCGGTCCGCGTCACGGCGCAGGACGCAGGCGGCGCGGCGCTTGCCGGCAAGACGCTCGCCGCGACCCTGCAGCGCCCGACGGACAAGCGCGCCGACCGCTCCGTCGACCTCGCCGAGGGCGCCCGAGGTGCCTATGCGGGTGAGATCGCCGGCGTCGCCCCCGGCCAGTGGGACCTGGTCGTCGACGTGAGCGAGGGCGGCACCCTCGCCTTCAGAAGGAAGACCCGCGTTGTGCTGCGCTGACTTCTCGCTTGCCTACGTGGAGGCACACGTTGCCGCGAGCCGCGTCGCGGCTCGCGACCTGTCGCCTTTCGTCCTTACCGGCCTCGACGGCCTCTCCCGCGTCGAGCTCGCCGTCGAGGGCGTGCGCTGCGCCGCCTGCATGCGGGCGATCGAGGACGGCGTCGGCGCCTTGCCCGGCGTCGCGAAGGCGCGGCTCAACTTCACCGACCGGCGCTTGGCCGTCGAGTGGCGCGGCGGGCTCGGCCTCGATGCGATCCTCCAAAAGCTCGATTCCCTCGGCTACCGCGCCCACCCCTTCGACCCGAAGCGGCCCGATCCCATCGAGGCGCGGGAGACGAAGCGCCTCATCCGCGTGACCGCGGTCGCGGGCTTCGCCTCCATGAACGTCATGCTCATGGCAGTGTCGGTCTGGGCCGGCAACGTCTCCGACATCACCCCCGAGACGCGGGACTTCTTCCACTGGATGCAGGCCGTCATCGCACTGCCCGCCGCTGCGTACGCTGGGCGGCCGTTTTACGAGAGCGCCTTCCGCGGCCTGCGCGCCGGGCGCGTCAACATGGACTTCCCGATCACGCTGGGCATCGTCCTCTCGCTGATCATGTCCGTCGTCGAGGCCGCGTCCGGGGCGTATCACGCCTACTTCGACAGCGCCGTCATGCTGCTGTTCTTCCTTCTCATCGGGCGCACCCTCGACCAGACCATGCGTCGCCGCACCCGCACGCTTGCCGAAAACCTCTCGGCACTCCGCAGCGAGACCGCCGCCAAGATCTTTCCGGACGGCAGCGTGCGCGAGGCGCCGCTCTCCTCCGTTGCAGCCGGTGACCGGGTGCTGGTGCGCCCCGGCGACCGGGTCGCCGTCGACGGCGTCGTCGAGGAGGGGACGTCCGAGATCGACCAAAGCCTCGTCACGGGCGAGACCGCCCTCGTCCCGGTCGGGCCAGGGCGCACCGTCCACGCCGGCGCCCTCAATGCCAACGGCGCGCTGACCGTCCGCGTCACGGCGGCGGGCTCAGGGACGCTCCTCGATGAGATCGAGACTCTGATGGCGCAGGCGCTCGAGACGAAGTCGAAGGCGCTGCTGCTCGCCGACAAGGCGACGCGCCTCTACGTTCCTCTCGTGCATGCGGCGGCGGCGCTGACAGCCCTTGGCTGTCTCGTCGCCGGCGCCGGCTGGCACGCGGCGGTGCTCAACGCAGTCGCAGTGCTCATCGTCACCTGCCCCTGCGCGTTGGGACTCGCGATCCCGGCCGTGCAGGTCGTGGCGGCGGGCGCGCTCTTCCGCGAGGGCGTGCTCCTCAACGGCGGCGATGCCCTGGAACGGCTTGCCGAGGTCGACACGGTGGTCTTCGACAAGACCGGCACGCTGACCCTCCCCGAGCCGCGCCTCGTCGGCAAGGCCACGGATCCTGAGATCCTGGAGACGGCCGCCCGCCTTGCCCTGTCGAGCCGTCACCCACTCGCAGGGGCGCTGGCCGAGGCGGCTCGGCACCGCGAAGTGTACGCCGCAGCTACGGAGGAGGCCGGGCTCGGGGTCGCGGCCGTCATCGACGGCATCGAGGCCCGGCTCGGCTCGCCCGCCTTCTGCGGCGCCGAGCGAGAGGCGAAGACGGCGCTCGAGCGGCACCCGGAAGCCTCGGTGATCTGCTTCCGCCATGGGCAGACCGTGTCGGCCTTCCTCGTACGCCAGGCCCTTCGGGAGGACGCCATCGAGACGGTCGCAGCGCTCCGCGGGGCGGGCTACCGCGTCATCGTTCTGTCGGGCGACCGTCGCGCCGCCGTCGCCGATGCCGCCGAATCGCTCGGCATCGCCGAATGGGAAAGCGGACTCACCCCGAAGGATAAGATTGCCCGCATCGAGGCGCTGAAGGCGCAAGGGCGCCGGGTGCTGATGGTCGGCGACGGGGTGAACGACGCGCCCGCGCTTGCGGCCGCGCACGTGTCGATCTCGCCGGTGACCGCGGCCCACGTGAGCCAGGCAGCGGCCGACGCCTTGTTCATGGGCCGCCGCCTCGGCCCGGTCCTCTCGGCGCTCGCGACGGGGCGCAAGGCGAAACGCCTCATGGCCCAGAACCTCGCCTTCTCGGCCCTCTACAACGTCTTCGCCGTCCCCCTCGCCGCCGCGGGGTTCCTGACGCCCCTGATCGCGGCGCTCGCGATGTCGCTCTCCTCAGTCGCCGTCACCGCGAACGCCCTGCGGGCTCGCCTGCGCGGCCCCGTGGCCCCTCCGAAGGCGGCCCTCGGGCGCGCGGCGGATGCCGGGGAGCCGAGGTTGCCAGAGCAGGCCGCACCCTCGCTCCAAACTGCCTGAGGCCCGCCATGGACGTCCTCATCTTCATGATCCCGATCGCGCTATTCCTCGGCACGACGGGGCTCGCGGCCTTTCTCTGGGCCCTGCGCAACGGCCAATACGACGACATCGACGGCGCCGAATACCGCGTGCTGATGGACGATTGAGGTAGAGAGAGGGGCCGCCGGCTTCACGCGGTACTCAGCGGGCTTCACCCGGCGGCGAGCGCGTTCCTGATGCCGTCGAGGAGGGCGCCATCTTCAAGGGGCTTTTCCAACACCTGCCGGATGCCGCTGAGCGCCGCGGTGAGGCGCAGGTCGTCGCTCGCTTTGCCGGTGATGAGGATCGCCGGGATGTCGAGGCTGAGGTCGCGGATGCGATCGACGAGCTCGATCCCGGTAATCCCGGGCATCTGCTGGTCGACAACGAGGCAGCCGCCGGAGGCGAGCGCCGCGTCGGCGAGGAGCGCCGGGCCGCCGTCATAGGCGCGCACGTCGAAGCCCTCCATCTCGAGGGCGAACTTCAACGAATTGCGGACCGCCGCGTCGTCGTCGACCACGATGACCGGGCCTGAGGGCGTAGGCATGGAACCCAACTACCCCATCCCCCGGGCGGCGCCTTGATTTGGCTCAACCGGGCGCTGTGCCGGTTCCGGAGACGCCCTCGGCCTGCAACGCCATCCGGACAAGCTCCGAGAGGCTGCCGGCCTGCATCTTGGCCATGACGTTGGCGCGGTAGATCTCGACCGTGCGCGGGCTGATGCCGAGATCGTGGGCGATGACCTTGTTGGCTTTGCCGGCGACGAGGCCTTCGAGCACCTGGCGCTCGCGCTCCGAGAGCGACGAGAGCCGCGCCTGAACCTCGGCCGTGCGGCCGCTCTTCTCCGCGGCGCGCTCGTGCGCGGCAAGGGCCAAGCGGATCGCCGTGATGAGAAGGTCGTCGTCGAACGGCTTCTCGATGAAGTCGACCGCCCCTTCCTTCATGGCCTCGACCGCGAGCGGCACGTCGGCGTGCCCGGTCATGACGATCACCGGCACGGAGAAGCGCCGCTCCTTCAGCCGCTTCAAGAAGGAGATGCCATCGATCCCAGGCATGCGCACGTCGGTCACGACGCAGCCTGACGGGCTCTCCTTCACGGCATCGAGAAAGGCGGTCGCGGATTCGTGCAGCCTGACCGCGAGCCCCGCCGTCGCGAGGAGGAACGACAGGGATTGCCGCACCTCGACGTCGTCGTCGACCACGTGCACGACCACGTCACCCGGCATGGGCCAGCTCCTCCTCTCCCACTCCGCGCAGGGTGAACCGGAACACGGTCCCGCGCCCCGGTTCCCATTCGACCCAGATCTTGCCGCCGTGGGACTCGACGATGGTGCGGCAGATGGAGAGGCCGACGCCCATGCCGTGCTTCTTTGTGGTGACGAACGGCTGGAACAGCTGCGCCGCGATCTCGGGCGCGACGCCTGGGCCGGTGTCGGCGACGCTCACCTCGGCGAGCCCTCCCTCTGCGGCTGCCGTCGCGACGACGAGTTCCCGGCGCGGGCAGTCCTGCATGGCTTCGATGGCGTTGCGAATGAGGTTGAGGAGCACCTGCTGAATCTGGATGCGGTCGGCCAGCACAAGCCTGGCGGCCTGGTCGAAACGGAATGCGACCCGCACGCCCTTCTCCTTCGCGCCAACGAGGGCCAGAGCGCTCGCCTCCTGGACGAGCTTCGGCAGGTCCTCGACGTGACGCTCGCTCTCGCCGCGGGCCACGAACTCGCGCAGGTGCCGGATCACCTGACCGGCCCGGAGCGCCTGCTCGGCGGCCTTGGTGACAGCCTCCTTCAGGAGCGGCGCCTGCTCGTCCGTGCTCCGCTCGAGGAGGCGGCGGCAGCCTTTCAGGTAATTGGTAATGGCGGTGAGGGGTTGGTTGATCTCGTGGGCAAGCGTCGAGGCCATCTCGCCGAGCGCCGTGAACCGCGACATGTGCACGAGCTCCGCCTGCAGCTCCTGAAGGCGGGCTTCGGTGTTCTGCCGCTCGGTGAGGTCGCGCACGAAGCCGGTGAAGTAGCGCCCCGCGTCCGAGCGCATCTCGCCGACGGACAGCTCCATCGGGAAGGTGGACCCGTCCTTGCGCTGGCCGACGACGACGCGCCCGATACCGATGATGCGGCGCTCGCCGGTGGCGAGATAGCGGGCCATGTAGCCGTCGTGCTGCTCGCGGTAGGGCGAGGGCATCAGCATGCTGACATTCCGGTCCATGACCTCGTCCGGCGCGTAGCCGAACAGGCGCTCGGCCGCCGTGCTGAAGGAAGTGATGCGCGCCGCCTCGTCGATCACCACCATGGCGTCGGGAACGGTCTCCAGGATCGAGCGCAGATGCGCCTCGCGGGCCTTGAGGGCCTCGTCCGCCGCGACGCGTGCGCTGATGTCCCGCGTCACCTTGGCGTAGCCGACGAGCCGGCCCACCCCGTCCTTCAAGGGCGTGAGCGTCACTTGGGCCATGAAGACCGTGCCGTCCCGGCGCACGCGCCGTCCTTCCTCCTCGAATCGGCCGGTCTTGCGCACGACCGCGAGCTCCCGCTCAGGCTTGCCGGCGGCGACGTCCTCTGGAGGAAAGAATACGGAGAAGTGGCGGCCGAGGACCTCGTCCGCGCTCCAGCCCTCAATCCGCTCGGCGCCAGGGTTCCAGCTCGCGACCCGGCCCTCGGCGTCGAGAACGTAGATTCCGACGTCGGCCACGGCGTCGATCAGGACCTCGGCGCTCACGCCTTGCAGGGCGGGACGGCCCAGTCCCGTGGCTTTCGTCAAACCTTCCTCCGATGGAAACGCTTGATGGTTTATACCGTCGCAGCCGCGGCCCTGCCAACGGGGCGCACCGCGCGGCGATGAAGCGGACGATATTGCAATGCGGAATCTCGGCCGGCAGGCGCGGTAAGCCCCCTCGAATTGATGCAGGTCAAGGCGAGGCCGTCCGCCGGCTGCCACGCTTTCCCATCGTTTGAGGAGACCGCCCGTGTTCAAGACCATTCTCGTCCCCATCGACCTCGACGACATCAGGACCGCGAAGCCCGCGCTCGATCGCGCCGTCTCGATGGCGCACGCCGCGCAAGGGACGCTGCGGCTGATCCACGTGCGCTCGATCCTGCCGATCACCTTCATGGAGTTTGTCCCGCCCCGGTTCGACGAGGAGCAGCAGCAGGATTGCGAGCGCAAGCTCGCGGAGGTGGCCGCTGGAGTCCCCTTGCCGGGCGAGCGCGTCTCGACGGTGGTGCGCATGGGCGCGGTCTACAACGAGGTGCTGCACGAGGCTGGCCGGATCGAGGCCGACCTCATCGTCGTCGGCTCGCACCGCCCGACGACGGCGAACTACCTCCTCGGCTCGAACGCCGCCACCATCGTGCGCCACGCGCCGTGCTCGGTCCTCGTCGTGCGGGGGGCAACGCCGTGATACGCGGCCTTTGGGTCCTTGCCGCGACGCTTGGCGGCTTGGTGGCATCGTCCGCGTCCGAAGGACGCGCGCAGCGCGGTCTCAACTTTGTGCAGATCCATTGCGCTGCGTGCCACGCCATCGGGCGCATCGGCGACAGCCCGCTCCGGATCGCACCGCCGTTCCGGACGCTGCACGAGCGCTACCCGGTCGAGCACTTGGCCGAGGCGCTCGCAGAGGGAATCGTGACGGGACACCCCACGATGCCCGAGTTCCGCCTCGACATGGCGCAGATCAACGACCTGATTGCGTATCTGAAGACGCTGGAGCGCTGACCCGAAGAGGCCCTAAGGACCGACGGCTTCCCGCATCCGGACGGCGGCCTCCAGCATCCTTCGTAGTTCCGGCCGCAATTCCTCGACGAGCGGCTTGACCCATTCGACCGGGGCGCCCGCGCCCGCGTCGTAGACCTGAAGCTCCTGCTGGAGCGCCTGGATCTGGACCTCCGCGTAGCGACGGCTGAGCTCGAGCTGATCGAGCGGCTGGAGGTTTTCGAGAATCGCTTGGTACGCGGCGTTCGGCGCCCGCGACCGAGGTGAACCCGAAGTTCGTCTCGCCGGCCGATCCGGTGGCGCGCTGGACCGGCGCGCATGGCGGGCAGGTCTTCTTCGCCTACTCGGCCAACTACCTGATCGATCCCGATCACGCCGTTTCCTGGGCGTACGCGCCCCACAGCTCGAGAGCTACTTTGCGCTCCTTCATGAACTGATGTCGCTGGTGGCCGCGGCGACTTCGGAAACTGTCCCGCTTTGATGATTCAAGATCTTGTCGGCACGTGCGGCGCCACGCCTAATGCCATGCCGAACACCACGGTTCAGTGGGCGCCGGCTGGAGTCCCGATCGCAGCCCCGCCGTCCGGTTCGAAGAAATGCATGCGCGCCGGGTTGACCGCCAGACGCATGTTGTCGCCGCGCCGGACGCCGGCCAAGGGATCGACCGCCGCGACCATCGTGGCGGGTCCCGCCTTCACGTCGAGCAGGGTCTCCGATCCGAGCTGCTCCACGACCTCGACCACGCAGTCGAAGCTCACGTCGCTCCGCTCCGTCCCGGGCGCGACGCGCAGATCCTCGGGACGAATGCCGAGCGTCAGCTCCCGACCGAGATACCCGGCCAGCCGCTCGGCACACCCGTCAGGCGCCTTGAGGCGGAGCCCCGGATTGCTCAGCCAGATGCCGGTTCCGTTCTCAGACACGGCGACGGGAACGAAATTCATCGCCGGCGAGCCGATGAACCCCGCGACGAAACGATTGGCGGGCCGGTTGTACAGCTCCAGCGGCTCGCCGACCTGCTGCACCCAGCCGTCCTTCATGACGACCACGCGGTCGCCGAGCGTCATGGCCTCGACCTGGTCGTGGGTCACGTACACGGCGGTCGTGCCGAGACGCGCGTGCAGCTTCTTCAGCTCGACCCGCATCTGCACGCGCAGCTTGGCGTCCAGGTTCGACAGCGGCTCGTCGAACAGGAACACCTGCGGATGGCGAACGATGGCGCGTCCCAAGGCGACCCGCTGCCGTTGTCCCCCCGAGAGCTGGCGCGGCTTGCGCTTGAGGAGGTCCTGGATTCCAAGAATGTCCGCGGCCTCCTGCACGCGCCGCCCGATGTCGGCCTTCGGAAACTTCCGCATCTTCAGCCCGAAAGCCATGTTGTCGTAGACGTTCATATGCGGATAGAGGGCGTAGTTCTGGAACACCATGGCGATGTCGCGGTCCATCGGGGCGAGGTCGTTCACGACCGTCTCGCCGATGAGAACCTCCCCGCCGGTGATGCTCTCGAGGCCTGCGATCATGCGCAGCGTCGTGGTCTTGCCGCACCCCGACGGTCCGACCAGCACCATGAATTCCCTGTCGCGGATGTTGAGGTTCACGTCCTTGACGGCGTGCACGTCGTCGTACTTCTTGTTGAGGTTCCGCAGGACGACTTGCGCCATCGCACGCGCTCAACCAGGTTTGCCGCAACGGGGGCGGGGCATCCGGCTCATCCCTTCACCGATCCGGTCAGGCCGGCGACGTAGTGCTCGACGAAGAAGGAGTAGACGAGCGCCACCGGGATCGAGCCGAGGAGGGCGCCGGCCATCAGGGGCCCCCAGAAGAAGACGTCGCCGCGGATGAGCTCCGAGGTCACGCCCACGGGAACCGTCTTCTGCTCGGGTGAGGACAGGAACACGAGCGCGTAGATGAACTCGTTCCACGACAGGGTGAAGGCGAAGATGCCGGCCGACAGGATGCCGGGGACCGCGATCGGCAGGATGATGTAGACCATCGCCTTGAGGCGCGTCGCCCCGTCGATGCGGGCGCACTCCTCGAGCTCCTTCGGGATCGTCTTGAAGTAGCCCATCATGAGCCAGGTGCAGAACGGGATCAGGAAGGTCGGGTAGGTCAGGATCAACGCCCAGGGCGTGTCGCCGAGCCTGAAGCTGCGGATGATGTCGGCGAGGGGGATGAAGAGCAGCGTCTGCGGGACGAGGTAGGTGACGAAGATGCCGGTGCCGAGGCTGCCGGCGAACGGGAAGTTGAGGCGCGCCAGCGCGTAGCCGGCGAACACGCCGCAGAACAGCGAGATCGCCGTCGAGAGCAGCGCGATCAGCATCGTGTTCCACATCCAGGTGCTGAACAGGGTCTCGTCGAGCAGGAAGCGGATGTGCTCGAGGGTCGGGTTCGCCGTCCAGAAGGGCGCGTAGTTGGGCGCGTTCCAGGGCCGGTAGAGCTCGGCGTCCGGCCGCACGGTCGTGATCGCCATCCAGTAGAACGGGAACAAAAGGACGAGCACGAACACCGCGAGCGGGATGTAGAAGTGGACCCAGCGTTTCCAGGTTGCGCCTTCGATCATGGTCAGCGCACCTCGACGCGACGGATGTAGAGAAGCTGGATCACGACGACGAAGAACAGCACCGGGAACATGGCGAGCGAGATGGCGGCGCCTTCACTGAGGAGCCCGGTGCCGACGCCGATCTGGTAGGCATAAGTTGCGAACAGGTGCGTGGCATTGGCCGGCCCCCCGCCGGTCAGGACGTAGACGAGCTGGAAGTCGGCGAAGGTCTGGATGATCGAGAACAGCACCACCACCATGGTGACGGGCAAGAGCAGCGGCCACGTGATGTACCAGAAGCGCTGCAGCGGCCGCGCGCCGTCGATCGCCGCCGCCTCGTGCAGCTCCGGGCTGATCGTCTGCAGGCCGGCGAGCAGGCTGATGGCGTAGAAGGGCACGCCGCGCCAGACGTTGACGACCATCACCGAGGCGAGGGCGAGGTCCGGGTCGCCGAGCCAGTTGATGCGCTGCCTGATCAGGCCGAGCTGGAACAGCGCCCAGTTGATGACGCTGAAGGTCGGATCGAACATCCATTTCCAGGCGAAGGTCGAGAGCACCGTCGGGATGATGAACGGCAGGAGGACAAAGGCGCGCATGAACGCCTTGCCCTTGAAGTGACGATTCAGGAGGAGCGCGAGCCACAGGCCGAGCGCGAGCTTGAACACCGTCGTGACCGCCGTGTACCAGCAGGTGTTCCACACCGCGGTGCGGAAGATGCTGTCGTTCCAGATCTTCTCGAAGTTCCTCAGCCCGACGAACTCCCCGCGCACGCCGACCTTGGTGTTGGTCACCGAGAGCAGCACGCCGTCGATGAAGGGGTAGGCGATGAACAGGCCGAGCAGGACGATGGTCGGCAGGAAGAGCGTGAGCGCGAGCCAGCGCTCGTCCTCCAGGAGGCGACCGACGCGCCCCCGCCGCGCGGCGGGAGCGCCGGGATGGGCGTAGGTGAGCTCCATGCGGCCCGTCCGCCGTGCTGCGACGCAGGCGTCAGCTGTAGATCTTCACGAGTTCCGCGTGTGCCCATTTGACGGCGTCTTCGGCCGGCATGCCCTGTACCGCCTTCGCGTACATATCGATGACGATGTACTTCGTGACGACCTCGGCCGCCTTGCGCGTCGAAGGGCCCTCGTAACCGGCAAAGCGCCCGGTGCGCGCCGCCTCGCGGTAGGGCAGCATGATCGGGTCCTCGCCCCAGAGCTTGTGCTTCTCCCAATCGGTGGTCGAGCCGACGGAGAAGCCCTTCTGGGAGACGAACCACTTGTCGAAGACGTCCTTGGAGTGGATCCAGCGGAGGAATTTCTTGGCCGCGTCCTGGTTCTTCGAATAGCCCATCAGCATGTTCGAGAACGGCACGTGGTAGCTGAACTGTCCGGCCGGGCCCTTGGGCAGCGCGGCGTGCAGGATGTCGTCCTTCAGCTTGCCGCCCTTCTCCGTCTGATATGAGTCCGGCTTGCGCAGGGCCTCGATGTAGATCGAGGCGCCGTTCAGGGTCGAGCAGCACGTCCCTGACAGGAAGGCGCGGTTGTTGTTGGAATCATCCCAGGCGAGGCCGCCCTCGTCGTGGGCGTCCTTCCAGAAGCCGACCATGAACTTCACCGACTCGACGGTCGCCGGGCTGTTGAGGACCACCGTCTTGCCGTCGGCCTCGACCTCCTTGCCGCCCCACGACCAGAGAAATGGGTAGGCGAAGGCCGGCGCGTCGCCGAAGGTATGGCCGAGCGTCTGGCCGATCGGGCGGCCCTTGGCTTTGAGCTTCTTGCCGGCCTCGCGGTACTCCTCCCAAGTGGCGGGGAACTTCCCGTCGGCATAGCCGATCTCGGCGAACCACGACTTGCGATAGGCGAGCTGCAGGCCGACGATGCTCCACGGCACCGCGATCCACTTCCGGCCGTCGTTGGCGACCGTCTTGGAAGTCTCGTAGAAGCCGCCCTGCGCCTTGCCGATCTCCTCGGCGATGTCGCTCACGTCGGTCAGGCTATCGCCGTAGAGCTGCGCCCAGTTGTTGAGGGCGCAGACGATGTCGGGCCCCGAGCCGGACTGGATGGCGGAGGTGATGCGCGCCTGGATGTCATTGCCGTTGATGGTCTCGACGTTGAGCTTGATGCCGAGCGCCTTCTCGCATTCGCCGGCGATCTCGCGGCGCAGGAGCTGGTCGGAGGCGGGCACGAAGTCGTTCCAGCGCAGCCAGTGGACCGTGATCGTCTGCGCGACCGCCGGGGCGCGCCCCGAGGCGAGGATGCCCGCCATTCCCCCCGTGGCGGCGAGGGCGCTCCCGCCGGACAGCTTGAGAAAACTACGCCGATCAAAGCGAGCCATGGCATCCTCCCGAGCTGTATCGTTGTTTTGTGCAGAAGCGATCCTACGAGCGAATCCGGTCGCAGTTCAAGACGCGAACACTACGGAAGGCACCGTATTCGCCCCGTCTCCCGTGCGTTACACGGCGAGGCCGTCGATTGCGATCACGCGCGCTGGGGCGCCGTCCGCGCCCGGCACGCGCAGCGGGGCGGCGCAAAGGAACGTCCTCGGCGCGGTAAGCGCGGTGGTATTGACCAGGTATTCGATGAGCGTCACGCCGGCGCGCAAGAGGACATCGTGCGTCACATGCTGATCGCTCGGCGCCGATTGCCCGTCGAGCAGGAGCCGGATCGGATAGTCCTGCGGGAAGTCGAAGGCGACGGCGGACGGATTGCGGCCGTGCAGCCAGACGGCGGCTTCCCGGGTCAGCCACGGCGCGTCCTTCCAGAAGGCCGGCGTCCTGTGGTCGCGCTTCGTGTCCCATGCGGCCGCAAGGACGAGGATCTCGCCTTCGGGACCGCCCGGGTCCCGCTCGGCGAGGAGTCCGGCGTCGATGGCGGTGTTCGGCTCCACGTCGCGCAGGTCGATGACCCGCGCCGGGCCTACCACGCGCGACAGCGGCGTCATCTCGATGGTCGGGGCGTCGGCGACGAAATGGGCCGGGGCGTCGACATGGGTGAAGCCGTGGCAGGTCGTCGCCAGGCGCGTGATACGGAACTGGTCGCCGGCGGCGATGTCGCCCTTGACTTCGATCGTCGGCTGCCAGCGGAAATGCCGCTCGATCGGCATGCTGAGGTCGATGATGTGCATGCTGGCTCCTGCGCACCGGCGCCTGCGCGGGTTAGACTGAAGCACGCATCCGCGGCGCCGACAACGCATGCGACGGGAGGCCGGAGTGGCAGGACGGCTCGAGGGCAGGGCGGCGATCATCACCGGCGGGGCCGGCGGCATCGGAGCGGCGACGGGCCTGCTCTTCTGCCAGGAAGGGGCCCGCGTCCTGCTGGTCGACCGCGATGCCGACGCCATGCGGGATGCGGCCGCGGGCATCCGCGAAGCGGTCGCCGGCGCGCAGGTCGTGCCGATGGTCGCCGATGCCGGCCGGGAGGAGACGGCGGACGAGGCGGTGGCGCAGGCCGTCGACGCCTTCGGCGCGCTCCATGTCCTCGTCAACCTCGCCGGCATCCGTGCCTATGAGCCGCTTGCGGAGGCGCGCCGCGAGACCTGGGAGCGGATCCTTGCCGTCAACCTCCTGAGCTATGCCGCCTTCGCCCGCGCCGCGCTGCCGCACCTGCGCGCCGCGGGTCGCGCAAGCATCGTCAACGTCTCCTCGACGCATGCGGTCAACCCGCGCTCCGGGATGGGGCAATACGACGTCACCAAGGCCGGGATCGTCTCCCTCACGAAAACCCTCGCCTTCGAGGAGGCGGACCACGGCGTGCGCGTCAACGCCGTCTGTCCGGGCCTGACGCTCACGCCGTTTCACCTCCGCCGTGCGGAGGCGGCCGGCCGGTCGCGGCGGGATCTCGACGCGGACGCGACGGAAGGCTGTCTGCTGCGACGGTGGGCCGAGGCGCGCGAGGTCGCCTTTCCTATCCTTTGGCTCGCGTCGGACGAAGCGTCCTACGTCACCGGCGCGGTGCTGATGGTGGATGGCGGGCGTTTTGTGCACTGGGGCATATGACGGGTGATTACGCCGCCCCCGTCGGGCGCGAGCTGCCTCACAATCGTCACCGACGATTCCTTGCGGATGCGCTCGATATGGACATTGTCTATGGCGTACCTTCTACGAATGGCCTATCGCCCGGCGAGCGTTGCCGTGGAGGATCAGCATGCTGCTCGCCGATAAGACCGCCGTGATCTCGGGCGCCGCAAGCCCTCGCGGAATTGGTCGCGCGACAGCGAAGCTCTTCGCCGAGCACGGGGCGCGCGTTGCCGTCCTTGACCTCGACGCGGCCGGCGCAAAGCAAGCGGCCGCGGAGCTCGGCCCCGAACATATCGGCATCGCATGCGACGTCGCCGACCTGACGAATTGCCGCCAAGCCGCCGAAGAGGCGCTCGCCGCGTTCGGCAAGGTCGACGTCCTGATCAACAACGCCGGAATCACCCAGCCCCTGAAGGTGATGGACATCGGCCCCGAGAGCTGGCAACGCGTGGTCGACGTGAACCTGACCGGCGTTCTCTATCTCAGCCAAGCCCTCATTCCGCATATGCGCAGCCGCAAGCAGGGCTCGATCGCCTGCATGTCGTCCGTTTCCGCGCAACGCGGCGGCGGCATCTTCGGCGGCCCCCATTACGCGGCGGCGAAAGCCGGTGTCCTCGGCCTCGCCAAGGCGATGGCGCGCGAGCTCGGGCCGGACGGCATCCGCGTGAACAGCGTGACGCCCGGCCTGATCGCGACGGACATCACCGGCGACAAGCTCACGCCCGAAATGAAGGCCGACATCGTCAAGGGGCATCCCGCTCGGCCGGCTCGGCGAAGCGAAGGACGTGGCGAACATCTACCTCTTCCTCGCCTCCGACCTTTCCGCCTACGTCACCGGCGCCGTCATCGACGTGAACGGCGGCATGCTTATCCACTGACAAGGCCGCGCCAGCACGGAGGTGAGGCATGCAAGCGCCGACGAAGCTCCTCGCCAATGCGCCCGCTCTCGAAGAGCGCGCCTGGCGCATCCGGCGCAACGCGCTTCGCATGGGCGAGGTGCAGGGGCAGGGCTACATCGCGCAAGCGCTCGGGATCGCCGACGTGCTCGCCGTGTCGTACTTCCATGCGCTCGGCTACCGGCCGGAGGAGCCTGACTGGGAGGGACGCGACCGCTTCCTGCTCTCGGTCGGCCACTACGCCATTGCGCTCTACGCGGCGCTGATCGAGGCGGGGGTCATCCCGGCACAGGAGCTCGAGACCTACGGAACCGACGACAGCCGCCTGCCGATGTCGGGAATGGCGAGCTACACGCCGGGGATGGAGATCAGCGGCGGCTCGCTCGGCATCGGGCTCGGCATTGCGGTCGGCATGGCGCTCGGCCTGAAGCGCAAGTCGTCGAGCTCCTTCGTCTACAACCTCATGTCCGATGGGGAGCTGAACGAGGGCCCGACCTGGGAAGCGGCGATGTCGGCGGGCCACTGGAAGCTCGACAACCTGATCTGCCTCGTCGACGTCAATCAAATGCAAGCCGACGGCCCCTCGACGGGGGTGCTCGACTTCGAGCCCTTGCCGGCGAAGTGGGACGCTTTCGGTTGGCACGTCCAGCGGGTCGACGGCAACGACATCGGGGCGCTCGTCGCGGCGTTCGACGCCGCGCGCTCCCTCGGGGAGCGAAAGCCCCGCGTCATCATCTGCGACACCAGGGTGGCGAAGGGCGTGCCGTTCCTCGAGGCCCGCGACAAGTCGCACTTCCTGCGCGTCGAGCCGCACGAATGGGCGCTTGCGATCGAAGCGCTCGACGCCGGGAGACCGTCATGAGCAAGCGGGGACCCTGGCGGGGCGGCGCCGCGCTCGCGGAGGCGTCGAGAACGGCGCGGCCGCGGCTCACCACTTCGGCGATGATCGCCTCTTTGGCATCGGAGAGCCAGCGGACGAGCCCGGCGCCGTTCGGGCGCGCCCTGGCCGAGGCGGCGAAGAGCCGTCCCGACATCGTCGGCATGACCGCGGACCTCGGCAAGTACACGGACCTGCACGTCTTCGCGAAGGAGCATCCCGACCGAATCTATCAGATGGGCATGGCCGAGCAGCTTCTGATGCTCGCCGCGGCCGGCATGGCGCATGAGGGCTTCGTGCCGTTCGTGACGACGTATGCGGTCTTCGCCTCGCGCCGGACCTACGACTTCATCAGTCAGGGGATCGCCGAGGAGGGGCTGAACGTCAAGATCTGCTGTGCGCTACCCGGGCTGACGACAGGCTATGGCCCGAGCCATCAGGCGACGGAAGACATTGCGATCTTCCGCGGCATGCCGGATCTGACCGTCGTCGATCCGTGCGACGCTCTGGACATCGAGCAAGCGACGCACGCCATCGCGGCCCATGACGGCCCGGTCTACATGCGCCTCCTGCGGGGCAACGTCCCCCTGGTGCTCGACGCGTACAACTACACGTTCGAGCTCGGCAAGGCGAAGCTCGTACGGGACGGCAGGGACGCGCTCATCGTCGCCTCCGGCATCATGACGATGCGGGCCCTAGAGGCGGCGGAGGCGCTCGCGGCCGACCGCGTGGATATCGGCGTCCTGCATGTTCCCACGATCAAGCCCCTCGATGAAGCAGCCCTCGTGCGGGAGGCCGGCCGCGGGAGCCGCTTGGTGGTCGTGGCCGAGAACCACAGCGTGATCGGCGGCCTCGGGGAAGCCGCCGCTGCGGCGCTGCTCCGCTCCGGCGTCGCACCGAAATTCCGGCAGATCGCGCTGCCGGACGCGTTCCTCGATGCTGGAGCGCTTCCCACCCTGCACGACCGGTACGGCATCTCAGCCGCTGCGGTCGCGCGCCAGATCAAGAGCTGGCTCTAACGCGTGGGCCGTAGGGCCTCTCGCATCGAACACACCTTCTGACAGGCGCTTGGTGAGCGCGCTGGGACTCGAACCCAGGACCTCCTGATTAAAAGTCAGATGCTCTACCGGCTGAGCTACGCGCTCTTGGGAGGTGGACCGGAGATAGGGGGAAGGCCGCGGCGGGTCAACCGATGCGCCCCCGCGGCGCCGGGCGATGTTGCGAAGGCGCCGCTCCTTGGCCTACCGTTCCGGCGGCACCCGTCCGAACCCGGCCCGGGAACCCGGCCCAAGAATCCGGCCCATGACGCAAGAAGATCCCCGCCTGCCCTATCTCGCCGCGCTCGAGCGCAAGGTCTTGTGGCTCTCGACCTGGATGATCCACAACGCCAACCACCTGCGCCAGGGCGACGACGGCCTTAAAGTGGGCGGCCACCAAGCCTCCTCGGCCTCGCTCGCGACCATCATGACGGCGCTCTACTTCGCGGCGCTGCGCCCCGAGGACCGGGTCGCGGTCAAGCCGCACGCGAGCCCGGTCTTCCACGCGATCCAGTATCTTCTGGGCCACCAGACCCGCGACAAGCTCGAGAACTTCCGCGGCTACAAGGGCGCGCAAAGCTATCCCTCGCGCACCAAGGACGCGGACGACGTCGACTTCTCGACCGGCTCCGTCGGCCTCGGCGTCGCCCAGACCCTCTTCGCGAGCCTCGTGCAGGACTACGTCAAGGCGCACGGCTGGGCGAAGGAGCGTCCGGAGGGTCGCATGATCGCCCTCGTCGGCGACGCCGAGATGGACGAGGGCAACATCTTCGAGGCGTTGCTCGAGGGCTGGAAGCAGGGGGTGCGGAATACTTGGTGGGTGGTCGACTACAACAGGCAGAGCCTCGACGCCGTCGTGCGCGAGGGCCTCTACGACCGCTTCGAGGCGATCTTCCGCGCCTTCGGCTGGGAGGTCGTCACCCTCAAGTACGGCTCGCTCCTGGAGGAGGCGTTCCGCGAGCCCGGCGGCGAGGCGCTGCGCCGCTGGATCGACACCTGCCCGAACCAGCTCTACTCGGCGCTGACCTTCCAGGGCGGGGCGGCGTGGCGGCGCCGCCTCCTCGACGAGATCGGCGGTGAGGGGCCGGTGTCGCGCCTCATCGAGAGGCGCTCGGACGAGGCGCTCGGGCGCCTCATGACGAACCTCGCCGGCCACGACCTGCCGAGCCTCGTCGCCGCCTTCGAGGCGGTCGACCACGACCGGCCGGTGGTGTTCATCGCCTACACCATCAAGGGCTTCGGCCTGCCGCTCGCCGGCCACAAGGACAACCACGCGGGGCTTCTCACGCCGACCCAGATGGAGGGCTACCGGGCAAGCGCCGGGGTCCGGCCCGGCCGCGAGTGGGACAAGTTCGAAGGCCTCTCGATCCTGGAGAAGGACCTGCGGAAGTTCCTCGACTCGGTCCCCTTCAACGCCCGCGGCACGCGCCGTTACGAGGCGCCGCCGATCCCGGTGCCCCAAGACATCGCGGCGCCGAAGCAGGCCGCGATGTCGACGCAACAGGGCTTCGGCCTGATCCTCAACGAGCTCGCCCGCTCCGGCGAGCCCATCGCGGAGCGCATCGTCACGACCTCGCCCGACGTGACCGTCTCGACGAACCTCGGCGCCTGGGTCAACCGGCGCGGGCTCTTCGCGCGGGAGGAGATGGCCGACACCTTCAAGGCCGAGCGCATCCCCTCGACCTATTCCTGGGAGTTCGGGCCGAAGGGCCAGCACATGGAGCTCGGCATCGCCGAGATGAACCTGTTCATCCTGCTCTCGGCGCTCGGCCTGTCGCATTCGCTCTTCGGCGAGCGCCTCATCCCGATCGGCACGCTCTACGACCCGTTCATCGCCCGCGGCCTCGATGCCCTGAACTACGCCTGCTACCAGGACGCCCGCTTCATCCTCGCCGCGACGCCCTCCGGCGTGACGCTCGCGCCCGAGGGCGGCGCGCACCAGTCGATCGGCACGCCGCTCATCGGCATGGCGCAGGACGGGCTCGCTTCCTTCGAGCCGGCCTTCGTGGACGAGCTCGCCGTCATCCTGCGCTGGGCCTTCGCTTACGTGCAGCGCACCGGGGCCGAGGCGCCGGAGAGCGATACCGAAGGCCGGTGGCTGCGCGAGGAGACCGGCGGCTCGGTGTACCTGCGCCTTTCGACCCGCACCGTCGAGCAGCCCCGGCGCGCCATGACGGAGGAGCTTGCCCGCGACATCGTCGACGGGGCCTACTGGATGAGGAAGCCCGGCCCGAACGCCCAGGTCGTCGTCGCCTACGCGGGCGCGGTCGCGCCGGAGGCGATCGCGGCGGTCGGGCTCATGGGCGAGGACCGGCGCGACATCGGGCTCCTCGCCGTCACCTCCGCCGACCGCCTCAACGCCGGCTGGACCGCGGCGCAGCGCGCCCGCGAGCGCGGCCTCGTGCACGCGAAGAGCCACGTCGAGCGCCTCCTCGGGGAGCTGCCGCCCCACTGCGGCCTCGTGACCGTCCTCGACGGCCACCCGGCGACCCTCGCCTGGCTCGGCTCGGTCGCCGGCCACCGCACCCGCTCGCTCGGGGTCGAGCATTTCGGCCAGACCGGCACGGTCCGCGACCTCTACCGCCACCACGGCATCGACGCGCAGGCCATCGCGGCGGCGGCCGAGATGATCGCGCCGGGGCGCCCGATCCGGCATTTGCGGGCGCTGGGGTGAACGCACCCAACCTCTCCCGAGAGGGAGAGGTCGAGTCGGCGCGGGAGCGCCGACCGGGTGAGGGAAGGACCGCAGGGGCGAAGCCGCGCAAACGGCACCGCCGCGCCTTCTGTGGATAGGCCGGGCCCTCACCCCTGCCCCTCTCCCTCACGGGAGAGGGGACGCGCCCGCCTCTCCCGGCTCGCCGCATCGGCCCGACAATGCGAGTGGACAACCGACAGACGGCGGGATGGCCTCACAGCCGACCCGATCCGGCGCATTTCCCCATCGTACCGAGCCGCGCCGGATCGCCATCGTCACCCGGACGATGCGAGTGGACAACCGATAGACCGCAGGATGGCGCTCATCGCGGGCCCGATCCGGCCCGTCTCCCATCGCGCGACCCGCGGCGGCCCCGCCCGGACCGCCTTCGTCACGCCCGACGATGCGAATGGACGATCGACGGACGGGGTGATGACCGACTTTCCCCATGATGGCCGGGCCCGATCCCGGCCATCATCGCAACGAGCCGCAGCGTCGTGGCTCGGCCGCCTGCATTGAGCACTTCGGCCAGACCGGTTCGATCCGCGACCTCTATCGCCATCACGGCATCGACGCCAAAGCCATCGCGGCGGCAGCCGAGATGATCGCGCCGGGGCGGCCGATCCCGGCATTTGCGGGTGATGGGATAAACACCTCTCCCCGCTTGCGGGGAGAGGCCGACTCGCGAAGCGAGCGGGTGAGGGGCCGGGGGAGTGTAGGCCCAGGCGAGCGAACTCCCCCGGGGGGGGG
>DASVPW010000189.1:0-33957 GCA_036389455.1 Beijerinckiaceae bacterium
GATGTGATCGGCATCGTAGGCGGTGTCGGCGATGACGGCCTCGGCCGGCGCGCCCTCCAGCAGGCGCGCCGCCTGAGGCGCGTCGCCGGCTTGGCCGGCGGTGAGCACGAAGCCGACCGGGCAGCCGAGCCCCCGCACGGCAAGGTGGATCTTGGTGGTCAGGCCGCCACGCGAGCGCCCGATCGCCTGATGGTGAGCCCCCCTTTTGCGCCGCTGGCGTGCTGGTGGGCCCGCACGATCGTGGAATCGATGATCAGGTACTCGAAGTCGGGATCGTCCGACATCGCCGCAAAGATGCGCTGCCACACCCCCTTGCGGCTCCAACGGCTGAAGCGCCGGAACACGCTGTTCCACCCGCCGAACACCTCGGGCAGATCGCGCCAGGGCGAGCCAGTGCGCACGATCCACAGCACCCCCTCCACGTACATCCGGTTGTCGCGCCCGGTCGAGCCGCACTGGTCCGGGCGGCCGATGATCAGCCCCGAGATCCGCTCCCACTGCTCGTCGCTGAGAACAAGCCGATCCATGACGCCCAAAGCCGCCTCCCCAAAAGCAGCCTTGAATCACGCCTCTCCCGATTCGAGAATCCCAAGAGTCCACAGGACCTAGGCGGCCCGGTGCATGGCGCGGGCGGTCTCGTAGGCGCCGTTGATCGCCTTCACGGACTTCTCGATCGCGCCCCAGAGGTTCGCCATCTCGGCGGCCGCGAGCGAGCCCGGATCGAACTCCTTGGCGCCGGCACCCGCTCCCAGCGCGAAGCAGAAGTCGCTGCGGTGGGTGATCTGGCCCGACCACACCGGGACCTTGATGGCGGTCAGGCCGGCGCGGGCGTCCGCCACGATTGCGGCCTCGGCGTCGTTGCGCTTCGCCGGCGCCGCGTTGATCACGACCGCGTAGGGCTTCTTGAGCTCGCGGCAGAGCTCGATCGTGTCTGCGACGGCGGCGACGTCGAACACGCTCGGGCGGGCCGGGATCACGACGAGGGTCGCAAGGCGGATCGCCTCGGCGACCACGCCCGACTTGTTCGGCGGCGTGTCGACGAACACCCACTCGTAGCCTTCGCGCTTCGCGGCCCTGACGGCCTCCTCGACGCCGCGCGGGGCGCGCTTCAGCGCCGGGCTCTCGCTCCTGCGCAGCCCATGCCAGAGCGACAGCGATCCCTGCGGATCGGCGTCGACGAGAAGGCAGGCCCGCGACGGACGCGCGGCCTGCGCCGCGAGATGCGCGGTGAGCGTGCTCTTCCCCGAGCCCCCTTTACGCGAAGCGAAGACGATGACGTTCATGGACGAAACCCCACAGGGACGAATCACGTGAGCCTGAGGGGGTATGATTAAACGTATGCTAACGGCCGTCGAGACGGCGCCGGGCCGGGTGCACAGGCGCCGGCGGGCGCTCAGCCGCTTCGGACGGGGCCCTTGAGCTGGCGCAGCACGGCCCCGAGATAGCCGCCCGAATAGGCCCCTCCGGACCGCTCGAAGGCCCGCGGCAGCGCCGACCAGGCAAGGTCCGGCCGCTTGTGGTGCAGGTCGTGCAGGTTCTGGTGCAGGAGGAACGGCGCGAGCCAGCCCGGCAGGCGCGTGTCGTAGGCGTCCGCTCCGATCGTCGCCGGCGTGCCGTAGTGGGGGGCGTTGTCCTGCAGCGAGACGATGAGCCCGCGGATCGCGATCGCCACGGCGAGGATCGGCCAGTCGCCGCCGTAGAGGGTGAAGGCTCCGCCGTAGACCGCAAGCGCCAGGACCGCGTCGAGCCGGACGCGGCGGAGCCGCGCGGGGTTGCCGATCGCCCGCTCCGCGCCGGCGAGCAGCGTGCGGCTCTCCCGGTCGTCGTTGCCGGCCAGGGTCCTGCGGGCGAGGCGCTTCAGGAGCGCCCGCGGAGCCAGCATCAGGAGCGTGGCCGCGACCTCGGCCACGTACACGCCGCCGAGGAGGTGGCCGTAATACGCCGCCCGCGCCAGGATCGGCCCGCGCCCCTCGGGGACGACGTCGGGGCGGTCGAGGGCATGCCGGTTGAACCGGTGATGGGCGAGGTGCCCGAAGCGGAGCACGTCGAAGGCGGCGCCGGAGGTGACCGCGAGCGCGCGCCCAGCGAGGTCGCTCCGCCAGGGCGAAGCGAGGAGCCGTCCATGGATCGCCTCGTGGACGAGGGCCCCCTTGAACGGAGTCGCCGCCGCCGTGAGGGAGACTGCGAGAGCCGCAAGGACCGCATGCCCGGGCAGGAGCGCGAGCGGGACCACGATCAGCTCGACGGCGGCAAGGGCGAGGGCGAGCGCGGCGAGCGCCGCGTTCAGCCGGTAGGGAGGGGTTTCCACGCGGTCTCGGACGAAGTTGGAACTCTCTTGTTCTCTACTGTTGCCGTCCGCGCTTGCGGGCGCAAGAGCGCTTCAGCCCGGTCCTTGCAGCCGCGCGAGCCGCGAGGCGGACGCGGCGTTGACGGCGTGCGGCGGCACCGCGCCGGCGCAGAGCGCCCGAACCTGGGCGACCGTGTCGAAGGCCTGATGCTCGATCGCGTCCGGCGTGAGGCCGGCGGCATGCGGGGTCGCGAGCACGTCCGCCCGGCGGGCGAGGTCGAGGGAAGGCATCTGGTCGGGCGCGCGTCCCACGTCCATGGCGGCGCCGGCGATCTTTTTGGCATCGAGCGCCGCCGCGAGCGCCGGCTCGTCCACGAGGTTGCCGCGGGAGAGATTGATGAAGAAGGCCGAGGGCTTCATGCGGGCAAGCGCCGCGGCGTCGATCAGGTTCTCGGTCTCTTCGGTTGCGACCGCGAGGCAGACCACGAAGTCCGCCTCGGCCAGGAGGTCCTCGAACGACACCTGCCGGATTCCCTCCTCCTCGATCGTCTTGTACGGGTCGCTCGCCAGCACCGTCATGCCGATCGCCTTGGCGAGGCCGGCGAGGTGCTGCCCGATCACGCCGTAGCCGATGATGCCGATCGTCGAGCCCTTGAGCTGGCGCCCGATCCGCGCCTCGGGCGCCCGCCCGGTCCGGTAGGTCGCGACCGCATCGGTGATGCCGCGGGCGAGATCGATCATGAGACCTAGCCCGAGCTCCGCGACGGAGGCCGCGAAGCCCGGCGTCGCGCGCGTGACGAGGATGCCGTGCCGGCTCGCCGTCTCGACGTCCACGTTGCGGATGTCGACCGCGCAGCGCAGGAAGGCGACGAGGTCGGGCGAGCGCTCGAAGAAGGCGGCGAAGCCCGGCGTCTGCCGGTCGGAGACGACGATCTCGCACCCTTGGGCCTCGCGGGTGAGCGCCTCGGCGTCGAGCACCTTAGCCGTAGGATTGATGACGACCTCGGCGACCTCGCGCAGGGCCGCGACGGCGCGCTCGCCGTAGTAGTTGCGCAGCATGTCGGGCGCGTGCGTGAGAAAGACCTTCGGCATGGCGTTCCCCCGCGCCGGCCGCTATGGACGGGCCGGCGTTTCCCCGAGGACCCTATGGACATTCCGACGAACCGCTTCAAGCGCGCCCTCAAGGCCGGCCGGCGCCAGATCGGCCTGTGGTCGACCTTGTCGTCAAATTACACCGTCGAGGTGATCGCGGGCGCCGGGTTCGACTGGATCCTGATCGACACCGAGCATTCGCCGGCCGACCTCGAATCCGTTCTCGGACAGCTCCAGGCGGCGGCGCCGTACGACGCCGCGGCGGCAGTGCGCGTCCCGTGGAACGACATGGTGACGATCAAGCGCACTCTCGACATCGGCGCGCAGACGCTCCTGATCCCTCAAGTTGTGAGCGCCGAGGAGGCGAGGAACGCCGTCGCCTACACGCGCTACCCGCCGGCCGGGGTCCGCGGCGTCGCGGGCGCCACCCGCGCGACGCGGTTCGGGCGGGTGAAGGACTACTTCCGGAAGGCCCAGGACGAGATCTGCGTCCTGGTGCAGATCGAGTCGGGCGAGGGCCTCGACAACCTCGAGGCCATTGCGGCGGTCGAGGGCATCGACGGCGTCTTCGTCGGCCCGGCCGACCTGCACGCCTCCCTCGGCTACCCCGGCGAGCGCGCCCACGACGCGGTCATGCCGAAGATCGACGACGCGATCCGGCGCATCGTGAAGACCGGCAAGGCCGCCGGCATTCTCGCCGACGGGGAGGAGACCGCCCGGCGCTGGCTTTCGCTCGGCGCCCTGTTCGTGGCGGTCGGCTCCGACGTCGGCATCCTCGCCCGCGGCGCCGACGCGCTCGCGGCGCGGTTCAGGGACGGCGAGGGCTGAAGCTTCGGCGGCTCATCCCGAGCGATGGTAGGGGTGGCCGGCCAGGATGGTCAGGCCGCGGTAGAGCTGCTCCAGGACCAGCACCCGGACGAGCTGGTGCGGGAGGGTCAGGGCCCCGAAGGACAGGACGAGGTCGGCGCGGTCGCGCACCGAAGGATCGAGGCCGTCAGGGCCGCCGATGGCGAAGGTCAGGGCCGGCGTGCCGCCGTCCCGCCAGCGCCCCAGACGTTCCGCGAAGGCTTCGCTCGAGAGCGAGCGTCCGCGCTCGTCGAAAGCCGCGAGAGGGGCCGATCCGGCCCGGTCCAGGATGGCGCGGGCCTCCTCGGCCCGGCGGTCGGCGTCGCGCCGCGCGCGGCTCTCGGCGATCTCGACGACATCAACAGGCGAAAAGCCGCCGGTGCGCCCGAGCGCCTCGGCGCGCTCGCGATAGCGCTCGGCCAAGTCGCGTTCGGGGCCGCTCTTGAGCCGCCCGACCGCGACGACGCTGAGCCGCACGGGCCGGCTAGCCGGCCATGCGCTCGTGCGGCCGGTCCGCGCCCCACATCTTCTCGAGATTGTAGAAGCTGCGGACCTCGGGACGGAAGACGTGGACGATCACGTCGCCGGCGTCGATCAGCACCCAGTCGCAGGCCGGCAGGCCCTCGACGCGCGCCGGCCCGAAGCCCCGTTCCTTGAGCACTTCGAGCACGCGCTCGGCGATCGCGCCCACGTGGCGGTGGGAACGGCCGGATGCGACGATCATGGTGTCGGCGATCGAGGTCTTGCCGACGAGGTCGATCTCGACCACGTCCTCGGCCTTCATGTCCTCGAGACAGAACCGGGCCACGGCCCGAACATCCTCGCCCTTGGGAGGCATCGCTCCGGAGGGAAGGGGAAGCGGCGAAAAGTCCGCTTCACGCGGAGACAGTCGGTTCAGGTTCCAAATCCTCTCAGCGACGCAGACTCGCGGCGCGACTCGAATGTAGGGTCGCCCCGGTTAAGATTTCAACGTTTCGGTAATGAGAAAGTTCGCGACCGTTGCTGTCGCAACACAGTCGACGACAGGGTCGAGCGGGGCCCGTGCAGGAAGACCCAGGCCGGGGGAGCGAGGTCCGCGAGCAAGGCCGCATCGCTCTCGTCGATGCGGAATTCCCGGAGCGCCAGCGCGGCCTTGGAATGGGTCGAGCGCAGGGTCCAGCCCGGGCGGTCGATCACGGCGAAGGGCATCAGCTCGGCGATCCGCCGCCAGCCGCGCCAGCGGTCGAACTGGGCGAGGTTGTCGGCCCCCATGAGCCAGACGAAGCGCACGCCCGAGGCGCGCCCGATCAGGTATTCCAGGGTGTCGAGGGTGTAGCGGGCCCCGATTTTGGCCTCGAAGCCGGTGACTTCGATCCAGGGATGGCGGGCGAGCGCCCGCGCCGCCGCCATGCGCTCGGGCAGCGGCGGCAGGCCGGCGAGCTCCTTCAAGGGGTTGCCCGGGGTGACGAGCCACCAGACGCGGTCGAGCTTCAAGCGCCTGAGCGCCATGAGGCTGACATGCAGGTGCCCCCGATGCGGCGGGTTGAACGAGCCGCCGTAGAGGCCGATCCGCAGGCCGGGGGGGTGCGGAGGAGGGAAGGGGAACGGAGTCACGCGCGCGGCCCTCCCCTGCGGGGAGGGAGGAACCGCGTCCCTCACGGCCGCGTCTGCCCGGCGCCGCGGACCCGGTACTTGAACGAGGTGAGCTGCTCGACCCCGACCGGGCCGCGGGCGTGCATGCGGCCGGTCGCGATGCCGATCTCGGCCCCGAAGCCGAACTCGCCGCCGTCGGCGAACTGCGTCGAGGCGTTGTGCAGGACGATCGCCGAGTCGACCTCGGCGAGGAAGCGCTCGGCCGCCGCCTTGTCGTCCGTCACGATGGCGTCGGTGTGGTGCGAGCCGTAGGTCTCGACGTGGCCGATGGCGGCGTCGAGCCCGTCCACCACTTTCGCGGCGATGATTGCGTCCAGGTACTCAGCGCGCCAATCGTCCTCGGTCGCGGCCGTGACGCGGGGATCGGCCGCCCGCGCGGTCTCGTCGCCGCGCACGGCGCAGCCCGTGTCGAGGAGCATCTTGATGAGCGGCTGCAGGTGCGTGTCCGCGCAGGCGCGGTCGACCAGAAGGGTTTCCGCCGCGCCGCAGACGCCGGTGCGGCGCATCTTGGCGTTCAGCACGATCCTCTGGGCCATCGCGAGGTCCGCGTCGCCGTGGACGTAGACATGGCAGACGCCCTCGAGGTGCGCGAACACCGGCACCCGGGCCTCCGCCTGCACCCGGGCGACGAGGCTCTTGCCGCCCCGCGGCACGATCACGTCGAGGGCGCCGTCGAGGCCGGCGAGCATCGCCCCGACCGCCGCCCGGTCGCGGGTCGGCACGAGCTGGACCGCGTCCGCCGGCAGCCCGGCCTTCGCCAGGCCCTCGCCCATGGCGGCGGCGATCCCTTGCGCCGAGCGGAAACTGTCGGAGCCGGCGCGCAGGATCGCGGCGTTGCCGGCCTTGAGGCAGAGCGCGCCGGCGTCTGCCGTGACGTTCGGGCGGCTCTCGAAGATCACGCCGACGACCCCGAGCGGCGTCGCGACGCGCTCGATCTCGAGGCCGTTCGGACGCTCGAAGACGGCGAGCACGCGTCCGACCGGGTCGGGCAGCTCGGCGATGCTCTCGACCGCCGCCGCGATGGCCTCGACGCGGCGCTCGTCCAAGGCGAGGCGGTCGAGGAACGCCGCGTTCTGGCCGGCGCCCTTCGCCTCGGCGAGGTCCTCGGCGTTGGCGGCAAGAATCGCCGGCGCGGCGGCGCGGATCGCGGCCGCCATGGCGACGAGCGCCGCGTCCTTCTCCTGCGTCGTGGCCAGGGCGAGGCGGCGCGCGGCGCGGCGGGCCTTTTGGCCCATCCCGGCCATGAGCGCCGCGACATCGACCGAATCCGGCTCCGGCGCGTTGAGTCGGTCGGCGAGGCGCACGAGCGTGTTGGCGGCGTTCATGGGACAGGTCCGGGACTCTTTCGTCGAGGCGAGGCCGTCTTTAGCACGGGTCGGGGCTCCAAGGACAACGAAGCCGGCGAAGGCCGCCGCGAAGCGCCGCAAGGCCCGCGCGGGCGAGATCCGCATCGGCACCTCGGGCTGGCACTACGATTCCTGGTTCGGGCCGTTCTTCCCGGAAGGGACCAGGAAGAAAGATGCTCTCTGCTACTACGCCTCCCGCTTCGATGCGACCGAGCTCAACGCCCCATTCTACCGCACGCCCACGCTCGAGGCGGTGCAGGGCTGGTTCGACCAGACCCCCGACGATTTCCGCTTCGCCTGGAAGGCTTCGAAGTTCATCACTCACTGGAAGCGCCTCTCCGAGCGCTGCGACACCTCGCTCGCCCTGATGGAGACGCGTCTCGCGGTGCTCGGGCATAAGGCTGGTCCGATCCTGTTCCAGCTCCCGCCGCGCATGTCCGCGGACCGGGAGCGGCTCGCGTCCTTCCTCAAGATGCTGAACCCGGCGCGGCGCTATGCCTTCGAGTTCCGCCATCCGGGCTGGTATGAGGCGCCGATCCTCGACCTCTTGCGCGACCACGACGCGGCGCTGTGCCTCTCCGACCACGCCGCCGCTCCGGCGCCCTGGGAGATCACGGCGAGCTTCGTCTACATCCGCGGCCACGGGCCGACCGGGCGCTATCACGGCAACTACCCGGACGACACTCTTTCGGCCTGGGCCCGCGACATCCGCGCATGGCGGCGCGAGGGCCGCGACGTGTGGTGCTTCTTCGACAACGACGTGAAGAGCGCCGCGCCGGCGGACGCGCAGAGGCTCTCGGCGCTTTTGTCCGAGAAGTGAGGTCAGCCCGCCGCCGCTTCCGCGCCCTGCGTCAGCGCGAGGTCGTCGCGGTGGATCATCTCGGCGCGGCCGGGGTAGCCCAGGATGTCCTCGATCTCGCGGCTCGCCCGGCCGATGATTTTCTGGGCCTCGTCGGCGTCATAGGCGACGAGGCCACGCCCGAGCTCGCGGGCGCCGTCGCTCACCACGACCGCGTCGCCGCGGGCGAAGGCGCCTTCGATGCGGCGCACGCCCACCGGCAGGAGGCTCGCGCCGCCGCGCAAGGCTCGCGTGGCGCCGGCGTCGACGTAAAGCGTGCCACGCGGCTCCAGCGCGCCTGCGATCCAGCCCTTGCGCGCCGTGACCGGGTTCGAGGAGGTCAGGAACCACGTGCAGCGCGCGCCGTCGGCGACGGCCTTGAGCGGGTTCTTCCGGCGCCCGTCGGCGATGACCATGTGGGTGCCGCTCACCGTCGCGATCTTGCCGGCCTCGATCTTGGTCCGCATGCCGCCGCGCGACAGGTCCGACCCCGCACCCCCGGCCATGGCCTCGACTGCCGGGGTGATGCGCTCGACCATGGGGATGTGCCGCGCGCCGGGGTCGTCCGCCGGCGGCGCCGTATAGAGCCCGTCCACGTCGGAGAACAGGACGAGAAGATCGGCGCCGATCATCGTGGCGACGCGGGCGGCGAGGCGGTCGTTGTCGCCGTAGCGGATCTCCGAGGTCGCGACGGTGTCGTTCTCGTTGATCACCGGCACGGCCCGCATCTCCAGGAGTTTCAGCGTCGTGGCCCGCGCGTTCAGATAACGCCGCCGCTCCTCGGTGTCGGCAAGCGTGAGAAGAATCTGCCCGGCCGTGATGCCGTGGTGGGCGAGCCCCTCGGACCAGATGCGGGCGAGCGCGATCTGACCGACCGCCGCCGCGGCTTGACTCTCCTCGAGCTTGAGCGCGCCGGCCGGCAGCCCCAGCACCGTGCGCCCGAGCGCGATCGCTCCCGACGACACGACGAGCATGTCGGCGCCGCGCCCGTGCACCTCGGCGATGTCCTCGGCGAGCGCCGCAAGCCAGGCATGGTTGAGCCGCCCCCGCCCCCGGTCGACGAGGAGCGCCGAGCCGACCTTGAGGACGACGCGGCGGAACTGGGAGAGGGCGGGGCTCGTCATGCGGCGGACGCGATGTCGGTGTGGGAGAAGTCGGTGCCTTTATAAAGGAGCGGTGCGTCGTAGAACTTGGACACGGCGTAGGACATGCAATCACCGAAGTTCAGCCCTGCCGGCCCTCTTCGCCCTTTTCCGAAACGCCGGAACGCTTCCATCGCTTCGAAGTACATCCTCAACGAAAATGCCACCGGGTGGATGAAGCGGGTGTCCAAAAAGGATTCCATGAATTGATCGGCAAATTCCGGCAGCTTGCTTTCGAGAACCATTCTTGTCTCAAGCAGTGTCGGCGTTCCGACCAGAGCCTCCTTCGTCGAGATCAAGCGGTTGAACGCTTCCTCTTCTGGTTCCGAGCAAGCGATCGCGACAATGGCCGAGGTGTCGAGCGCGATCATATCGGCAAGCCATATTCGTCATACATATCGGAATGATCCGAAGTGGCGCCGGGCTTCTTATGCTTCGCGGCCTCCCGCGCAAGATCGCGCAGAGCCTCGTACGTAGCGCGTTGCGTCGGTGTCATCTCATCCACCGCCGGCAGCTTCGAGCCATAGTCCCGTAGAGCTTCCACCACGACCTCGACCACCGGGCGGCCGGTCTGGTCGGCAATCAGGTGCGCCAAGCGATGAGCTTCATCGCTGCGGATATTCAGTTGCCTGGGCATGCTAGCATCTCGTGCCGATCTGCTAGCATATGCTCCCTGGCCAGATGCGGGCAACCCCGCGGGCCCCGCGAAACTCTCGGCGATATACTTGACGCCGAGACCGCCTCGGAACTCCGCGCGCCGCTAGCCGCCTTGCGGGGCCGGAAGCGGGGCCGGCGGCGGCGCGCCCGTTTGTGGGAGGCATATCGACCTCGGCAAATACCCCCTATCGCACATCACTGTCTTGATGCACTTCGAAAAACCAGACCTCCAGGGGCATTGCCAGAGCTTTCCGCCCGGGTCGACGAAATGGCCGATCCACTTCTGCGCAGGGGGCCAAGTGCCCAAAGCAGGAACGCACCAAGCGTCGCTAACAGCACTCTAAAATTCGTCGCTGGGCCTTTGCGCCCTGCCGGTTAGCCTGTCCGAGTTGGTAGGCGATATTTTCCAAAGCCGCCGCGATTCGCTGAACTGGCTGATCCGTCAGGTGAGGGTCGGGCTGGAAATCGTCATCTAACGGCTTCCTCCGGCGCTCCCGCCGCTTCGCCATCCATCGCTTCCCTATACCCCAGTGGAAGGCGAAGGCTACCACAACTCGCTTGGTGCGGAAGTATATAATCGGCAAACTCTCGTCATCATAATACAGCGCCGCTCATCATGAGCGGGTCCCCCTAAGAATCCACGCTTTCTGGCCATCCTCATGATGACGATGCGGCGTTAAGGCGAATGACTTTTCATTCCGCCCTATCTCTTTGCCTGAGCATGATCTTTTCCGAACCTGCCCTCCCGTTTCGGGACCTCTGGCGGAAGGTCTCCTCAAGGCCGCCATTCCGCCGCGGGCTGCGGTGCGGCCTCGACGGCGCGGGTCTCGTCGAGCACCCGCATAACCGCGCGGAGCGCCTCCTGCACGCCCTGGCCCGAGGCGGAGGAGAGGGCGATCGGCGCGCGCTTCGCGGCGCGCCTCAGGCGGGCCGTCTGCTCCTTGAGGGTGTCCGGGTCGAGGGCGTCGACCTTGGACAGGGCAACGATCTCGGGTTTTTCGGCCAGGCCGTGCCCGTAGGCCTCGAGCTCCCGGCGGACGAGCTTGTACGCCCTGCCGGCGTGCTCGCTCGTGCCTTCCACGAGATGGAGCAGCACCCGGCAGCGCTCGACGTGGCTTAAGAAGCGGTCGCCGAGACCCGCGCCCTCGTGCGCGCCTTCGATCAGGCCCGGGATGTCGGCGAGGACGAACTCGCGAGCGTCCGCCCGCACGACGCCGAGGCCCGGGTGGAGCGTCGTGAAGGGGTAGTCCGCGATCTTCGGCTTCGCGGCCGTGACGGTGGCGAGGAACGTCGACTTGCCGGCGTTCGGCAGGCCGACGAGCCCGGCGTCGGCGATGAGCTTGAGGCGCAGCCATATCCACCGCTCCCGGCCCTCCTGCCCCGGGTTCGCCCGGCGCGGCGCCCGGTTCGTCGAGGTCGCGAAGTGGGCGTTGCCGAAGCCGCCGTTGCCGCCCTTCGCCAGGAGCACGCGCTGCCCGACCTCGGTCATGTCGGCGAGGACCGTCTCCTCGTCCTCGGCGAGGATCTGGGTGCCGGCCGGAACCTTGAGGACCGCGTCCGCGCCCTTCGCCCCGGCGCGGTTCTGGCCCATGCCGTGCTGGCCGGTCTTCGCCTTGAAATGCTGCTGGTAGCGGTAGTCGATCAGGGTGTTGAGCCCCTCGACGCATTCCGCCCATACGTCGCCGCCGCGCCCGCCGTCGCCGCCGTCCGGCCCGCCGAACTCGATGAACTTCTCGCGCCGGAACGACACCGCGCCGGCGCCCCCGTCGCCCGAGCGGATGTAGACCTTGGCCTGATCGAGGAACTTCATGGCCAACTCTCTACGGAAGGCCCATTCGCGGCACAACGCCGGCTTTGCCGAAGGTGGCTCGACCCTTGGTCCCCTGAGCGGCGCTGCGCCACCTTTTCGCCGCTTCCCGGTAGGATGCTCCAAAACGGCAGTCGCTGCGGGCCGCAAAGAAGCCCGGACGCCTTCGATGGGGTTCGCCATGATCGGCTCGCGCTTGCGATCGTGCCTGTGGGCGCTCGCCGCCCTGTGGGTCGCCGGGACCGTGCTCTGGTCCTATCCGGCCTTCCGGGAGGAGGTCGAGGAGAAGCGCTATCTCGCCCGGGTCGCGAGAAGACAGGTGCCCGTGATCCCGGTCGACTGCGCCGGCGCCCGGGGCGTCGAATCCCGCGACTTCATCCGCGAGGACCGCAACCCGCACCGGTGCTGGGTCGACCTCGCGAGCTTCCGCCGGCTCTACCCCGAGATCGCGGCCTCCACGGACGAGGCCACGTCGGTGCGCCTCAACGTCCAGGCGGAGCTGCCCGCTGACGGCTGGGACGGGTCGCCCTGGGAGGAGCTCCTCAAGGCCGCGGCCTTGGGGTTCAGCCTGCCGCTCCTGCTCCTGGCGGGCGCGGCCGGGCTGCCCGCCGCGCGCCGGCTGCGCCGCCTGAGCCTCGCGATCCGGCCCGCGCGCCCCGCCGAAGCCGCCTGACCGATATAAAGCCGGCCATGCTCCCGCCGTCCGAGTGGTCTCCCGTGAGGCGCGTGCTCTCGGCGCTCGCGCTTCTCGGGCTCGTCGGCCTGATCTGGTGGGGCGCCGGCGCCTTCTTCGACTGGGCAAGCGGCCCGGTCCGCGGCGTCGCGGACGACTGACGCCTCTCCGGCTTGTGGGCGAGGCCCGCTCGAACCTTGCCGAGCCGTTACGCGCCACCCCCGCCTTTCGGCGAACGCCCCAATCCGGCTTTCATCCGGCTGCGCTATGGGTTCTGCAAAGAGCTGGGGGCTCGAATGGGTTCGATCGAAGCCATGGCGTTCGTGGTCTGCACCACGCTGCTGCTGTCCATGCTGGCCTACGGGCGCGCCTGAGCGCCTGCGCACGAGGCGCCCTCAGTCCCGCCGGACCCGGTAGACCCGCGTCACGCCGCCGGAGTCCGGGACCCCTTCCAGCCAGGACGGCGGCTTATTCTCCTTGAGGGCGGCCCCGAGGGAGCCCGGCCCGACGAGATCGTCGAGCTCGCGCGAGCTCGTGCAGAAGGCGACGTAGTCGACCCCGCGGGCCGCGAGGATCGCACGGGCGCGCTCGAGGTCGGCCGTGAAGGCCCCGACCGTGTCGAGGATGCCGTCGCGGTTGCGGTGGTAGGGAGCGGCGAGCACCCGGTGCGGCGTCTCGGCGAGGACGTAGGGGCCGAAGGCGATGAGGTTCAGGACGAGCCCCGGCGGCAGCGCCGCGAGCGTGCGGTACTCGGAGCGCCGCGTGCAGAGCCGTTCGGAGGCCTGGCCGTCGGGCCGGGCCCCCGGCGCGAGCGCCTGGGCCGGCACGGCGACCGCTGCCGTGACGCCGAGCGGGTTCATAACGAGCCCCGCGAGCGCGTAGCCCCAGGCGCGGTCGAGCCGGATGCGCCAGAACCGCTCGATCGCGAGCGCGGCCGCGGCGGCGAGCGGCGGGCCCGCGAACATCGCCGCGAAGGGCAGCGTGCGGACCTGGAGCAGCGCCGTCGCGGTCGCGACGCCGAGCGCGCCGAGCGCGACCGCCGCGGCCTCCCGGTGCCGGGCGCGCCCGAGGAGCCAGGGGGCGAGGACGAGCGCCATCAGCGGCGCCGAGAACACGGCGGCGGCGACCGCCGGCTCGGTCCGGGCGAGGGAGAGGGCCGAGCGCGCCTCCGAGAGATGATCCATCCAGAGCCAGAACAGGCGCGGGTCGACCTCGGCATAGGGCCCCCCGAGGCACGCCGGCGCGAGCCCCGCGACGACCGCGACCGCGGCGAGCGCCATCGCGGCGACGAGCGCGGCGATGCCGCCCCGCGTGCGGTCGAGGCCGTGGCGGCGGCCGGCCCAGGCGACGGCGAGGGCGGCCCAGAGCGGGGCCACGTACACGGGCGAGATGAAGTCGCAGGCGGGCTCTGGCCAGCGCGCCGGCGCGACGGTAAGGCCCGCCGCGAGGGCGGCGGCGGCCGCGAAGGAGGCGAGATAGGCGAGCACCGCCGGGGTTCGCGCGGCGCCGGCGGCCCACCACCCCGCCATCACGGAAAGGCCGCCGAGCGCCACGTAAGGCAGCGTCTCCATTCCGACCGCGAGCGACAGGGCGCTCGCCGCGCCGGCGGCCCAGGCCGCGGCGGGACGGCGCGGCAGCGTGACGAGCGCCGCGACGAGGGCCATCGAAAGCGCCATCTGGAGGTTGTGGTGGTCGATCCGCCCGGGCACGAAGTGGCGTACGAGCGGCACCGCGACCGCGGCGCCGACGAGCGCGAGCGCGGCGCCGGCCCGGCCCGCCAACCGGCCGCCGACGATGCCCGCCGCCGGCAGGAGCAGCAAGGCCGGGACGAGCGGCCAGAGAAGCAGCGTCCAGCGCTCGGCGGCATCCGGCCCGAGAAGGGGCCGCAGCAGCAGGATCATGGCGGCGAGCGGCGCATCGACGAGGCGCGACCAATGCATCGGAAGGCCGTCCGGCGGGTTCGCCCGATGCTGGACGAGGTCGAACCAGCCCTGGCCGGCGAGGAGGTCGCGCACCTGGACGAGCCGCATCGCGTCGTCGGGATCGGGGAGGGCGACGAGCGCCTGGGCGCCGTCGAGCCACAGCGAGGCGGCGACGACGAGAATCCAGACCGGCAATGCCAGGGCGAGGATCCGTCCTGGCGTCCACGGTGCCGTCTCGCCAGCATTCGTGACGCCGGGGCGGGCCGCCCCGTCAAGGAAACCTGCGGCGTGAAGAGCGGGCACGAGCGCCTCCGGGCCATCCGTTCCCGCTCTTACCGCCGCCCGATTAACACTCCATCTCAGGCCGGCTCCGCAGCCTGGGCGTCGTCGAGCGCCACGACGTGCTCTGCGATCCGGCCGGCGGTGGTGATCCAGATGCGGTCCCTGAAGCTTTCGATGTGCCGTAAGGCGCGCCGGAGGTGGCGCAGCCGGTAGGGCTGTCCGACGAGGTAGGGGTGGAGGGCCAGCCCCATGACGAGGGGCGCGCCGGCCGACTGCTCCAGCATCTCGTCGAAGTTGTCGACGATCATGGCGGCGAACTCTCCCGCCGAGTCCTTGCGGGCGACGATCGCCGGGATGTCGTTGACCTCCTGGGGGTAGGGCACTGACAGGATGCGCCCGCCGCCGCGGGTGGCAAGCCAGACCGGCTGGTCATCCATGCACCAGTCGAGGAGGTAGGCATAGCCGCACTCGGCGAGGAGGTCCGGCGTCACCCGGCTCTCCGAGATCCAGGGCCCGAGCCAGCCGGCTGGGGGCCTGCCTTCGGATGCCGCGATGACGGCCGTCGTCTCCTCGATCAGCGCCCGCTCGGCCGCCTCGTCGAGCACGCCCTGGCGCTCGGAGTTGGTGCGCCCGTGCCCGACGACCTCGTCACCGCGGGCCCGGAAGGCGTCCATCACTTCCGGGCAGTGACCGTAGATGCTGCCGTTGACGAGGACGGAGACCGGCCACCGAAGCGCGTCGAAGAGGTCGAGGAGGCGCCACACGCCGACGCGGTTGCCGTAGTCGCGCCAGGCGTAGTTGAGCACGTCCGGCTGCGGACCGCCTGGGGCGAGCTCGGCGCCAAGCCCTTCCCCGAAAGCGAAGTGCTCGAGGTTGAGCCCGATATAGACGGCGAGACGCGTCCCGTTCGGCCACGCATAGACGGGGCGGCGGGTGATCGCACTGTAGGGAAAGCGCCCGTGGCCCGGCAGGACGGGCGGCTCCGTCACGCGGCCTCTCCGCGGGCCGGGCGCGCCGCCGGAAGGGTCTCGATCCCGTCCTCCGACAGGCCGGCGCGGGCGAGAAGGATTTCGGCGCTGTCGTTCCACACGTCCATGCGGACAATCCTGCCGCGGCTCACCACGAAGCGGTCGACGTAGCGGTTGCCTTCGAAGGGCGTGCCGTCCGGCCATTCGCCGTAGAGCGTGCCGATGTTGTAGACGATCGCCTCGTCGGCGCTCGCGCCTGCCGCCACGTCGGTGCGCTCGAAGCGCTTCTTCACCCAGGCGTAGCGCCGGGCGTTGAACCCCGAGCTCTCGCCGGGATCCGTGAAGCGGCGCCCGCCCGTGAAGGTGATGCGAACGTCGGGCGCGACGTAAGTCCTGGCTTTCACGGGATCGGGGATCATCGAGGCTTCGAGATAGCTCTCGACGAGGCGCCTCGCTTGCTCCGCGGCATCGCTCATGGGGTCCTCCCGTTTCCGTTCCCGCCCGTCTGCAAGACCAATGCAAAGGGCTTCCTTCGGGCCGCCGATTCCGGCCTGCCCGACTCAGGTCCTGAATGCCCAAACCGTGAGCAGATCGGATCGCCCGTCCATGATAGGCTGACAATCGCGCCGTGGCATACTGCTTGCTGCCCGATGGCCCAAGCCGCCCCGCAGGGCGCGCGGAGAATAAAGGGGAGACGCGTCATGAGCCTTTCGCGCCTGCGCACGGCGGCTGTTCTCGGCTTCGCGGGGGTGCTTGCGGCCGTTTGTCCGGTCAAGGCCGCGGACCCGGTCAAGATCGGGCTCGTGACCGCCCTCTCGGGGCAGTCGGCGCGGGCCGGCGAGGCGCTGACGCGGGGCCTCACCGTCGCCATCGACGAGATCAACGCCAGGGGCGGGATCGGCGGGCGCCCGGTGGAGCTCGTGCGGCGCGACGACGAGGCGAATCCGGCGAAGGGCGTCATCGCGGCCCGCGAGCTCGTCCAGCGCGAGAAGGTGGCGGTGCTGATCGGCGGGCTCGACACGCCGGTGGCGCTCGCGATCGTGCCCTTCGCGAACGACCAGAAGGTGCCGTTCATCGACCCCTGGGCGGCTGGCACCGGCATCACCGTCAACGGCGCCAAGGACAACTACGTCTTCCGCGTCTCGGCCCGCGACGATCTCGTCGACAAGGCGATCGTCGCCTATGCGGTCAAGCACCACGGCGCGAAGAAACCGGGCCTGATCCTCGTCAACAATCCCTGGGGCGAGTCGAACGAGAAGGGCCTGACCGCCGCCCTGAAGGAAGCCGGCATCCAGCCGGCCGGCATCGAGAAGTTCGAGGGCAACGACGTCGACGTCACGCCGCAGCTCACCCGCCTCAAGCAGGGCGGCGCCGACGTGCTCTTCCTCGTCGGCAACGTCGGGCCCTCGGCGCAGGTCGTGAAGTCCCTCGACCGCATGGGCTGGAAGGTGCCGATCGTATCGCACTGGGGGCCGGCCGGCGGACGCTTCACCGAGCTTGCCGGCCCGAGCGCCCGCGACGTGGTGTTCGTCCAGACCTACAGCTTCTTCGGCAAGCTCTCGCCCGTGGGCGAGCGGGTGCTCGAAGCCCTCAAGGCGAAGTACCCGGACGTGAAGGGCCCAGGCGACGTGACGCCGGCGGTCGGCGTCGCCAACGCCTACGACGCCATGCACCTCGCGGCGCTCGCGATCGCGAAGGCCGGCAGCACAAAGGGCGAGGCGATCCGCGACGCCTTCTACCAGATCGACCGCCATGAGGGGCTGATCAAGACCTACCAGAAGCCCTTCGGGCCAGGGCAGCACGAGGCGCTCTCCGAAGCCGACTACATCTGGACCCGGTTCGAGGACAACCAGATCCTGCCGGTCGCGACGAACTGACGGCGCGCTCGCCGTCCGGGGCGCTCCATGCCGCTCTTGTCCGCGCTCGTGAGCGGGCTCGCGCTCGGGAGCATGTACGGGCTCCTGGCCCTCGGCTTCCACGCGACCTACGCGGTGTCCGGCACCGTGAATTTCTCGCAGGGGAGCTCGATGACGCTCGGCGCCGTGCTGGGCTACTTTTTGATCGTGCTCTGGGGCTGGCCGGCGCTCGCCGGCGTGCCCGTCGCGCTGCTTTTGTGCGGGCTCTACGGGCTCGCCGTCGAGCGCTTCGCCGTTCGGCCCTTCGCGGCGCGGGGCTCCGACGCCTGGCTCATGGCGACGGTCGCCGTCGGCATCGTGGTCGACAACCTCGTCCTGTTCACCTTCGGCAAGGAGCCGCGCGGCTTCCCCTCGGTCCTCGCGGCGGCGCCGGTCCGCCTCGCCGAGGGCGCGGGCGTCTATCCCTTGCAACTGGTCATTCCGGCGGTCGGGTTCGGGCTCGCGGCGACGCTCCACCTGTTCCTGCGCCGCACCCGGCTCGGCGTCGCCATGCTGGCGGTGGTGCAGAACGCCGACGCGGCGCGGCTCATGGGCATCGACGTGCGAACCGCCATCGCGGCGAGCTACGGGGCGTCCGCCGTGCTCGCCGGGATCGCCGGGCTCCTGATCGCGCCGCTCCTCAACGTGTCCTCCGAGATGGGGACGATGTTCGGCCTCAAGGCCTTCGCGGCCGCGATCATCGGCGGCCTCGGCAGCGCCTGGGGCGTGATGCTGGCGGGCCTCGCCCTTGGCCTGGTCGAGGCCCTCGTCACGGCGCTGATGGGGTCCGTCTACACGCAGATCCTGACGTTCGCCGCGATCATCCTCATCCTCGTCGTCCTGCCGAACGGCCTCTTGGGACGCGCCGGGGTCAAGAAGGTATGAGGCTTCCGCCTTATGCCGCCGACTTGGGCCTCGTCGCCGCCGGCCTCGCCTATGCGGCGACGGCCGACAGCTACGGCGTCTTCCTGCTTGCGACCGTGGCGCTGACGGCGCTCGCCGCCATCGGCCTCAACGTCCTCATGGGCCTCGCCGGCCAGACCTCCTTCGGCCACGTCGGCTTCATGGCGATCGGCGCCTACGCGACGGCGATCCTGATGGAACGCGCGGGGTGGCCCTTCTTCGCCGCCATGCCGGCGGCGGGCATCATTGCCGCGGCCGTCGGCGCAATCCTCGCCATGCCGGCGCTGCGCGTGCGCGGGCCCTATCTCGCCATGGTGACGATCGCCTTCGGCTTCATCATCGAGCACGGCGCGGTCGAGTGGCGGGGTCTGACCGGCGGCGGCAACGGCCTGATCCTGAGCCATGGCCCGACCCTCTTCGGGGAGAAGCTCGGCGAACGCGGGCTCGCCGTGGTCGGTGTCCTCCTCGTCGGCCTGGCGCTCCTCGCCTATCGCAGCGTCGCGGCGAGCGGCTGGGGCTACGCCATGCGGGCGGCGCGGGACGCCGAGGTCGCGGCCGGATCGATCGGCATCGACCTCGTGCGCGTCAGGACCGCCGCCTTCGTCCTGTCGGCCGTGGCGGCGGCCTTGGCCGGCGCATTGTTCGCGCCGCTGAACGGCTATGTGAGCCCGAGCTCCTTCCCGTTCGTGCAGTCGATCCTGCTCGTGCTCGCGGTGCTGGTCGGCGGCAGCGGCACGGCACTCGGCCCCGTGGCCGGAGCCCTCGTCGTCGTGCTCCTGCCGGAGCTCATCTCGGCACTCGCCGAATACCGCCTGCTCGCCTTCGGCGTGCTGATGTTCGCGGTGCTTCGCCTTGCGCCGCTCGGGATCGTGGGCGTCGTCGAGCGATGGACGACGCGGCCCGGCCGCAGCAGCGAAAGGCCGCCCTCGCGCGCGCCGGCAAGCGTCGATCCCGGACAGGAGTTCGGGCGCGGACGGGCCGGCGGCGGCCTCACGGTCGAGGGGCTCGCGATCGGCTTCGGCGGCGTGCGCGCGGTCGAGGGCCTCTCGTTTACGGCCGAGGCCGGGCGGATCACCAGCCTCATCGGGCCGAACGGCGCCGGCAAGACGACGGCGCTGAACCTCCTCTCCGGCTTCTACCGGCCGGAGGCGGGGCGGATCGCCCTCGACGGGACGGAGCTCATGGGCCTTTCGTCGCATCGGCTGGCGCGGCTCGGGGTTGCCCGCACCTTCCAGACGACGCAGCTGTTCGGGCAGCTCTCGCCGCTCGAGAACGTCATGCTCGGCGCGCGCGCCGGGCGGCTCGGCAGCCCCTTCTCGGGTCTGGGCACCGGAAGGCGCGACAAAGGGCTGGAAGAGCTGTCGCGCGCGCTTCTGGCGTTCGTCGGAGCCGGCCATGCGGACGGGCCGAGCGCCGCGCTGCCGCACGGCGAGAAGCGCCTCGTCGAGATCGCCCGGGCGCTCGCGTTGAAGCCCCGGGTGCTGCTCCTCGACGAGCCGGCGGCCGGCCTTGCCCTGGCCGACAAGGAGCGCCTTGCCGGGATCTTTCGCGCCGTCGCCGGCCTCGGCGTCGCCGTGATCCTGGTCGAGCACGACATGAGCCTCGTCATGGGCATCTCCGACCACGTCGTGGTCCTCGACGCCGGCCTGCCGATCGCCGCCGGCTCGCCGGAGGCGGTGCGCGCCGATCCAGCGGTACGCGAGGCCTATCTCGGCGCCGGCGGGCCGGCGTCGCGCGCGCGCCTGCCGGAGGCGCCGCAAAGGCCACGATGGCCGGCCGCCGACCCGCCGGTCCTGGAGGCGGCGGGGCTCCGCGCCGGCTACGGCGGCGTCGCCGTGCTGCGCGGGATCGACCTCTCGGTCCGCGAGGGCCGGAGCCTCGCGATCCTCGGCCCGAACGGCGCCGGCAAGACGACGCTGATGCGGGCGCTCGCCGGCCTCGCGCCCCCGGCCGCGACGGGCGACGTCCGCCTCGCCGGCCGCTCCGTCACGGGCTCCCCGGCGCACCGGCGCGTGCGGATGGGACTCGTCCTCATCCCGGAAGGGCGGCAGGTCTTCCCCGAGCTCAGCGTGCGCGACAACCTGCGGCTCGGCGCCTTCGCGCGGCCCGGAAAAGACCTCGACGACCGCATCGCCGCGATGCTCCACCGTTTCCCGCGCCTGCGCGAACGGCTCGACCGGCGCGCCGGGCTCCTGTCGGGCGGCGAGCAGCAGATGCTGGCGATCGCCCGCGGGCTCCTCGCGGCTCCCAAGGTGCTCATGCTCGACGAGCCTTCCCTCGGCCTCGCCCCGCTCGTCGTCGAGGAGCTTTACGCGTCCCTCGCCGCTCTTCGGGACGAGGGGCTGACGCTCGCCGTCGTGGACCAGATGGCCGGCCAGGCGCTCGCCGTCGCGGACGAGGGCTGCCTCATCGAAGGCGGCGTCGTGAAGCGCTCCGGGCCGGCGGACGCGCTGATCGGCGACCGTGTGGTCGAGGAAGCTTATCTCGGATCGACAGGCGGCCTCGAAGCGGATCGAGCCGAAGCGATGGCCTGAAGGCTCGCGGCTTGCGCGTTCATGCCGTCAATGAGCGGCGTCGATCCCGCGAGCCCACTTCCGGCGCTTGCCCCCGACACGCCAAGCCGGCCAAAAGAGAAGGCACACCGGCGGCTCCGTCACGGACCGGCGAGAACGAACGGGAGGACACCTGATGAGCGAGGACCTTTTCAACCAGGGCCTGGAGATCCGCCGTGCCGTGCTGGGGGCCGAGTACGTCGACAAGTCGATCGCCGGCGCGGACGATTTCAACCGGCCGATGCAGGAGCTCGTGACCGAGTACTGCTGGGGCAAGATCTGGGGACGCCCGGGGCTCGAGCGCCGGACGCGCAGCATGCTCAACCTCGCCATGATCACGGCCCTCAACCGCCCGCACGAGCTGAAGCTGCACGTCAAGGGCGCGATCCGGAACGGCGTTTCCAAGGAGGAGATCGCCGAGGTCTTCCTGCAGGCCGCCGTCTACTGCGGCGTGCCCGCCGCCATCGACAGCTTCCGCGTCGCCCGCGAGGCGTTCAAGGAGATGGACGGTGAGTGACGGCGCCGCGGTCCGCCCGCCGGCGCGCATCGCCTTCGTCGGCCTCGGCAACATGGGCGCGCCGATGGCGGCGCGGCTGGCGCAGGCGGGGTATCGCGTCGCCGGCTACGACTCCGCCGCGCCGGCGCGCGAGCGGTTCGCGGCGATGCCGGGAGCCACGGCGGCGGACGATCTCGCGGCGGCCGTCCGCGGCGTCGCGGTCGCCATCACCATGCTGCCCGACGGGAAGGCCGTGCGAGCGGTCGTCGAGGCCATGCGCCCGCATCTTGGGCCGGACGCCGTCGTTCTCGACATGAGCTCGTCCGATCCCGTCGCCACGCGGGCCCTCGGGGAAGAGCTCGGGAAGGCGGGCGTCGCCTTCGTGGACGCGCCGGTGTCGGGCGGGGTGAGGCGCGCGGTCGACGGCTCGCTCGCCATCATGGCGGGCGGCGCCGGCGCCACCATAGACCGGGTCGAGCCGGTGCTCGCGGCCATGGGCCGATCGATCTTCCGGACCGGCCCGCTCGGGTCGGGCCACGCCATGAAGGCGCTCAACAACTACGTCTCGGGCGCGGGGCTGATCGCCGCCATCGAAGCCCTGCGCGTCGGCGAGGCCTTCGGGCTCGATCCCGCCGTGATGGTCGACGTGCTCAATGCCTCGACGGGCCGGAACAACTCCACCGAGCACAAGCTGAAGCAGTTCGTGATCCCGCAGACCTTCGCCTCCGGCTTTGCCATCGGCCTGATGGCGAAGGACATCCGCACGGCCGAGCGGCTCGCCGCCGCGATGGGCGTCGCGGCGCCCCTCGCCGGCCGGGTCGCGGCGCTCTGGGACGACTCGGCCGAGGCGCTCGGCCCGCAGGCCGACCACACGGCGGTGTGCCGGCAGCCGTGACGCGATCCCGCGGCGGGGCGGCCTGCCCGGTGGCCGAGGCCGGCTCAGCTGCAGTTCGTCACCTGGTTCGAGCAGATGCGGCGCCACCAGCCGCGCACCCCGTCGTGGCTTTCGACGAGGGCCCATAGCCCGCTGCAGGCGATGATGCGCTTCGGGCCGCCGTCGACCGAGATCGGCTCGCCGCCTTCGCCCTTCGCCGGGGTCCAGCGGGCGTCGACGTGCGGCGCCTGGAACAGGCCGCCCATCCGCGTGTCGCCATTGGCGAAGGCCGCGCCGACCTTGGCGGCCGCGACCCAGCCCCGGCCCGGGTAGGGCTTGGGGTGGCGCCGGGGATAGGCCCCGTCCTCGTAGGATCGGCCCGGGGGCGTCGCGCCCTCGATCAGGAACCAGCCGTCCTTGTAGCCGACGATCGTGAACTCGGTCCGCCAGCCGCCTTCCGGGGCCGCCTCGGAGCCGCCCTTGTACCGGAACGGCGGCGGCAGGCGCCCGAGAACGCGCGCCCCCGCGGAAGGGCCGGCGCGGACGTTGAGGCCCTTCGGATCCCGGTCCGCCGACCAGGCGCCGAGCTCGCACGGCATGGTGCCGGCGGGCAGCCGGGCGCCGCGCTCCTGCAGGGCGCGGTGCGCCGCCGCGTAGTCCCGTTCCGTGCGCAGCTCGGCGAGGTCGCGCGCGCCGCCGTCGGGGCCCTGCGGGGCTTCCCGGCGGCGCCACTCGTGTCCGGCGACGGCGAGCGCGCCGTCCCGCAGCTCGAGCCTTGCGACGAGCTCCCATCCCGGGTCGAAGGCGCTGCCTGGGCTCGCCGGGTCGTCGGCGCCCGCCCGGAAGGCCGCGAGGTGCCCCGCCATCGCGTTAAGGTCGGTGTCGAACGGCTCGCCCGCGACGAAGCCGGCCGGCACGAGCGCGCGCGCCTCGGGGACCCAGCCGGCGGTGCCGATCGTCCGGGCGCTCCCGTCGCCCGCGAGCAGGAAGGCCTGTTCGGCCTTGGGCCCGATCTCCACCGCATGGTCGGGCGCATCCGCCGGCCCGGCGGGCAGCCGCACGAGCCGGAAGACGAAGGCGGGCGCGCCCCTCGAGATGTCGATCGGCACGAGGGCCCGGCCGATCCGCATCGGCGCCCCGCCCTCCGGCTGCCGGAACAGCGTGACGAGGTCGGCCGGAAGTCGGATGCCGCGGGCGAGCTCGGCGGGGTCCGGCGTCGCGACGCGGATCTCGGCGCGCTGCGCGAAGACCGTCCCGCGTGGGTCCCGGCCGAGGTCCACGGCTTCGGCGACAAGGCAGCGCAGCTCCTCGACAGGGTAGCTCCCGCGCAACCCGGCAAGATCGGCGCCGTCCAAGGTGCATTCCCGGACGGCCGCCGGCACGGGCTGCGGCGCCGGCCCGGCATCCGTCGCGGCGGCGGCCGGCAGCGCGAGGACGAGCAACAGGATCGTGGGCAGGCTGTGCATCCCTGAAATCCTCATTAGCCGGATCGCCAGGCCCGTACCGGGCCGGGCAGGAGGCGGGCCGGAAGGTAGCTGCCTTCGAGCGTCCCGTGCACGCCGCAGAACGGCGGGGTCGGCGCCTCGCTGCCGTTGCGGCGCTGCTCGATCCGCAAGGTCCCGCCGTCCCGGCGCAGGCGCAGCGTCCAACCCTCCGCACCATCCTCGTCGTCCGCGGCCTTCCCGTCCCAGGCCGCCTCGAGGCCCCCGGCCTCGAGCCGGCCGACTCCAATGAACGTGCAGGTGTACGAGCCGCGAACGGGATCGTCGCCCTTCGCCACGACGCCAAAGAGCCCGTTGCCCCTGCGCTCGACCCTGAGGCTGCCGGAGCCGTTGATCCAGACGCCCTCGATGCCCGGGCGGGGCGCCGCGATTGCGTCGAGCCACGCGCGCCGGGAGCGCAGATAGCGGGCGAGATCGGCGTCCGGACGGTCGAGCGTGTCCTCGCGGCCAGCGGCGAACTCGGCCTGGTCCCGCGTCAGGGCGGCGAGGAGGGTCTGGTCGGGCCGGACGCGGCCAAGGGCCTGCCGGTAGGCCGCCGCGACGGCGGCATCGAGGGCGGCAAGCCCGGCGTCGCCGCAGATCGCCCGCTCGACCGCCGTCCGCGCGCGCGTGCAGTCGAAGGACGGCTTGGGAGCCGCCGAGACTCCTCCGCCCATCGCCAGGGCGCCGAGCACGACGGCGACCCGACGCGTCGTCGCGCGGCCGAGCGCTTCCGGCATGAGGCGATTCATGGACGGGCTCCTTTGCCGGCATGGAACGCGATCGGACGGGCGCATCGGAACCCCGGTTAAGCCCGGCGCACCTTAGCCGGGCATTGTTTCGGCAGTATGTGCGCGGCGCAACGCGTGCCATACCAGCACCGTGGCGGCGTTCGTCGGGGAGGCTTGGATGCGGCGCTCAGGCTTTTTCGCCCTTCTCTGTGCCTTGCTCCTCAACGCGCCGGTCTTCGGCGCGGATACGCTGCGCATCGGCATGCAGGCGGACCCCGCGACGCTCGACCCGGCCCAGAGCGCGAGCTTCGTCGACCGGGTCGCCCTCGCCGCGGTCTGCGACAAGCTCGTCGATCTCGACGCGGACATGCGTTTCGTGCCGCAGCTCGCGACCGAATGGTCCTGGGCCGACGACGGCCTTTCGCTCACGATGAAGCTGCGTCCGGGCGTGCTGTTCCATGACGGCGAGCCCCTCGACGCCGAGGCCGTCCGGTTCAACCTCGAGCGCAACAAGACGGCTCCGTACTCGCGGCGCAAGTCCGAGCTCGGCCCGGTGAAGGGCCTCGCCGTCGTCGATCCGATGACGGTGCGGTTCGAGCTCGCCGAGCCCTACGCGCCGCTCATGGCCCAGCTCGCCGACCGGGCCGGGATGATGGTGTCGCCGAAGGCCGCGCGGGAGCTCGGGGAGAGGATGACGGCGCGCCCGGTGTGCGCCGGCCCCTACAGGTTCGTCGAATGGGTGCCGCAGGACCGGATCGCGTTCGAGCGGTTCGACCGCTACTGGAACGCCGGCGCGGTCGCGATCGAGCGCGTCGTCTACCTTCCGGTGCCGGACGACACGGTGCGGCTCGCGAACCTGCGCTCCGGCGGCTTCCAGCTCACCGAGCGCATCGCGCCGACCGACCTCGAGACCGTGCGCAGCGATCCTCGGATCAGGCTGTTCGAGAGCCCCTCGGTCGCCTACCGGGTGCTGTCGATCAACGTCGGCGGCGAGGCCTTGAAGACGCCGCTCGGGGCGAGCGCGACGCTGCGCGAGGCCTTCGAGCTGTCCCTCGACCGGGCGGTGATCAATGAGGTCGCCTTCGACGGCGCGTTCATCCCGTCGAACCAGCCCGAGGCGCCGGGCACGCCGTTCTACGCCAAGGCCTTTCCGGTGCCGAAGCGGAACGTCGATCGCGCCCGGGCGCTCGTGGGGCAGAGCGGGCTCCAGCGCGTGCCCGCGACGCTCCTGATCAGCACCGACCCGCTCGACGGCCGTGTCGCGCAGATCATCCAGGCGATGGCCGGCGAAGCCGGCTTCGACATCAAGATCCAGGTGGTCGAGTCCGCGACGCTCCTCGGCCGCCTGAAGAGCGGGACCTACGAGATCTCCCTCCTCATCTGGAGCGGCCGCTCCGATCCGGACGCGAACATCTCGATCTGGGTCGCCTGTGACGGCTTCGTGAACTGGGGCCGATACTGCAACCCGAAGCTCGACGACATCCTGCGCCGCGCGCGCCTGACGACGGACCCGAGCGAGCGGGCGAAGCTCTATGCGGACGCCGCCGCGATCTATCTCGCCGACCGGCCGTACCTGTTCATGTACCACCTCAAATGGTTCTGGGGCGCGACCCGGAAGCTGTCCGGCTTCAGGCCGCACCCGGACGGGATCGTCCGGCTGCAGGGGCTGAGGCTGACGGAGTAGGCACGCACGAAGCGGAGCGGGCGAAGGGCTTCACCGTCTGACCCCGTCGAGCCGGATGATCCCGTCCGGATAGGCGGAAAAACCCTGCACCGCCGCGGCGAGCGCGAACTGCCATTTCGCATGGTAGAGATAGATGATCGGCAGCTCCCGCAAGAGGACGGCCACGGCATCGCGGTACTTCGCCTTGCGGGCCTCCGGGTCCGCGACCTTGCGCGCCTCCGCCAGGATGGCATCGAGGGCGGGATCGCAAAAGCGCCCGTCGTTGCCGGCCGCCCCGCAGGCGAGGAGCGGCGTGATGTTGAGGTCCGGATCCGTGCGCCCGCTCCAGCCGACGAGATGGGCCTGGAACTTCCCCTGCTTCGCCCGGTCGAGGAGGGTCATGAGCTCCGTCGCGACGACGTTGAGGCGGATTCCCGCCTCGCCGGCCATGGCCTGAAGGACCTGCGCGACCTGCTGGCGCTGGGGATCGGTCGGCACGAGGAGGTCGATGGCGACGCCCTCGGCGCCCGCCTCCTTCAGCTTCGCCTTCGCGGCCGCGACGTCCCGGGGCCGCACGGGCCGGCTCCTGTCGTAGAACGGGCTCGAGGGCGGGAAGGGCTGGTTGCCGGCCTCGTAGCGGCCCTCGAACACCACTTGGTTCAAGGCCTCGCGGTCGACCGCGAGGTCGAAGGCCTCGCGCACGAGCCGGTGCTTGGCAAAGGTCGGGTTCGCCTCGGGCCCGTTGCCGATGTTGAAGGTCACGCCGAAGTAGCCGAGGCTCGGCCCCTCGACGATCCTGAGCTTGGGGTCCTTCTCGGCCGCGCCGACGTCCGTCGGCGAGATGCGCTCGATGAGGTCGAGCTGCCCCGCGCGCAGGTTGAGGAGCCGCACGTTCGAATCCGGCATGCCGCGGAAGACGAGCCGGTCGAAGGCGTAGTCGCCGGCGCGCCAGTGCTCCCCGAAGCGCTCGAGGACGATGCGGTCCTGGGCCCGGTGCTCGACGAATTTGTAGGGGCCCGAGCACACCGGCCGGCGGGTGAATTCGGCGCCCGCGGCCTCGGCGGCCTTCGGACTCACCATCATCCCGGCGCGGTCGCTCAGGGCCGCGAGCAGCGGCACGGAGGGCTCCTTCAGGACGAGGCGCACGGTCGCGGGGTCCGGCGCCTCGACGCGCGCGATGGCGTCGATCTCGGCGCGCCGCCGCGACCCTTTCAGGTTAAGAGCGCGGTCGAGGTTGTAGCGCACCGCTTCGGCGTCGAGCGGCTCGCCGTCATGGAACCTGAGGTTCGGGCGCAACGTGAGGGTCAGCGCGCGCCCGTCCTCGGACCAGGACCAGGCGGCGGCCAGCATCGGCACGATCCGCCCCTCCCGGTCGATGTCGACGAGCTTGTCGCACAGCGACTGCAGGACGTGGCGTCCGACGAAGCTCCAGCTCGTCGCCGGATCGAGGGTGTCGGGATCGTCCTGAAGGCCGATGCGCAGCTCGGTCTGCGCAATGGCGGGCGCCGGCAGCACGGCGACGGCGAGCGCCGCGAGGAGGGCCATGCGCTTCATCCGGGAGCTCCTTCTCTGGTGCCGTGCCGATTTTAACGCCCCCGCGCCGGAGGCGGTAGGATCAGCGCCCGACGGCGTAGGCCTGCATCTGCCGGGGCGTCGCGGCGGCGACGATGAAGCCGCCGTCGCGGCCGGCCGCGCAGACGCGCCCGAGCGCCCAGCCGTCCTCGACCGCCACCTTGTGGCCGCGCCGCCGCAGGCCGTCGATGACGGACTCGCCGAAGCGCGCCTCGACGGCGAGGCGGCCGGGATCGTAGTTGCGGGGGTAGAACGACTGCGGGAAGTGCCGGCTCGTGAACAGCGGCATGTCGATGGCGGCCTGGAGGTCGGAGGTGTGATGGATGCGGCGGAGCAGGGTCGCGAGCGTCCACTGGTCCTGCTGGTCGCCGCCCGGGGTGCCGATGCCCAAAAAACCCTCGCCGTCGCGGGTCACGAGGGTGGGCGTCAGCGTCGTGCGCGGGCGGCCGCCGGCGCGTAGCGTCGAGGGATGCCCCGGCTCGAGCCAGCACATCTGCCCCCGCGTCGAGATCGAGAAGCCGAGGCCGGGCACCGCGGGCGAGCTCTGCAGCCAGCCGCCGGAGGGCGTCGCCGAGATCATGTTGCCGGAGCGGTCGACCACGTCGAGATGGACCGTGTCGCCCCATTCGACCGGGAGCGGGGCATAGGTCGGCTCGCCGGCGCCGATGCCGACCGGCGTCTCCGCGCCCGCCATGGCGAGCACGCGCCGCATCCGCTCGGCGGCGCCGGGCAGGTCGCCGGGGCGCATCGCGAGGGAGGCCTCGTCCCCGACGAGCCTGCGGCGGCCCTCGGCGTAGTCGGCGGACAGGAGCGTAGCAAGCGGCACCTCGACGAAGGCCGGGTCGCCATAAAAAACCTCCCGGTCGGCGTAGGCGAGCTTCATGCACTCGACGACCGCGTGCACGAAGGCCTCGCCGGCCGGGTCCATCCCGTCGAGGTCGAAGCCCTCCAGGAGCGCGAGCGCCTGGAGCAGCACCGGGCCCTGCCCCCAGGGACCGGTCTTGTGGACCTCGAGGCCGCGGTAGGGACGGGAGACGGTGGGCTCGACGGTCGCGCGATAGCGCGCGAGATCGTCGCCGGTCAGAAGCCCGCCGTGCCTCCGCCCGGTCGAGTCCATCAGCTCGGCGGAGCCGTAGAAACGATCGATCGCCTCGGCCACGAAGCCGCGGTAGAAAGCGTCCCGGGCGGCCTCGATCTGCGCCTCCCGGCCGGTGCCGGCGGCGGCCGCCTCGTCGACGATGCGCCGGTAGACGGCGGCGACGACGGGCGTGCGCAGGAGCGAACGCGGGCGCGGCACCTCTCCGCCGGGCAGCCAGTGCTGCGCCGTCGTCGGCCACTCGGCCTTAAAGAACGCCTTCCCGGCGAGGATCGAGGACGCGACGCGCGGCAGCACGGGGAAGCCGGTCTCGGCATAGCCGATCGCGGCCTCCAGCACGTCGGCGACCCGCCAGGTGCCGTAGTCGCGAATGAGCAGCATCCAGGCGTCGAAGGCGCCCGGCACGACGCAGGGCAGGAGCCCGGTCCCGGGGACTTGGGCGAGGCCGAGCCCGGCGAAGCGCTCGAGGGTGGCGGCCGCCGGATACGTCCCCTGCCCGCAGATCACGGCGGGCTCCGGGTCGCTCGCGCGCTTCAAGATGATCGGCACCTCGCCGCCCGGGCCGTTGAGGTGCGGCTCGACGATCTGCAGCACGAAGGCCGCGGCGGCGGCGGCGTCGAAGGCGTTGCCGCCCCGCTCCAGGACCGACATCCCAACCGCGGAGGCGATCCAGTGGGTGGTGGCGACCGCCCCGAAGGTGCCCCTGATCTCCGGGCGCGTGGTGAAGCTCAAGCCTGACTCCTGCGGGGCGCCGCGGCGCCGGCACACGCGATCCGGCGTTGAAAAGCATCGCGACCTCATTACTGTCAAACGGAGCCTTCGATCGGAGCAACCGCGTGACCCTCCTCACCCGCCGCTCGGCCCTGACCCTCGCGGCCGGAGCCGCAATGGGCGTGCTGCCGCGACCGGCCGTCGCCCAGAGCTATCCGACCCAGACGGTCCGCATCGTCGTGCCTTGGGCGCCGGGAGGCTCGACCGACATCCTGGCCCGGATCGTGGCCGAGCATCTGCGCCAAGCCTTGGGACAGGCCGTGATCGTCGAGAACAAGCCGGGCGCCTCCGGCAACATCGGCTCGGACATCGTCGCGAAAGCCGCGCCGGACGGCCATACGATCCTGTTCGGCTCCATGAGCACGCATGCCATGAACCATGCGCTGTTCTCGGCGATGCCCTTCAACGGGGTCGAGGATTTTTCACCGATCGCTCTCCTCGCCTTCGTCACCAACACCATGGTGATCAACCCTGCGGTGCCGGCCAAGACCGTGGCGGAGTTCGTGGCCTACGCCAAGGCGAACCCGGGAAGGATCGCCTATGCTTCGGCCGGCGCAGGCTCCACCAACCACCTCTGCGCGGCGCTGTTCGAGAAGATGGCCGGCGTGCAGATGGTGCACGTCCCCTACCGCGGCGGCGCGCCGGCGGTGCTCGACACGGTGGCGAACCAGACGCAGCTCCTGTTCAGCGCCGGGACCCAGACCCTCGAGCACGTCAAGGCCGGCAAGCTCACGTTGCTCGGCGTGACGGAAGGCAAGCGCGCCGCCGTCCTGCCGGACGTGCCGACCGTCGCCGAGACCATCCCGGGCTACGAGATGGCGGTCTGGTACGGCGCTTTCGGTCCCCGCGGAATGACGAAGGAGCTCGTCACCCGGCTCAACGGCGAGATCAACCGCATCCTGTTCCTGCCCGAGGTCAAGAAGAAGATGGCCGACATCGCCGTCGAGGTGGCGAACGCGAGCCCTGAGGACCTCGCCCACGCGCTACGCGCCGACGCGGAGAAATGGGGCAAGCTCATCAAGGAGCTCGGCATCGGGGCGTCGTGATCCCGGCGCCCGTGCTGTCCTTCCCGCGATGCTGACCTCCGAGCAGGTGGCGCAGCTTGCCGCCGCGGCAGCCGGCGCCGAGCAGCCCGGCACGCTCCTCAACGCCATCGAGCGCGTCGGCGCGGCGACCATCGGCCAGTCGTTGTTCACCGCCATGCGGTTCGACGAGGCCGCGATGGAGGTGGAGCGCCTCTACTCCTCCGATCCGCAGGCCTATCCGCCCGGCGGACGCAAGAAGAAGCGCGAGACCGCCTGGGGCGCGCACGTGTTGACCGGGCGCCGCGTCTTCGTCGGGGAGGGCGAGGAGGCGATCCGCGCCGCCTTCGACGATCATCCGCTGATCCTGAGCCTGGGCCTGCGCTCGGTCGTGAACGTGCCGGTGGTCGTCGCCGGCCGCTGTCACGGCACGCTGAACTTCCTGTGCAGACGCGCCAGCCTCTCGCAAGACGACGTCGCGACGGCGAGCCTGCTGGCGCTCGCCGCGGCGCCCGTCATGATGCGGTGAATCCCCGCTTCCGGCCGCACCCGTTCGCGTCACCCGCGCCTTTGGCGGAATGCCACCACCGTCTGCTTGTCTGCGGCCTGCCTCAGGCTCGCGTCGATGGTTCGGGCGAGCAGGCCTTGGTCGAACGGTTTCCTGAGCTTGGGAAGATGCGGGTCGAGGTCGGCGGGCAGCTCGGCGAAGCCGGTCGCGATGATGAGCGGCAGCTGGGGCCGCTCGGCCCTGATGGCCGCGATGAGCTGCGCGCCCGTCATCTTCGGCATCACCTGGTCGGTCAGCACGAGATCGACGGCTTGCGCCTGGCGGAGGATCTCGAGGGCCTCGGCGCCGGATGCGGCCTGCAGGGCCGTGTGCCCAAGGTCCTCCAGCATCGCCGCCGTATTGGCGAGCACCAGAGGGTCGTCGTCCACGACCAGCACGGTGAGCCGGCGATCCGGCTCGGCCGGCGACGCGTGCTTCGCCTCGGGGGCGCTCGGCTCGGCCATGGCCCTGACCTCGGCAAGAGGCAACCAGATCTCGGCGGTCGTGCCTTCTCCCTTCCGGCTCCTCAGGGCGAAGCCGCCGCCCGATTGCTCGGCGAGCCCGTGCACCATCGAGAGGCCGAGGCCGGTCCCCTTGCCGGTGCCCTTGGTGGTGAAGAAGGGCTCGGTGGCGCGGGCCAGCGTGGCCTCGTCCATGCCTTCGCCCGTGTCGGTCACGCAAAGGTGTATGAAGGGACCGGGTCCTTCCTCGCGTCCGGAAATCGTGATCGTGCCGCCGTCCGGCATGGCGTCGCGGGCGTTGACCACGAGGTTGAGGAGAGCCAGCTCGAGCTGGTTGGCGTCGACGAGGGCCGGCCGCAGCCGGAGCGGGAAATGCGTCTCGATCCGGACGGTCGGCCCGATCGACCGCTGCAGAAGATCCGCCATGCCCCGGACGAGGGCGGACACGTCGACCGGCTGCGGGTTGAGGTCCTGACGCCGCGCGAAGGCGAGCATGCGCTGGGTCAGGGCGGCCCCGCGCTGGGCGCCCTCGATCGCGTTCTCCAGGAGCGCTCTCGTCCTGGCGTCCTCCGGGAGCCGCTTGCGCAGGAGCTCGAGGTTGCCGAGGACGACCGCGAGCAGGTTGTTGAAGTCGTGCGCGACGCCGCCGGTGAGATGGCCGATGGCCTCGATCTTCTGCGACTGGCGGAGCGCGGCCTCGGCGCGTCGCCGCGCCGTGACGTCGAGGAGGCCGCCGACGACTCTCACGAACTGCCCGCCGGTGCCCGTCTCCACCTGCTCGGAGAGGACGGCGTCCAGCACGTCCTCCGTCTTCGTCACGAACCGGTATTCGGCATCCTTGAGCTCGCCGAGCTTGAGCAACCCCGGCCAGTCCACCTTGGCGCGTCTGCGGGCGGACGCTTCCGTCATGAACTCGGTCAAGGGCCGGCCCTTCACCTCCTCGCGGACATAGCCGAGAAGATCGAGCCACGCGTCGCTCACATGCTCGACGAGGCCGCCGCCGTCGAGGGAGTGCAGGGGCAGCGGCGTCTTACGGTAAAGGCTGCGGAACCGCTCCTCGCTCTCGCGCAGAGCCTGGGCTTCCCGCTCCGCCAGCATGGCGAAGCGCCGGTCGAACATCGCGGCGACGAGGGCCAGGAACAGGATCAGGAGCGTGGCGCCCGAAACCGCGATCGCGAGCGTCGTCTGGGCGAGGCTCGCATGGCCGTGGGCGCGGTCGACGCCCGAGTGCGCGGTGAAGACCGCCGCCTGCATGGCGGCATAATGCATGCCCGAGATGGCAAGCCCCATCGCGACCGCCGCCACGAGCTTCTGGACGAGGCCGGTGTTCTGGAACGCGAGCCAGAGCGCGACGGTCGCGGCCCCGATCGCGATCAGCACCGAGACCGCGACCCAGAGCGTGTCGTAGCTGAGGTGCGCGCCCATCCGCATCGCGGCCATGCCGGTGTAGTGCATGGCGACGATCCCGAGGCCGACGAACGATCCGCTGAAGAGGAGGATCCTCGGCGTCGCTTCCTTCCGGCTCACGGCATAAAGGCCGATGCCGGTCACGACGATGGCGAGGACGAGCGACAGGGCGGTCAGCGGGATGTCGTAGTTGACCTCCATCCCGGGCATGCTGAAGGCGAGCATCGCCACGAAGTGCATCGACCAGATGCCGCCGCCCATGGCGACCGCCGAGGTGGCGAGCCATGCCCAGCAGGAAAAGCCCGACGAGGCGCGGATGCGGCCGGCGAGGTCGAGGGCCGTGTAGGAGGCGGCCGTGGCGATCAGGACGGAGAGCGCGACGAGCGTGGCGTCGTGCGTTCCGGCGACGGGCACCGCTCAACTCCCCTGCCGTGGGTCGAAGGGCCAAAAGTATAGCTTGAGCATTCTGCCGAATCGGATGCGCGAATCCAAACCCGCAAAGTGAACGGCGGCCGGCTCCGCCGTGTCAAGGCGCGCAGGCGGGCCGCAGGATGCGGTCCCAGGCTTCGGTGCTTGCGGCAAGAGGGCCTCCCATGGTCTGAATCCTCCAACGGCAACCCGGCCCATGCCGGGCTTCGAGCGGGGAGGACTGCATGACCCAGATCCGGGTCGCCACCTTCGACGGGCCGGGGGCCGACCCCGTGATCCGCGAGGTCCCCTGGCCGCAGGTCGGCGCCAAGGCCGCCCTGATCCAGGTCGGCGCGTGCGGCGTCTGCGGCACCGACCTGCACATCCTTAAGGGGCACTGGCCGAAGCCGCTGCCGTGGCCGTTCACGCTCGGGCACGAGATCGCCGGCGTGATCGTCGAGAAGGGGCCGGAGCTTCTCACCGACTGGATGGACGAGCCGATCGCGGTCGGCTCGAAGATCATGATCCCGCCGTTCATGCCGTGCGGGGAGTGCTACTACTGCCGGCACTATCCGGAGAACTCGAA
>DASVPW010000190.1:0-10683 GCA_036389455.1 Beijerinckiaceae bacterium
CTGACAAGGCGTGCAGACCTTATTGACGAGATCCGCAGTCATCTTGCGTCCCTAGTCAGCCACGATCGGCCGCCGCGGCAGCATCGCTATCCCGAGCACCTTCGGCTAGAATCGGCTCTGCCACGCCCAGTCGCGCCATGACGCCGTCGGTAATACGGGCGCAACGCGCGCCCTCGAACGGGAAGGTGTCCTTCAGCACCGAGGCAAGCTTCTCGTCGAGATGCCGGCGCAGGAGCTTGCGCGCCCGGTGGAGCCGCGTCTTGACCGTCTCGGGCCGGATGTCGAGCTGCGCCGCGGTCTCGTCGATGCTCAGCTCCTCGACGTCGCGCATCAGGAAGACGAGGCGGAAGGTCTCCGGCAGCTCGTCGATCGCGTGCTCGAGAATCCGGCGCACCTCGGCGCGCGCGGCGGCGACCTCGGGGCTCGGAGTGGCGTGAACGCCCGGGAACATGATCACGCGGGTATCTCCCTGCTCGACCGCACGGTCGAGGCTCTCGAGCTCTTCCGTCGGCCGCCGCCGACGCATCCGGCCGAACGCCTCGTTCATCACGATGCGGGTGAGCCACGTCGCGAGCCCGCTGTCGCCGCGGAAATCGCGCAAGGCCGCGAAGCCGCGCACATAAGCCTCCTGCAGCACGTCCTCGGCCTCCGCCTCGTCCCGCACGATTCCGCGCGCGACGCGGTAGAGGCGCTGGTTGTAGCGCTGCATGATGGCCCGGAACGCATCGCCGTCGCCGCCCCGGACCAGGTCCACGAGCTCGGTATCGGTGTAGTGGGAGACATCCCGGCGCTTCGCCGTCGCAGTCTGCATGATGCGTCACCTCTCTGAGGGATGGGGAATATCACGGGTCAGGCGAGGGCCGCCAGGAACTCCTGGCGCGCGGCAGGGTCGTCGCGGAAGGCGCCGAGCATCCGGCTCGTCACCATCGAGACGCCGTGCTTGCGCACGCCGCGCGTTGCCATGCAGGCATGCGTCGCCTTGACGATGACGCCGACACCGCGGGGAGCCAGGACCTCCTCGATCGTGTCGGCGATCTGCGCGGTCAGCCGCTCCTGCACCTGGAGGCGATGGGCGAATGCGTCGACCACCCTGGCGAGCTTCGAGATGCCGACGACCCGGTTTTTCGGCAGGTACCCGACGCTGACGGTGCCCCGGATCGCCGCCATGTGGTGCTCGCAGCAGGACTCGAACGGGATGTCGCGCAGGACCACGATGTCGTCGTAGCCGCCGACCTCCTCAAAGGTCCGCTGCAGGATCTCGGCCGGATCCTGCTCGTAGCCCTCGAACCATTCCGCGTAGGCGCGCGCCACACGGGCCGGCGTATCGGCGAGCCCTTCCCGGTCCGGGTCCTCGCCGGCCCAGCGGATCAGGGTGCGGACCGCCGCCTCCGCCGCCTCGCGGCTCGGGCGGTCCCGGATCTCCTGCTCGATCTGAAGCTTCGCGAGCGTCCCGTGCATCTGTCTCTCCAAAGCGCGTCGTCCGGCATTGGATGGCCGCGGATCGAAAAGGTTCCCGACCATGGGAACCTCGGCGCGTGCCGCACATCCAACGGTGCGGCGAATGCTTCTTGGGCAGAGGTGGCGATGCGGACAGCCCTGGTGACCGGCGGCGCCCGGCGGATCGGACAGGCCATCGTGAGGCGGCTCGCAACGGACGGCTGGGCCGTCGCCATCCATTGCCACCGGTCCGGGCGCGAAGCAGAGGCGCTCAGCCTAGCCGTTCGAGCGGCGGGCGGCCGGGCCGCCGTGATGGAAGCCGATCTGGCCGACCCCGACGCGGTGCGCGCGGTCATCGCTCAGGCGGGGGCGGCGCTCGGCCCGCTCACGCTCCTCGTCAACAATGCCTCCGTCTTCGAGCCGGACGACCTCGGCTCGCTCGACGCAGTGGTCTGGGAGCGGCATTTCGGCGTGAACCTGCGGGCGCCCGTCTTCCTCGCGAGCGACTTCGCCGGCCAGCTTCCCGATGGCGCCGAAGGCGCCATCGTCAACGTGATCGACCAGCGCGTCTTAAAGCCCACGCCGCGCTTCCTCTCCTATACGCTGTCGAAGAGCGCCCTCTTCACGGCGACGCAAACCATGGCGCAGGCGCTCGCGCCTCGGATCAGGGTCAACGCCGTCGGCCCCGGCCCGACCTTGGCGAGCCGCCGGCAAAAGCGGGACGACTTCGCCCGTCAAGGGGCGTCCGTGCCCCTCGGCCACGGCCCGAGCCCGGAGGAGATCGCTGAGGCCGTGCTCTTCCTGGCGACTGCCCGGAGCGTCACGGGCCAGATGATCGCGGTCGACGGCGGGCAGCATCTCGCCTGGCAGACCCCGGACGTCCTCGCGGCCGCCGAATGATCGAGGCGGCGCGATTGCGTCCCTCCGGGAACCTCCCGCGTCCAGACGCATCCAATCGGCTCCATGGGATCGGGCAACGGAGGCGCCGATGGGATCGCACGCAGAGGGCCCCAAAGGGCCGGACCTTTCCCGAGGCGTTCCTCTCGATCGGCCGGGACGCCGAAACGCTGCGATGGGAGGCGCTGATGGAGCGGGCGGGCGAGCGGCCGCGCGAGCGAGCCCTGTCCCCCACGATCGCATGATGCGGAGGACACGATGACAGGCTCGCACGCCCGCCGCACATACTCGGCCGCCCAGAAATGGCTTCACTGGGGCATGGCGCTCCTGGTCGTGGCCTTGGTGACCGTGGGCCTCACCATGACCCGCCTGGGGGAGGGCAGGGTCACCGGCACGTTGTACGAGCTGCACAAATCCATCGGCCTGGTCGTGCTCGCGCTCGTCGTCGTCCGGATGGCGGTTCGCGTCGCCCGGGGCGTGCCCCCGCCGGAGCCTGGCGTCCCGGCCTGGCAGCGGCGCGCGGCCCGCGCCTCGCACTACGGTCTGTATGGCCTTCTCGTGCTGGTGCCGCTCGCAGGGTGGAGCGCGACCTCGTCCTGCTGCGGGCCGGTCAACCTGTTCTGGTCCGTGCCCATGACCCTGCCGGTCCCCGGCGAGGAGGCGTTCGCGAAGGCGGTGTTCTGGATCCACTATGCGCTTGCCTTCACGCTCCTGGGACTGGTGGTGGTCCACGTCGCGGGCGCGCTGCAGCATCATCTCGTTCGGCGCGACGACACCTTGAATCGGATGCTGCCGGAGAGCGACGTTCAGTCCGCTTCCGCTGGTCGCGTCCCCGCGGCGGGATAGACCAGGCCCCCTCCCAGGGCCGGCCGGGCGGCGGGCGTCATCCTGGCTTCCTCGGTCTTCCCGGGTCCGAGGATATGGAAGACCGCCTCGCCCGCGGCCATGAGATAGTCCGCGATGATGCGCCGGTGGCAGCGCCACCAGACCGCCTCGGCGCACATGATCGCCGTGCGGCGCTCGGCTCCCAGCTCGCGCAGCCGCGCGAGGCCGGCGCCGAACCCTTCGGACAGCGCATAGTCGGCATAGTTCCGGAAGCTCGCGTTCTCCCAGAAGCCGTTCGGCGTGGGCTCCGCGAGCCGCTGCCTGCCTCGCAGGCCTCCGAGCTCGGCGATGTGCTCGTAGGCGATCTGGAAGCCCGCCAGGCTCTCCGGCAGGACGTCGCGATTGAACTGGGGATTGGCGCGGGACCGCGGCATTGTGCGGACGTCGACGACGAGCCGGATCTCCGCGGGGTGCAACAGCTCCACGAATTCCGGAACCGAGCGCGTCGAATGCCCGATCGTGAAGAACGGCTGCGGCATCTCACCCGCTCGCGGCACGCCCGGGCGGTCCGGCGGCGGCCAGCTGCCGGCGAAGCGCTTTCATCTCCTCGAACCGCTTCGTCACATCGCGCATGAGCGCGGCCATGCCGACCATGCGGCCGGTCTCGTCCTTGAGCGGCACGATCGTGAACTCGACCGAGATCCGCTCGCCGTCCTTGCGGACGGCCGGCACCGACAGAAGATCCCCATCCCCGTACCGGCTCCGGCCGGTCTCGACGACGCGCTGCCAGCCTTCCCAGTGGGGCCCGCGCAGGCGTTCGGGGATGATCAGGTCGAGCGACTGCCCGACCGCCTCCCCGACGCTATGCCCGAAAATCCGCTCCGCGCCGGGATTCCAGAGGCGGATGATCCCGCCTCGGTCGGCCGCCACCACCGCGTCGGCGGAAGCGGAGACGATGCCGTCGGCCACGAGGCGCGCAAGATCCATCGGAACCGTGTTTCGACCTGTGCGGTGTCAGCGCTTACCCGTGCGCCGAGCCGCGTTCCAGCCTCGTTTGTGCGTCGCGAGCGAGCATAGCCGTGAGGTCGCCTGCCGACATCTCCTTCGCGAGACGGAAGGCTTGGCCTGCCCAGAGCGAGGTGAAGTCATCTTGGCCCGCTGCCTCGGCTTTCGCCCGCAGCGGGGCGAGTGCGGTCGCGGCGAGCGGGAAGTCCGGGGCGGCGTCGGAGATGGGACCGATCTCGCGAACGGCGCGGTTCATGATCCCCCTCGCGGGTCGGCCCGTGAAGACGTTGGTCAGCGCCGTCTCATTCTCGTGCGCGCTCCGCAGCGCATCGCGGTGGACGGGCCTGATCGTCGCCTCGGGGCAAAGGAGGTAGGCCGTGCCGATCTGCACGCCCGAGGCGTCCAACGCGAATGCGGCTGCGATGCCGCGCCCGTCGGCGATGCCCCCTGCCGCAATGACCGGCACCTTCACGGCATCGGCGACCTGCGGGACGAGCGCCATGGTGCCCACCTGGGTGTTGACGTTGTGGCTCAGGAACATCGCCTGGTGGCCGCCTGCCTCTAACCCTTGAGCGATGATCGCATCGCACCCTCGCTCCTCCAGCCAGCGCGCCTCCCGGACCGAGTTTGCGGACGAGAGAACCCGGGCGCCGGTCGCCTTCACGCGCTGGAGCAGGTCGGGTGCCGGCAGACCGAAATGGAAGCTGACGACCTCGGGCTTGAGCTCCTCGACGATCCGGCAAAAAGCATCGTCGAAGGGGCTTCGAATGGCCGCGGGGTTGGGAGCGTCCGCGTCGAGTCCAAGCTCGGCGTAGTAGGGCCTGAGCCGGTCCCGCCAGCGGCCTTCCCTCGCCGGGTCGGGGCGAGGCGGCGTGTGGCAGAAGAAGTTCAGATTGATCGGCCGGGAGGTCCTCTGCCGGATCACGCCGAGATCGTTGCGCGCCTGATCCGGCGTGAGCATGGCGCACGGCAGCGAGCCCAGCCCGCCGGCTTCCGAGACCCGGATCACCATCTCGGGCGACACCGCTCCTGCCATCGGAGCCTGAATGATGGGGTGCTCGACGCCGAGGAGATCCAGAAGTCGAGTGTCGGGCCACATGGTCACGTCCTGGTGGTGATCCGCTGAGCATGCCTTAGCGCCTGCGCGACCCGCGTTCCAAGTCAGGGGCACGGTCACGCTTCTTTGACGTGGGTGCAGGCAAAAGGTTCCTGCACCGCTTGTGGTCGCTCCTGACGCAGGTGGACCTCAGGGGCGTGTCCCTACATCGCGATGAGCAGGGCGCGCGGTCGCCGCGGCGTTGCGCCATCCCGAGCGGCCGGTGATCTGCTTCGACTTCACGAACCCAGACCTCGCTCGATCGGGCGCGCCTTCGGCTTCAACTCGACCAGGATCGACGCTCCGGAAGAGCCGGCTTCGATACGGGACATCGTCGCGGGTCCCGGACCGCAATTCGTGATTGCGCGGTCCAGCCTCGCGGCGGTGTTGCCGAGAGCTCCCTCCAAGCCGCACCCTGACGATCCGGGCTGAAGCGACCCGCCAGCCGGCTAAGGGGCCGCCCTCAGCGCCGGGCGCTCGCCGGCCGTCCAGGCGAGGGCCTGCTCGAGGCGGTCGTTGCCCCAGAACATCTCGCCGTCCTCGGAGAAGAAGGTCGGGGCGCCGAAGATCCCGCGCGAGCGCGCCTCCTCGGTGAGCGCCTTGAGGCGGGTCTTGTTGGCGTCACCTTGCGCGCTCTTGAGGATCGCGTCGGCGTCGAGGCCGAGGCGGGTCAGGATCGCCTGGATGGCGCCGGGCTCGGCGATCGCGCGGCCCTCGCCGAACTCCGCCCGGTACACCGCCTTGGTGAAGGTCGGGCCCCAGGGGTGGTCGGCGCCGAGGAGCGCGACCCGCGCCGCGAGCAGCGCGTTCTGCGGGAACGGGTCGGGCTTGCGGAAGGGCAGGCCGAGCGCCGCCGCCTGACGCTCCATGTCGCGCCACATGTAGCGCCCCTTCGCCGGGTAGAGGTTGAACGGCGACGAGGTCCACCCCTGCGCCGCGAAGATCGGGCCCAAGAGGAAGGGCCGCCAGCGGACGTCGATCCCGGCCGCGGCCGCGAGCGGCTCGATGCGCATGGCGGCGAGGTAGGAATAGCTCGAGGCGAACTCGTACCAGAACTCCAGAACCGGGCGACGCGGCATCAAGACTCTCCGTCGGGCAATCTTGGAATCATCCCCGCTTCGTGTGGCTGCGGCAAGGCCGCGGAGCGCATGGCTTTGCGGGTTGCCCACCTCTTTCGCGAGCCGAGCCTCGGCCGGTCGCGATCGACGGCCAAAAACTCTCGCCAGCCGCGCTCCTCGCCAGCCTCGCAAGCTTGGCGGCCGGCGGCGCTTTCGCGCGGCGCTCCTTCTCCGCGGCGCGTGGCGCCTGGCTTGCGGGCGTCCATCTCGCGGCAGGGCGTCCTGCCGTTATCCCTACCCGGTATCCTCAACGCGCGGCTTTCGTTGACCGTCAGAGAGCCGGCGAGGAGTGTCGGCCGGGGTTCCGCAACGTCAGCGTCTCGCAAACGCCGGAGCCTCAAAACCACCGGGCGCCGCCCGGGCGGTCGTTCGGGTGTGGCGGAATTGGCAGACGCATCGCACGGTTCATGCGACGCACGCGTGGCGTTCAGGCGCGCACGTGTCGTGTAGGTTCGAATCCTACCACCCGAGCCACCGGCCGCGCAGAGGCCAACGGTCCACCGAGTGAACCCGGGACCGCGCAGCCCTACGAAAGCGCTATAGCCCTTGCGGGCCCTCCCGCGTTGACAACCTTGGCGGCGCCGGACGACCTTGCGCCGCTTCGACATCAGGGCAGCCGTGCTCCGCCTCTCCGAACTCGCGCCGCTCGTCGCCCACTACGACCAGCTCGGCGAAGTCTTCTATGCGCTCGACGGGGACTGGCGGATCGCCGTCGCCAACGACGCGGCGCTGCGCTTTGCCGGCCTGTCCCGCGCGGAGGGCATCGGGCGCTCGTACTGGGACATCGTCCCGGAGGCCCGCGGCGGGCCGCTCGGGCGGGCGTTCGAGGAGGCGCGACGGACCAGCAAGGTCGTCGCGGTCGAGGTCGAGAGCAGCCTGCATCCGGGCCTCTACGTCCGCGTCATCGCCGCCCCGCTCGCCGACGGCCTTGCGATCACGCTCCGCGACGTCACGGAACAGCGCGCCTCGCACGACGCGCAGACCCGCCGGCTCCTCAACACCGAGGAGCACCTGCGCCTTGCCGCCGAGGCCGCGCTGATCGGGACCTGGGAGGTCGACCCGCAGGCGAACGTGCGCCGCTGGTCGGCGCAGTTTAGGGCGATCATCGGCGTGCCCGACGACGCCCGCCCCGACGACCGGCTGTTCGCGTCGCTGATCCATCCGGACGACCGCGAGCGCATCGACGACATGTACCGGCGGGCCTACGAGGGCGAGAGCGGCGGCAGCTATGCGGCGGAGTTCCGCATTCGGCGGGCGAGCGACGGCGCGTTGCGCTGGGTCTCGGCGCGCGGACGGGTCTTCTTCGACGGCGACGGCCGCGCGATCCGCGGCATCGGCGCGCTCTACGACATCACGACGCGCAAGGAGGCCGAGGCGGCGCTGAGGGACAGCGAGGAGCGCTTCCGGCTCGCCGCGGAAGCCTTCCAGGGCGGCGTCGCCGACTACGACCTGAAGACCGGAAAGGTGACGCGCACGCGCCGCCAGCTCGAGATCGTCGGCGAGGAGGACTTGCCCCCCTCGCCCGACGCCTGGATCTCACGCATCCACTCCGACGACCGGCCGGCGTTCCAGAGGGCCCGGGAGGAGATCGTCGGCAAAGGCGCATCCCACTTCGAGGCCGAGTACCGGGTGCGGCACCGGGACGGGCGCTGGGTCTGGGTCTGGGACCGCGGCATGGCCATGCGCGACGCCTCCGGCGCGCTTGACCGCGTCATCTCGAGCATGATCGAGATCACGGCCCGCAAGCAGGCCGAGGACGCCCTGCGGGAGAGCGAGGCGCGCTTCCGCCATCTCGCCGACAGCGCCCCCGCCCTGATCTGGCTCACCGACGCGGAAGGCCGGCTGATCTTCGTGAACATGCACTTCGGCTACATGTTCGGACGCGGGCCCGCGGAGATCGTGCCGCGCGGATGGCGCGAGCTCGTCCACCCGGACGACGTCAGGGCCTTCATCGGCAGGTTCGTCCCGGCGCTCCGGGCGCGCGCCCCGTTCGCCCACGAGGTGCGCGTCCTCGACAAGACCGGCAGCGTCCGGTGGCTGCGCACGGACGCGGTCCCGCGCCTCGACGACGCCGGCGCCTTCCTCGGCTACACCGGATGCGCCGTCGACATCACCGAGGCCAAGGTGTCGCAGGCGCAGCAGGAGATCCTGATCAACGAGCTCAATCACCGCGTCAAGAACACGCTCGCGACGGTGCAGGCCATCGCGGCCCAGAGCCTGCGCTCCGAGCGGGACGCGGGCGAGGCGCGGCAGGCCTTCGAGAGCCGTCTCTTCGCCCTGTCGCGCGTCCACGACGTGCTGACGCAGGAGAGCTGGCAGACGGCGAACCTCAAGGACATCGTCGCGCGGGCCGTCGAGCCCTATGGGGAGCCGGGCCGGCACGGCCGTTTCACGATCGATGGGCCGGACGTGCGCCTGCAGCCGCAGAGCGCGCTCGCCTTCGCCATGGCCCTCCAGGAGCTCGCCACCAACGCCGCGAAGTACGGCGCCCTGTCGGTCCCGGGCGGCGACGTGGCGATCCGCTGGCGGCTGGAGCCGGGCCCCGGCAGCGTTCGCCTGCGCTTCCAGTGGCAGGAGAGCGGCGGGCCGCCCGTGCGGCCGCCGAAGCGGCGCGGCTTCGGCTCGCGGCTGATCGAGCGCACGCTTGCCGAGGACACCGGCGGCCGGGTGGAGATCGCCTACAGCCCGGGCGGCGTCGAGCTCAAGCTGACCATGCCGCTCCCGAACGCCGCCTGAGGGCGGACGGCCGCGTCAACAGGCCGGCCGATCCGAGGCCTTGCCTTCGCCATGGCCGGGGTCCACCTTCGCCCGATGCGGCGCGAGTTCTTCATCGCCCTGGCGCTTGCCCTCGCCGTCGTGGCGGCGGGGCTCGTCGTGTATCAGTGGTCGGCGGCGCCGACGACGCTCAAAGTCGCGGTCGGGCCGATCGGCAGCGAGAACACGAGGCTCGTGGTGGCGCTGCAGCAGTACGCCGGCCGCGAGCGCTCGACCGTGCGCCTGCGCCTCGTGCTCACCGAGGGCGTCGACGCGTCCGCCAAAGCCGTCGAGGAGGACAACGCCGACCTCGCGATCGTGCGCACCGACGTCGCCATGCCGGTGAAGGCCCAGACGGTCGCGATCATGCACCGGGACGCCGCCCTCTTGGTGACGACGCCCGACAGCGGCATCTCGAAGGTGTCGGGCCTCATGGGCCGCGCCGTCGGCGTCGTGCGCGATATCCCGGCAAACCGCACCCTCCTCGAGACGATCCTCGCCCACTACGAGATCCCGAAGGATTCCGTTCCAGTCATCGTGCTCGCCACGAACGAGGTCGAGGAGGCGCTGCGCACGAAGCGGGTCGACGCGGTGCTCGCCGTCGGCACGGTGACGGGGCGCACCATGACCGAGACGGTCGCGGCCGCGATGCAGGCCTCGAACGGCTCGCCCGTGTTCATCCCCGTCGAGGAGGCGGACGCCATCGCCCAGCGCTCGCCGAAGTTCGAGAGCCTCGAGGTGGTGCGGGGCTCCTTCGGCGGCACGCCGCCGCGGCCGGGAAACACCATCGAGACGCTGGGCGTCAGCCATCGCCTCGTCGCCCGCACGAGCCTCGACGACAACGTCGTCTCGGAGCTGACCAAGCTCCTGTTCACGGCCCGGCCGACGCTCGCCCAAGAGGTGCCGCTGGCCAACAAGATCGAGGCGCCGGACACCACCAAGGGCCAAGCCCTGCCGGTGCACGCCGGCGCATCGGCCTACTACGACGGCGAGGTCCAGACCTTCTTCGAGCGCTACGGCGACTGGTTCTACCTCGTGATCATGGTGCTCTCGATCGCCGGCTCCGGCATCGCCGCCATGGCGTCGTCGGCCGCAAACAAGGCGCGGGCCCGCAACATGGAGCTTTTGCGCGAGCTCCTCGCGATCGTGCGCCGCGCCCACGAGGGCGGCTCGATCGCGGAGCTCGACGATCTCGACCGGCAGGCCGACGACATCCTGGGCGCAGCGCTCGCCAAGGCCGGCTCCGGCGGCATCGACAACGCCGGCGTCGCCGCCTTCACGCTGGGCCTCGACCAGGCCCGCCGCGCCATCGGCGAGCGGCGGCGGATTCTCCTGGCGCAGGGCGGCGGGGAGCACGAGCTCGCGCACGCGGCGGAATGAGGCGCTCCCGGCCCGGCTGACGGGAGCGGCCAAAAGAGCTATATAGGGCCGGCTGAAGGAAGGAACCTCACCGGAATGCGTTGGCGCTCCGCAGCGGAACTCGCGTTCGCGAGCCTTCTCCTGTTCGCGACGGGCGGGCCGGCCTCGCTCGCCGAGAACGAGGACCGTTCG
>DASVPW010000191.1:0-13589 GCA_036389455.1 Beijerinckiaceae bacterium
CATCGACGGCGAGGATATCGCCGCGGTGACGCAGGATTCGTTGCGCCGGCAGATCGCGGTCGTGACGCAGGACACCTCGCTGCTCCACCGCTCGATCCGCGACAACATCGCCTACGGCCGCCCCGACGCCACGCCGGACGAGATCGAGCGCGCCGCGCGCCTCGCCCACGCGCATGCCTTCGTCAGGACCCTCGAGGACCACAAGGGGCGGCGCGGCTACGACGCCCAGGTCGGCGAGCGCGGCGTCAAGCTGTCCGGCGGCCAGCGCCAGCGCATCGCCATCGCCCGGGTGATCCTCAAGGACGCCCCGATCCTGATCCTCGACGAGGCGACCTCGGCCCTCGACTCCGAGGTCGAGGCGGCGATCCAGGAGGCGCTTTCGACCCTCATGGCGGGCAAGACCGTCGTCGCCATCGCCCACCGGCTCTCGACCATCGCGGCCCTCGACCGCCTGATCGTCCTGGAGGAGGGCCGCATCGTCGAGGAGGGCTCCCACGCCGAGCTTCTTCAGCGCGGCGGCCTCTACGCGCGGCTGTGGCGGCGGCAGTCGGGCGGGTTCCTCGGGATGGAGGACGAGGGCGCGCTCGAGGCGGCGCAGTAGACGGCGGCGCCGCGCCAGCACCTTCAACGCGACCTGTAGCGCCTACAGCCGAAGAGGATGGCGAGGATGACGGGAAAGCGCACGTGCGACGACGGAGCGTCTTAGGCGGCGCGGTGGAAGGCGCGCCGAGGCCTATTCAATTCCCCCGCGCGGCGGCTGCCTTCGCCGCAACCTCTTCGACCTCGGGGAACGGGGAGAATTTCCCGTCGCATTCGGGCCGGGTGGAGTCTTGCGAGAACGGGGCCGCGCCAGGTCCGTACGTCGACAGGTGAAGCCCGTCTTCCGTGCCCTTGGTCGCCCGAATGTTGGCCTTCATATCCATATCCGCGACGCCGTAGAGGTACTTCTCGACCGTGAACCTCACGCACCAGAGATCGTAGGAGCCCCTGCGGTCGGAGATGGGGATCGGCCCTGCGATCTCGGCCTTACTGATCCGACGCGGGGCAAAGACGCCGTTGGGGTTGCCGCCATTATGGCGATGCGCCCAGCGGGCGATGAGCATTCGGGCATTAGCAGTGCTGATGCCCGCCGGGCGTTCTGTTTGTGGTCTGTCCGTCGTTGACACGCAGCCGCCGAGCACAAGTGCGCCAAGAAGCAAGACGAACCGCATTTTCCGGGGTTCCCTATAAACGAGGGCCGTGACTTTAACGGTGGGGAATGGCCATGCAAGACGGGCGATCTCAGGTCGCCCCTACTTCACAATCTCCCAAAAGTTGTACATCCCAGGCCCGTCCATGGGACCGGATCGTGCCCTTGTCGCGGTAGTCCCTGAGGGACGCGGCCACGCGCTTTGCACATGAGCCGGAACAGCGGCTTGTCCTACGTTGAGGGCACGTTGCGTCATGATCGCGGTTGCGATGTCCCGCGTGCTCAGAGGCTGCCTCAGGATGCCGAGGAGCACCCGGCCCATCTCTCCCCGCTTGGGCCAATCCGCAGGCGGGCGGGACGCCTTGAGCTTGATGCTGGCGATGTCCCGGCCCGGATCGAATTGCAGGATCACGGCGTCAAGCTGCTCAAGGTCGTGAACCAGCTTCGCGAGGTGCTTTTTGCATGCGCTCGACATCGCCCGCGGGTTCGGCCCGGCGCTTGACGAGGCCGTTGACGACAAATTCGTTCATGGGGCTCTCCCGTTTCCTTGGGGAGAGCTAGGGACGGGAGGCTAGGTCCGCTTGTGGGTTTGCGCCATAATACCGGAAGGACCGGGCGGCTCCTCGGCGCAGTCGTTGAGCAGGCTGGCCAGGGCTTTCTCGGCTTTCGAGATCCCATGGTGATAAGCGATCATACGGTCGCGATCTTCTGGCGTCGGACGCGATGCGCCGTCGCCGCTTTCGTGGATAAGGATTTCGGCCGAAGCGCCATCCCGAGGTGACATAGGGCACCATCGCACGTCCGGGCCTGAAAAGTAAACAAATAAATTGCTTGCATTCCGGTTATCGAACGCCCACTTGCAAAGAACGGGCAAAACAATAACCGGCCCGCAACAAAGAATTTGGAGAATGAAATGCCTAATCCCAATCGTGTTTCGGCCCAGGATATCACCGCCAAGTGGGCAAAGGTCACGCAAAGCGAGGCGGCTGAGATCAAGAACATCGACGGCCTCTCGGCCCAGGTGCAGAAGAGCTACGGCTTCGACAAGGTGAAGGCCGACTCAGAGGTTCGCGCTTTCATGGGCGCCCGCACCTTCTAAAACCTGCGAGCACCGACGCTCCCGGCGCGTTGCCGGGGGCGAGCCGGACATGCCGAAAAAGAAAACGCGATGGGGCCGAGGGAGGGTGAGGACCGTCATCGTATGCGTTGGTGTGAGGCGAAGATGGCGGGGCATCCTCCTGGATCGACCCGAAACGAACCAAGAGCATCGGCCGTGAACGTCTGCGGCCGCAAAGCGGTCGCGGACAATGAGCGAAAAGCGCGCCGACAAATACCGCCGGAAGGCCGAGGAGTACCGCGTAAAAGCGGGCAAAGCCGCTGGCGAGTACGACAAAGCGGCATGGCTCAAGCTGGCCGAGGATTGGAGCCAGCTCGCCGACGTGCTGCGCCAACGCGCGCCCGGCGATTTGCCTCAATCGAAGTAGTCGCGACCCGTCCGGACGTTCCCTCCATGCGCCTGCCGGCAACCCTGAGCGGATCGCCCGAACGGTTCGTGCTCGTGGCGTCCACGTAGACGCAGGAGTCGGAGTAGCTGCTCTTGGCCCGCGTGGGATCGGCGATGGCGCGTTCCACGGCCGCCTCGATGGACGGCAGCTCCGCCGGGATCTCCGGGTGCCGTTCCTGACGTGCTCGACCGTGCCGGCGTAAAGGCGCACCTCGGCCAGGATGGGGAGAACACCGGTCGATATGACCTTGTGATCGCTCACCTGCCGAGCCGTCCCCCTGAGCCTCGCCTCAACCGTCCTCGCTGCCCGATAGGGCCGCCGCGGCTAGCCCGAAACCGCAGGCCCGGAAACCGCCTCTCCCACCTATGGACAGGCGTCCGCCCCCATGCCAAAGAGCGCCCGCGCGGCGACGCCCCGTCGCATTGCGCGCGCGTCGGCGGCCGTGCTTCGTGCCGGAACCATCAAGGCGCCTTCGCGCTTCCCGGGATGCCGTGCAACGCGGCCGACGCTGACAGTGAGGGAGCCCCGTGGCCGACGCCGCCGTTTCCGCCGAACCGACCCGCCGCGACTTCCTCTATCTCGCCACCACCGCGGCCGCCGCCGTCGGCGGGGCGGCGCTCGCTTGGCCCTTCGTCGCCTCGCTCGCGCCGGACGCCGAGACGGTCGCGGCCGGCGCGCCGGTCGACCTCGACCTCGCCCCGATCGCCGAAGGGCAGATCGTCAAGCTGTTCTGGCGCGGCAAGCTGATCTTCGTCCGCCACCGCACCCCGGCCGAGATCAAGGCGGCCCAGGACGTCAACATCGCGACGCTGCGCGACCCGCAGCCCGACTCGGCCCGCGTCAAGCCCGGCAAGGAGCAGTGGCTCGTGGTCTACGGCAACTGCACGCACCTCGGCTGCGTGCCGCTCGGAAACCAGGGCGAGTACCACGGCTGGTTCTGCCCCTGCCACGGCTCGGTGTTCGACACCGCGGGCCGCATCCGCGGGGGACCCGCGCCGATCAACCTGCCGCTTCCGCCCTACACCTTCCTGTCCGACACCAAGATCAAGATCGGCGAAAGCGGGACGGCGGCGGCCTGACCGGCTGGGCCCCGGATCCTCCAAGGCGACAGCGATGAGCCACGAGCACGCAACCACCTACGTCCCCAAGAGCGCCTTCGCCAAGTGGTTCGAGAGCCGGCTGCCGATCGCCGGGCTGATCCACTCGTCCTTCGTGGCGTTCCCGGTGCCGCGCAACCTGAACTACTTCTGGACCTTCGGCGGCGTGCTGTTCTTCATGCTGGTGATCCAGATCGTCACCGGCGTGATCCTGGCGATGCACTACCAGCCGAACGCGAACCTCGCGTTCGACTCCCTCGAGCACATCATGCGCGACGTGAACTACGGCTGGCTCCTGCGCTACATGCACGCCAACGGCGCCTCGATGTTCTTCGTCGCGGTCTACATCCACATCTTCCGCAACCTCTACTACGGCTCCTACAAGGCGCCGCGCGAGGTGCTCTACATCCTCGGCGTCATCATCTACGGCCTGATGATGGCGACGGCGTTCCTCGGCTACACCCTGCCCTGGGGCCAGATGAGCTTCTGGGGCGCGACCGTCATCACCAACATCCTGGCCGCGATCCCGGTCGTCGGCGACACCATCCAGAGCCTTTTGTGGGGCGGCTACTCGGTCGGCAACCCGACGCTCAACCGCTTCTTCTCGCTGCACTACCTCCTGCCGTTCATGATCTTCGGCGTCGTGATCCTGCACGTGTGGGCCCTGCACGTGCCGGGCAACAACAACCCGGCCGGCATCGACATCAAGTCGGGCCGCGACGCGGTGCCGTTCCACCCCTACATGACCGTGAAGGACGGCTTCTCGCTCGTCGTGTTCCTGATCTTCTTCTCCTGGTGGGTGTTCTACATGCCGAACTACCTCGGCCATGCGGACAACTACATCCCGGCGAACCCGGCCGTGACCCCGGCCCACATCGTGCCCGAGTGGTACTTCCTGCCGTTCTACGCCATCCTGCGGGCGATCCCGGACAAGCTCGGCGGCGTCGTCGCGATGTTCGGCTCGATCATCGTGCTGGCGCTCGTGCCGTGGCTCGACACCTCGAAGGTGCGCTCGGCCATGTACCGGCCGATCTACAAGCAGTTCTTCTGGGTCTGGGTCTTCGTGTGCTTCCTCCTCGGCTGGCTCGGGGCGAAGCCGCCGGAGGGCGGCTACGTCATCGCGGCCCGGATCGCGACGCTCTACTACTTCGCCCACTTCCTCGTGATCATGCCGCTGCTCGGCATCTTCGAGCGGACAAGGCCCCTGCCGCCTTCGATCGTCGACAGCGTGCTCGGCCCGGGCGCGTCGCGCTTGCCCGTAGGCGCCACGGCCGAGCCGCAGGCGAAGGGCTGACCGGATGGGACCTCAGATGACCAGAGCCGCCCTCCTCCTCGCCGCCGCGCTCGGCCTCGCGCCTCTCGGCGCCGCGGGCCCGGCGCTCGCGGCCGGCGAGACGCCGGTCCCGCCGCAGCTCAGCTGGACCTTCCAGGGCCCGTTCGGGAAGTTCGACCGGGCCCAGCTTCAGCGCGGGTTCCAGGTCTACCGCGAGGTCTGCCAGGCCTGCCACAGCCTCAAGCTCGTGGCCTTCCGCAACCTCTCGGAGCCGGGCGGCCCCGAGTTCACGCCGGGCCAGGTCCGGGCGCTTGCCGCCGAGTACAAGATCAAGGACGGCCCGAACGACTCGGGCGAGATGTTCGAGCGCCCGGGGCGCCCCGCCGACCGTTTCCCGTGGACCTTCCCGAACGAGCAGGCGGCGGCGGCCGCGAACGGCGGCAAGGCACCGCCGGACCTGTCGCTGATGGCGAAGGCCCGCACCTTCGAGCGCGGCTTCCCGTGGTTCGTCTGGGACGCGCTGCGGCAGTACTCGGAGAACGGGGCCGACTACCTCGTCGCGCTGCTCACCGGCTACCGGGAGGCGAAGGACGTGCCGCCGGAGGTGCAGGTGCCGGAGGGCGGCCACTACAACGACTACTACCCGGGCCACGTCATCGCCATGCCGCCGCCCCTGTCGGACGACCGGGTCGACTACGCCAAGGGCCCGGACGGCAAGCCGGTCGCGCCGCAGACCACGGCCCAGTACGCCCGCGACGTGACCGCGTTCCTGGCCTGGGCCGCGGAGCCGCACCTCGAGGAGAGGAAGCGCCTGGGCTTCGCCGTGATCATGTTCCTCATCGCGCTCACCGGCCTCATGTACTTCACCAAGAAGAAGGTCTGGGCCGACGTCGGCGGCGAGATCGAGGACCGCCCGGGCGTCAAGACGGTGTGACCGCATGACCGGCCCAAGGCCGGCATGACGGACGAGGACAATCATGGCCAAGGCGGTTCTCGGGGTGATCGGCGGCTCCGGGGTCTACGACCTGCCGGGCCTTGAGGACGTGCGCGAGGAGCGCGTCGCCTCGCCCTGGGGCGAGCCCTCGGACGCGCTGCGCTTCGGGCGCATCGGCGCGACCGAGATGGTGTTCCTGCCGCGCCACGGGCGCGGCCACCGGCTGTCGCCGTCCGGCATCGACTACCGGGCCAACATCGACGCGATGAAGCGCGCGGGCGTCACCGACCTCGTCTCGGTCTCGGCCTGCGGCTCGTTCCGGCCCGAGCTCTATCCGGGGCTGTTCGTCCTCGTCGACCAGTTCGTCGACCGCACGCAACGGCGCGAAAGCTCGTTCTTCGGCAACGGCTGCGTCGCCCACGTCTCGATGGCGCACCCGGTCGGCCCGCGGCTGCAGGAGCGGATCGCCGACGCCGCCAAGGCCGAGGGCATCGAGGTCAGGCGCGGCGGCACCTACGTCTGCATGGAAGGGCCGCAGTTCTCTTCTTATGCCGAGTCGCTCACCTACAAGGGGCTCGGCTACGACGTGATCGGCATGACGGCGATGCCCGAGGCGAAGCTCGCCCGCGAGGCCGAGATCACCTACGCGACGATCGCCATGGTGACCGACTACGACTGCTGGCACCCCGAGCACGCGGCGGTCGAGGTCGCCGACATCATCAAGGTGGTGGTCGCCAATGCCGAGAAAGCCGCCCGCCTCGTCGCGCGGCTTGCCCGCGACTTCCCGCAAGAGCACGAGCCATGCCCGGTCAAGTCCGACCGCGCCCTCGACACAGCCATCATGACGGCGCCGCAGTTCCGCGAACCGGAGCTGATGCGCAAGCTCGACGCGGTGGCGGGGCGGGTGCTGGGAAGCTCGTGACTGAGAGAGGTCCTGTAGTATCATCCCTCCATGACAAAGCTGCTGGACGAAGTGATTGCGAAGGTGCGGGCCTTGCCCAAGGAGGACCAGGATCAGATCGCCGAGGTTCTGGCCGCAGTCCTCCATGGGAACGAGCACGTGCCGCCCCTAACCGATGAGCAGGTCGAGACCGTCAGGCGCACCCAGGACGCTGTCCGCCGCGGCGAGATTTCGAGCGATGAGGAAATGGACGAGCTCTGGAGACGGTTCGGCCTCGCATAAGGCTGCGCTACTCCGCCGAGGCTCGCCGCCAGATCCGAGCGATCGGGGATTACATTGCAAATGACGATCCGGCTGCTGCGAGGCGAGTCGTCGCCCGCATTCGCGATGCCGCGCGCCTGTTGGCGAACTTTCCCCGAATCGGGCGACTTGGGCGCGCGGCCGGCACCAGAGAGTGGGTCCTGAGCAGGCTGCCCTACCGGATCATCTACGAGGTTGGCGAGAACGAGGTCACGATCTTGAACGTCTTCCACACGGCGCAGAATCGCCCATAGTTGAGCCTTCGATCCTCAACCGATAACGTCGATTGTCATTCCGTAGAGACCAGGATGGACGAGCCTCACATCACGGACCTGCGGGCCGCCATCCGCTCGATCCCGGACTACCCGAAGCCCGGGATCGTGTTCCGGGACATCACGACGCTCCTCGGCGACGCCCGCGCCTTCCGCCGCGCCGTCGACGACCTCGTGAACCCTTACGCCGGCGGTAAGGCCGACAAGGTCGCCGGCATCGAGGCGCGCGGCTTCATCCTCGGCGGCGCCGTCGCGCATCAGCTGTCGGCCGGCTTCGTGCCGATCCGCAAGAAGGGCAAGCTGCCGCACGCGACGGTGCGCATCGCCTACTCCCTCGAGTACGGCGTCGACGAGATGGAGATCCACACCGACGCCATCGGAGAGGGCGAGCGCGTGATCCTCGTCGACGACCTCATCGCCACCGGCGGCACCGCGGTCGCGGCCGTGAACCTCCTCAGGCAGATCGGCGCGAACGTGGTCGCGGCCTGCTTCGTCGTCGACCTGCCGGATTTGGGTGGTGCGGAGAAGCTGCGCGCGCTCGGCGTCACCGTGCGCACGCTCGTGAGCTTCGAGGGGCATTGACACCTCTCCCGCTTGCGGGAGAGGTCGAGCCGGCGCGGCAGCGCCGACCGGGTGAGGGCAACATGAACATCGGCGGCCGCCACTACCGCACCATCTGGCCGGACGGCGGCGCCGTCTGCGTCATCGACCAGACGAAGCTGCCGTTCGAATTCGCGGTGCGCCGCCTCGCCGCCATGGACGAGGCCGCGGAGGCGATCCGGACCATGGTGGTGCGCGGCGCGCCGCTGATCGGCGCGACGGCGGCCTACGGTGTCGCGCTTGCCATGCGGGCCGATTCCTCCGACGGCAGCCTCGGTCACGCCGCGCGGGTTCTTCGGGCGACGCGCCCGACCGCCGTCAACCTGCACTGGGCCCTCGAGCGCATGGTCCGGATGCTGAGGCCGGTGCCGAACGCCGAACGCGCCGAGCACGCCTTCGCCGAGGCTGCCCGCATCGCCGACAAGGACGTCGACTGCTGCCGCGCCATCGGCGAGCACGGCGCAGGCCTCATCCGCGAGGCCGCGGCGCGCAAGGGCGGGCCGGTCAACGTCCTGACCCACTGCAACGCCGGCTGGCTCGCGACCGTCGACTGGGGCACGGCGCTGGCCCCGATCTACGTCGCGCACGATGCGGGCGTGAAGCTCCACGTTTGGGTCGACGAGACGCGCCCGCGCAACCAGGGCGCGGCGCTGACCGCTTACGAGCTTAACGCCCACGGCGTGCCGCACACGGTCATCGCCGACAACGCCGGCGGGCACCTGATGCAGAAGGGCCAAGTCGACCTCTGCATCGTCGGCTCGGACCGCACCACGGCGGCAGGCGACGTCGCGAACAAGATCGGCACCTACCTCAAGGCGCTCGCGGCCCGCGACAACGGCGTGCCGTTCTATGCCGCGCTGCCGTTCTCGACCATCGACTGGTCGCTATCCGACGGCGTCCAAGAAATCCCGATCGAGGAGCGCTCGCCCGGCGAGGTCACGCACATGACGGGCCTGACCGACGCCGGCACGGTCGAGACCGTCCAGGTCACGGCGCCGGGAAGCCCGGCCCTCAACCCCGCCTTCGACGTGACGCCGGCCCGGCTCGTCACCGGGATCGTCACCGAGCGCGGGATCGCGCGGGCGAGCCGCGAGGGGCTCCTCGCGCTCTATCCCGAGCGGGCCGCCGCCTGATGGACGGGGCCCGGCTTCGCCAGAAGATCGTCGCGGTCGCGCAGGCGCTCGACCGCGCAGGGTTCTGCCCCTCGAAGTCGGGCAACGTCTCGGCGCGCTTTCGCGACGGCTGCCTCGTCACGCCCTCCGGCCTGCCCTACGCCGCGATGACCCCCGGCGACATCGTCGAGATCGACCTTAAGGGGCAGGTGCGGGCAGGCAGCGGCCGCCCCTCGTCCGAGTGGCCCTTCCACACCGCGATCTACAAGGCGCGGGAGGACGCGCAAGCCGTCGTCCACACCCACAGCCCGATGGCGACGGCGCTGTCCTGCGCGCGGAAAGGCATCCCGGCCTTCCACTACATGATCGCGCTCTGCGGCGGGCCGGACGTGCGCTGCGCCGAGTACGCCACCTTCGGGACGCAGGCGCTTGCCGACAACGCGGTCGCGGCGCTCGACGGCCGCAAGGCCGTGCTCCTCGCGAACCACGGCGTGATCGCGCTCGGCCAGACCCTCGACGGCGCGCACGCCATCGCGGCCGAGGTCGAGAACCTCGCGACCCAGTACCTCGCCCTCCTTGCGGCGGGCCTCAAGCCGGCGGTGCTGGGCAAGGCCGAGATGGAGCGCGTGGCGCAGAAATTCGCGGGATACGGGAAGGTGGGGTGAATCCCCTCTCCCGCTTGCGAGGAGAGGGATGCCGCTCACCTCCGCCGTTCCACGAAACCCGCGCCTTTGAACTCGTACACCAGCTCGCCCGCCTGGTTGTGGCCGGTGTTGTGGCTGAGGACGAGGCCCCACTCGGGCCGCGAGCTCGAGGGACGCTTGTCGACGACCGTAGTGCGGAAGGTGAGGGTGTCGCCGGCGTAGACCGGCTTCAGCCACTTGAGGTCGGTGAAGCCGGGGGAGGGGCCGAAGCTCGCCGGGCGCTGCCCCTGGGCGATCGCGGCCTCGCGCTGGCGCGTGCGCCGCTCGACGAGGCGCTTCATCCAGGCCGCTGCCGTGTGCCAGCCCGACGCCGCGAGCGCGCCGAAGTGGCTCCGCGCCGCCGCCTCCGGATCGACGTGGAACGGCTGCGGGTCGTATTCCCTGGCGAACGCGACGACCGTCTCGGGCGTGAAGGCGTAGCTGCCGAGGGCCGCCGTCTCGCCGACCGCAACGTCCTCGAAGAACGGCGCGGGCTCGCCCTCGCCCGAGGGGCGGTCATCCGAAGGGGACCCTCCCGCCGGCTCGGCCTTGGCCGGCCCGTTCGCCCGGGCGCCGTAGGGCGGCTCGAAGCCCCGCCGCCCCAGCATCGTCCAGTTGCGCTGGGTCATCACCACCGCGCCGTCCTGGTTCAGGAGCTCGTAGAACATGCGCACGAGGCCCATCTCGGGCCGGCTGCGCGAGGCCTTGGTCTCGAGCACCGTGCCGCGCGCCCGCAAGACGTCGCCCGGGCGCACGACCTTCAGCCACTTCAGCTCCTCGACGCCGGGCGCCCCCATGGAGCTCGACTCGTTGATGAAGCCGTCGGCGATGAGCCGCATGAGCAGGCCGCAGGTGTGCCAGCCGGACGCGATCAGCCCGCCCGCGAAGGTCTTCCGAGCCGCCGCCTCGTCGGTGTGGAACGGCTGCGCGTCGAACTCGCGGGCGAAGGCGACGATCGCCTCCTTCGTGACCGTGATCGAGCCGGGGACGTCGGCGGTGCCGGGCGAGAAGTCTTCGAAATGGAGGCGGGGCATGAGAAGGAGCGAGCCGGGAGCGTCGTCGCCCCCTAGCACACGCCGTCGCGGCAACGCCAATCCTGGCCGGAATGGCGGCGCTGCGGGTTCGCGGATTGCCTACGAAATGGCGCCGGTTCCCGGAGTCGGCGGAAGGTCCGCGAACGGATCCACGAGCGGCACGCCGAGCGGGGCGAAATGCCTTACGTTCCGGGTCAGGATCGTGAGGCCGTGCACCCGCGCCGTCGCGGCGATCGCCAGGTCGGCGAAGTCCGGCGTGCGGCCGGCGGCGCGGCCTTCGTCGCGTAGCCGCCCGGCCGCGCGGGCGACGGCGAGGTCGACCGGCAGGATGCGTTCGCCGTAAAGATGCTCGATCGCGGCCCACCATTCGGCGAGCGCCTCGGCCTTGGCCTTGCTCCCTTCGCGGAAGGCCTTGGCGACGCCGGCCTCGACCTCCGCCGCCGTCACGACGGATAGGAACAGGCCGTCGGACGAGGCATCCATCCAGGCCACCAGATCGGCCGGAGCCGCGTGCCGCGACGGCGCCGCAGCCGAGATGACGTTGGTGTCGGCCAGGTACAGGTCAGAGTTCCTCGGAGCGTCGCGACGTGCGATCCCGCTCCGGGATGTCGCCCGGCTCGATCGGCGCCGACATCAGCAGCCGGCCAAGCGACGGCACGTCGCGCAGGCGCTCCCACTCGGTCCACGAGACCACGACCGCCTCCCGGCGGCCGTGACGGGTGATGACCGAAGGCTTTCCCGCGACGGCACGGTCCACCACCGCCGACAGGGACGCCTTGGCGTCCTTCAACTGGATCTCCTGCATGAGGCGCCCCTGATATGACTACTGTAGTCATATCAGAGGTGCTTGCCCGATCCAAGCATCTTCAGCGGCGGCCTGTGGTGGATGAGCTTGCGGCTGAGCGACGGCGCAGTCGCCTTAGAAATGCCGGTGGTGGAGATCGCTCCCGTGATGGTCGGGGTCGCGGCCTCCGAGCCAGAAGGCGACGAGGCACAGGCCGACGACCAGCCCGACGAGGAGTTCGCCCTCGCCGAGGCGGGACGATAGGAACGCGTTCGCGATGCCCGCCATGATCGGGCCTCCAGCTTCGATTGAGCCGATTCTTTAGGCCGATTCGACGGTATGAAGGTTCACGAGCCCGTGCTGAGGCCTGCCGAGGCGTCCTGCCAGGGATGCGCCGGAATCGGGGCAGGATCCGTTGAATGTCCGGTCAGTAGCTCTTCAGGATCGCCAGAAAGCTCTCTTGCGCGGCCTTCAGCGCCGCTTCGGACTTGGCGGTCAGCACCAGCCGGACCACGAAGACGGAGCCCTCGGCGTCGCTGTCGATCGCGGTCGCGACCCGCTCGTAGGGCTGGGCGAGCTTCGGCGAGACGAACTCGTGCTGCTGGAACGCCGCGCCGTCGCTGCGGCGGACGTCGTCGAGGCGGACGATCGCGACTTCCGGGACCTTGCGCCGCCAGGTCTCGTGGTGCTGGGCGACCGCCGCCGTAAGATCCTCGCCTTCCTGGTTGAGGCGCGCCGTCGCGTAGATGACCGCCGGCGCCGAGTCGAAGGTCTCGCCTACCGGCACGAACAGGCGCACGCCGAGCCGCAGGCCGGTCTTGCCGTCCTCCCACCAGCCCTCGGGCACGGCGAAGGCGGGCCGGAAGAACGGGCACAGCTGGCCGCTGCACACCGTCATCACCTTCTCGACCAGGGCCGGGGCGGGCAAGGGCAGGCCCGCAACCGCCAGGATCGCGAGGGCGCCCGTCAAGACGCGGGGCGCAAAGGCGAAGGTCATCGAATGGATCCGTGGGACATCAAATCGAAGGGCATGAGGCCGGGACCCTAGCGGCCCCGTGTTTCGGCACTGTTTCGTGCGTGTTTCGTCGATGCCGCGAAAGGTCAGGTGGCGAAGCGGAAGTGCAGGACGTCGCCGTCCTGGACGACGTACTCCTTGCCTTCGAGCCGGAGCTTCCCGGCGTCGCGGGCGCCGGCCTCGCCTTTGAGCGCGACGTAGTCCGGGTAGGCGATGGTCTCGGCCCGGATGAAGCCCTTCTCGAAGTCCGTGTGGATCACGCCCGCGGCCTGCGGGGCGCGCGTGCCGACGGTCACGGTCCAGGCCCGCGCCTCCTTGGGGCCCGCCGTGAAGTAGGTGACGAGGCCGAGAAGCTCGTAGCCGGCTCGGATGACGCGGTTGAGCCCCGGCTCCGAGAGTCCGACCGCCTCGAGGTAGTCCTTCTGCTCCTCTATGGCCAAGACCGCGATCTCGCTCTCGATCTTGGCCGAGACCACGACCGCTTTGGCACCCTCCTCGGCGGCGCGCTCGAAGACCTTTTGGGAGTACGCGTTGCCCTTGTCGGCGGAGGCCTCCTCGACGTTGCAGACGTAGAGCACGGGCTTCGAGGTCAGGAGGCCGAGCATCCAGAAGGCGCGCTCCTCCTCGGGCTTTCGCTCGACGAGCCGGGCGGGCTTGCCCTCGCGCAGGAGGGCGAGCGAACGCTCGACCAGGGCCAGGGCCTCCTTCGCCTCCTTGTCGCCGCCGCGGGCCCTCTTCTCGAGCCCGACGACGCGCTTCTCGAGGCTGTCGAGGTCGGCGAGCATGAGCTCGGTCTCGATCGTCTCGATGTCGGCGACGGGGTCGATCTTGCCCTCGACGTGGGTGACGTCCGAGTCCTCGAAGCAGCGCACGACGTGGGCGATGGCGTC